>JAZDNN010000020.1:0-6132 GCA_043799675.1 Candidatus Aenigmatarchaeota archaeon | reverse complement strand
TTCTTTTGTTTCTGATATCTGCCCGCCACCAAGAGTGTGACGGCCTATTGTTTCGTTTGTTTCGCCCGCCGCAGCGGCATTAGCTTCAATTTTGTTGAACAGTATCTTTCCTCTGTTCAGTTTGGTTCCCGCCTTCAGCCCACCGAACTTCCTCAGCGTGGAGAAGTTCTGACCATTATATTTCTCCGTTCCTGAAGCAAGACGAGCAATATTCGGATTGCGTTGCCCAACTATGCCTAGCTGCCCCAATATGTTCTCTGCAGTCGCCGGCAGGAAAGGCTCCAGTAGGACCGCAATGAACCTCACGCTCTCGAGCAGATTATACAGAACAGTCTGTTGCCTCTCCCCATTCAATTCCCACGGCTTGGTCTCATTCACGTAAGCATTGGCCCTGGCCACCAGCCGCCAAAGCTCCGTCAGCGCATCGTGGAACTTCAGCTCCTTCAGGCAGGTTTCCATCTTCTTCTGTGTTGCCAGGGAATCCGCGATCAGATGCACGTCAGGGCCCCCGTCAGGTTTGCCCGACTTAGGAACCTTTCCGTCGGTGAATTTCTCGCAAAGCACAAGGGCACGATTGACCAGGTTGCCGAGCTGGTCGGCCAGCTCGCTGTTGTTCCTGGCTATAAGCGCCTTCTCGTTGAAGTCGCCGTCCTCGGTGGAAGGTATCTCCCTGAGCAAAAAGTATCTCACCGTGTCTGCTCCGTATTTCTGTACCAAGAACGTCGGGTCTATAACGTTGCCCAGGCTCTTGGATATCTTCTCGCCGTTCACTGTCAGGTAGCCATGGACGAAAACCGTCTTGGGCGGCTCTATTCCCGCGGACAACAGGATTGCCGGCCAAATCACGCAGTGGAACCAGGCAATGTCCTTTCCTATGCAATGAACATCCGCGGGCCAGAACTGCTTGAACAGTTTGCCGTCGGGCCAGCCCAGCGCAGTTATGTAGTTCGGCAGGGCATCAAACCAGACATAGGTGCTGTACCGTTCATCCAGCGGGAACGGTATCCCCCACTTAACGTTTGCCCTCGTTATGCTGACGTCCTTCAGTCCTTCCTTCACCCTATTGATTATTTCGTTCCTTCTCCCTTCTGGCACTATGAAATGCGGATTCTGTTCATAGAAATCGAGCAGCTTCTGCCGGTATTTGCTCAGCCTGAAGAAGTATCCCTCCTCCTTCACCTTCTCGCATTGTTTCTTGTGCACGGGGCAGGAACCGTCATCGAGCTCCCTTTCGGTATAGAACCGTTCGCAGCCCACGCAATATAGCCCCTCATACGAATCCTTGTAGATGTCTCCGTTCTTTGCGACCTTTTTTATCAGCTCGACCGCTATCTTTACATGATCAGCGTCGGTCGTCCGGATGAACCTATCGAACGAAAGGTTGAGAGCCTCCCACGCATGCTTGAAGTGCGGGACCATCCTGTCAACGAATTCTTTCGGTGTTATCCCTGCAGCCGCCGCCGCGTTCTCGTTTTTCTGTCCGTGCTCATCGGTCCCGGTAAGGAAGAACACCTTCTCCCCGTTCAGCCTGTGCCATCTTGCAAGAACATCGGCTTGCACTTTCTCCAGGCTGTGACCTATGTGCGGCGGCGCATTGGTGTAATCGATCGCGGTCGTGACGTAGAAACCCTTGCTTTTCTCCGTTCCAGAAGCATGGCGAGCTATAGACTTGGAAGTATGAGCAACTGCCTTTTTTGCCTTCACGGCCTTCCTCTTGACTTTCGCATGCCCACTCAGATGCACCATCTCTTAGCTTTCTGAACAGAGAATATAAACCAGAGTTTAAATCGGCACGCCGAACGCTTCGGAGAACTCCTCAATCTTCTTGAGTTCTTTGAGGAAGGTATGCCCCTTAGGGGTTATCTTGTAGCACATGTGCCCGCCCATGTTTGCCTGCTCTATGAAGTTCTGTTGCAGCAGGATTTCCACGTATTTCAGCAGCCGCTTGTGGGAAAGGTTCGCACCGTAAAGTATGTGCGTCGGTTTTGCGCAGCCCCCCTTCCTTATCAGCAGCCTCAGAATGTCCGCATAAATCTGGACCTGACTCCGTCTTTCGGGCTCTGTCTCTCTCGGGGTCGAAGGCGGTACCATTGGCATATTGACACCTATTTCGTCGTTCGGATGAGCATGACAAGCAGTGCGGCGAATCCCAGCACGAGGCCGAAGTGGCCCGCCACATACAGCAGTTTGCTGAACATGGCGAACGGCAGGGCGGCGTGATAAGCGGCAATGAGCAGGAAACCGGAAGCGACCAGGCCGCTGTTCAGGTTCTTTTTTTCATACCAGTGCTTGGTTGCATTGAATGCGACGAAACTCATCAGGAAGAACAGCAGGACGTTGAAATAACTGAAATATGTCGTCGTCATGAACACCGCTGGCAGCAACAGTCCCTTCTTTGTCTTGGGCATGTAGCTGATTGCCAGCAGGCTGTAACTCACCACGCTGGCGATGAAATATATCCAGTAACCGACATCATCGATGCTGAATATCTGATCGAACACGCAGCATGAGCCCTGCGTGAAATAACTGAAATACGTGTAACCTGATGTCAATGCAAGGGTCGCAAGGGACATGCTGAGGATGGTGAACGCGGTGGCCATGCACAGATGTTCCCTCTTCCCGCTGAATTCATGCAGCCTGCATGCCTTGTAAGCTATCGCAAAACCTATGATGGCCGCGAAGGCGTATATGGCCGTATCGAACCCGTAGAACCGTATCGGAACTATCACTGGTATTGGCACCATTGCTCTCGTGCCAGATTGGAGGGCGGGATTTAAAAACAAAATGCCCTATCGAAAAGGCTGGACTTGAGGTCTAGCCCTTGCCTCCACAAGCCGCTTATATGCTCCCTGCCATCTGCTGTTTGGAACAGCTCTGCAGGGGGCAGTTCCCGACCGCAACTTGGTGCCGTTCAGGGCACGGCTCCATTGGTTGACACCTTGGTTCCCGCGAAAGCGGGAAACCATCTTTTTGCTGCCGGCTTTTGCCGGCTGTTTCTTCCCATTTAAGCTTTCTCGTGCTCATCAAATCATGGTCAGCTGGAGGACGGAACAGATTTATGACACCGAAAGGATGGAAACCGGCCTCCGTGAATTGGGATACTTGCGGGCAACAGTCGGGAAAGATGAGGTCAGATACCGCCGCGGCGACTTCCACCTCATCGCCCGCAGGAAGACCACCCACATGAACTTCAGCCTGCACATCGACGTCGAAACAATGAGCGGTCAAAGCAGGATGGTTTCGGACGACACCGTCAAGAATGAGTACAGGAGACTGAACCGCCTTCTTGAAAGGTTGGTCAGACTCTGACCATCAGGCACTACCGTTTCAAGAGCTCCGCCACGCTGCTGAGGACGAATTGCGGCTTGTTGTACCCGTGAGCGAGGATGGCATCCCTTCCGTTGCTGTTCCCG
This sequence comes from Candidatus Aenigmatarchaeota archaeon, assembly GCA_043799675.1. Taxonomy (GTDB): domain Archaea; phylum Aenigmatarchaeota; class Aenigmatarchaeia; order Aenigmatarchaeales; family JACQIB01; genus JAZDNN01. Next base: position 2,719 of record JAZDNN010000020.1, on the reverse strand, counting down.
GTAAGCACGAGGGCGGTCTTCCAACCGAGCAGGTTTCCCGCCTCTATGTCCGTGAGGGTCTCGTCGCCTATTATCACCGTCTCGCTTGCCTTGTATCCTATCCTGCGCATGTCCTGGAGCATGTGCCTGCTGGGCTTTCCTATCAGCTCGGCCACTCTTCCGGTTGCCATCTCTATCGCGGCTGCGATGGCGCCCGTCCCGGGCCACTGCTTGTCCCCCATCAGCCACCTTCCGCCGGCGGCGGTCTTGTAAAGATGCGCCCCGGAATTGACGGCAGTGGTCGCGGTCACCAGCTTGTCATAGTTTATCGTCCTGTCCTCGCCTATCAGCACCGCCTGCGGTCTGCTGCCGGTTATTTTGACGCCTGCCGAAAGCAGGTCCTTCCGTATGCCTTCGGCAAGCAGGAACACCCTCTTTCCCTTCAGTATCCTTGCCGCCGGCACGCTCGGATTGATTATCTGGTCCACGGTCGTCCTGATGCCGAACCCCTTCAGCTTGGCCACGAACCCTGCACGGGAAAGCGCGGTGTTGTTGGTTATGAAATGCACGGTCTTTCCGTTGGCATAAAGCTCCTCTACGACTTTTTTCGCCCCGGGAATGAGACAGGTCCATTTCCAGATGGTCCCGTCCAGGTCGAACATGAAGTTCTTGAAGTTTTCGAACCGCGGGTTAATCATAAGATATCGTAGAATAACCTGAACTTAAGCTTTTGATATTACTCCGTTCACAAGGACATGACGAGCAAAAGTTCTATGACCACGTGACTTCCACTTCGTCCGCGCGCCAGCGGGGATCAATCATAGCATTCATAGCCTTCTTCCTGTCATATGACTTTGACCTATACACCAGCAGGCCGGTCCAGGCAACCATTGTCCCTTGGTCACCTGAATACTCCAGCGGAGTTGCAAAAGCTTTGGCTCCCCTCTCTCTGCACATTATGTCCAGCATTTCGGCGAATCTCTTGTTGGCAGCCACCCCTCCGACCACCAGCACCTCCTTCTTATCGGTATGAGCAACGGCCCTCTCGGTCACCTCCACCAACATAGCAAACACGGTCTCCTGAAGCGAGAAAGCAAGGTCGGTAATGCCGGCACCGGCCTTCATTTTCCTCTGCACTTCACTGACAATACCCGCAAAGGAGAGGTCCATCCCCTTGACGACGTAAGGCAGCTCTATGTATTTTCCGCCTTTTGCTGCAATCTCAATCGCAGGACCGCCCGGGAAACCTAATCCTGCCTCTCTTGCAAATTGGTCTAACGCATTGCCTACAGGAATATCCAGCGTCTCCCCGAACACCCTGTATCTTCCCTCGACCAGGGCAAGGACCTGCGTATTGCCCCCGCTCACGTAGATTATTACAGGGTCCTTCGCCCCTGTCATTAGCTTCCCAATCTCTATGTGCGCTACCGGATGATTCACATCGACCAGCGGCTTCTCGTGCTTGAGAGCAAGGGCCCTTGCCACAGCAGCGCCTACCCTCAGACAAGGAGGAATGCCCGGCCCGCGGGCGTAAGCTATCAGGTCGATGTCAGCCAAGCCGGTTTTTGCCTCTTTCAGTGCCTGTTCGACCACCTGACCGGAGACATCGCTGTGGTGTGCAGCAGCATCGCGCGGTATTATGCCTTTTCCTTGCGCAGGAACATAGCAATCGCGCACGTTCGCCAGAATGTCTCCCTTATCGCTGACCACGCCGGCCCCAAAGGTATGTGCAGTCGATTCCAAACCGAGACAGAGCATGCAAATCCTTGTCCCCCGAACATAAAATAACCCGCCGAACGGATTCTAAAAGCTTAAATAGATTACGAGACATACAGCAGCAGTGATTTTGTGGATGAACAACCCGTGAAACCGATGCAACAGGCCGAGAAGAAGGCGCGGCCGCTTGCCTGGATTGCCGTGACCGGGATTCTTGTAATAGTCCTGATTGCCAGCGTGCTTACCGGCGGATTCGGCATAACGGGCGCCGCGATTGCCGGGACGGATGCAAATACGGCCGCTAACAAGGCGTTGGATTTCATAAACACCATCCAGCCCGGAACGAAAGCCTACCTAAATGGTGTCGGCCAGTCCAACGGTCTTTACACGATGAATTTCACTGTCGATGGCCAGAAGTATATGGCTTACATCTCACCTGACGGCAAGATGCTTTTCCCGAGCGTGATAGACATTTCCGAACCTGTCACCGCACCGACGCAATCGGCAAGCACAGGATTCAACCCGACCAAGACTGACAAACCGACCATCCAGATGTTCGTGATGTCGTTTTGTCCTTACGGCAAGCAGGCCGAACAGGGCGTAGGGCCGGCAATCACAGCGTTGGGAAGCAATGTCAATTTTGAGCCGCATTTCATAGTCACCATGAGCGGCGATACGATCAATTCGTTGCACGGAGCAAATGAAGCCGCCGAAGATGAAAGGCAGGCCGTCATATGGAAGTACTGGCCGGCCAAGTTCTGGCTCTATGTCAACTATGTCAACGCGAATGCGACCATCAACACGATAAACACCGCCTGGAAAGATGCCGCAAAGGCCGCAGGCCTTGACGTGACCCAGATAGAAGCAAAGGTAGTCTCCGATGGTCTGACCCTGATGAAGGCGGAAGCCGCCTTGGCGCAGAGTCTCGGCGTAAGTAGCAGCCCGACCATATTCGTTAATGGCGCCTCATACGATGGCGACAGGAGCGCAGAGGCATTCAAGACGGCGTTCTGCTCAGCCTTCA
>JAZDNN010000007.1:0-3104 GCA_043799675.1 Candidatus Aenigmatarchaeota archaeon | reverse complement strand
CATGATGCTCGCCGCGAAAAGCTTCGACCTGATTACCACGCCCATGCTCGCTTTCACCGCCGGCGGCTTCCTGTACATCGCCGCTTTCAGCCTGTTGCCCACCATCTTCAGGGAGGCAAAGAGCCACCGGCTTGCCACGTTTCCGATTCTGCTTGGTATTGCAATAATCTTCATTCTCAGTTTCGTGTTCAACGTCTAGAATAGTCGCAACCAATTTAGGAGGAATAATCCCTTAAGGGAACCTAGGTTCTCTCGGGGCTAGAAGTCGACGTGAATCTTCTTCAGGTAGCCCTTTCTTTGCATGAATCCGGCCTGGTTGCGCGTGTACTTCCAGACCACATCCGCCCTCTCGTTGCTCTGGACCTTCCACGGCTCGATCAGTATCAGGTCGCCTATCCTGACCCATATCCGCTTGCGCATCTTACCGGGGATGCGGATGATGCGGGTGAAACCGTCGTCGCAATCGGCCCTCATCCGGTCGGAACCCAGCGCTTCCGTGACTACCGCCAGGATTTCCCCTTCCTTCGGCAGCTTGGTCCGTGCTATCTCCTCAGCTATCTGTTCCGGTGTCAGCGGCGGTCGCATTCACTCTCTAAGCTTGCATCGTTTATAAAGAATCCGCGCCCTTTTCGCTGAAGTTTCCCGGGAACCTCACCGAAACGGTCAGCCTGTTCAGGTTCTTGTTGTTCTTCCTTCCCACGACGGTGGTGCTTTTGACCAGTTCCGCCCCGAACTTGCTCTTCATTTCTTGTGCTATTTTCCAGACGGCCTGTTTGCTTCCCACGAAAATGTCGAGCCCCCCTTTGACCGCCTTTTCCCTGTGGAACGCCCAGCGGTCTTTTTTTGCCAGCTCTTCCAGCCTGTGCTCGATGAAGTGGAAGTGTTCCCCGTCCCAGCCTCCCCTGAGCTGGAGGGTCGCTTCCCAGTAGCCGCTCAGCACCGAGTTGTGCACGTCGCACAGCCGCTTGTCGACCTTCACGATTATCCTATGCCTTTCCCTTCTCGGTTCGCCCGGCCCCAGCCAACCGCTCACTTCTACGTCTATCCCGTTTTCCGCCGGAATCACTTCCCACATGTCGACCTCCCCGTGGGTCTTTGCGAGCCTCTTCACGAAATTCACCGGCTCCAGCGGTATCCATCTCTTGTTCTGGAGAATCAGCCCGTCTTCAGGGCACTCAATCAGCGTTATTTCCTTCGGCAGCTCGACCAGCTGCTTGTGCAATCCGGACGGAACGTCTTGCTTCGGAGGAGCGCCTTCGTCTGTCATGATACAGATGGGTCTGCACCTTTAATAAAAAAGAAATAGCCGCAGCCAATTTAGGAGGAATGAACCCAGAAGGGAACCTAGGTTCCCTTAGGGCTCAATATTCGCCCATTCCTGGAGGCATTCCGCCCGACGGCATGCCGGGACCGCTCTTGTCGAGCTTGCCGGCCGCTATCACGTCATCTATCCTCAGGATGAGGTCTGCGGCTTCGGCGGCGCTCGATATCGCCTGTGTTTTGGTCTTCAGCGGCTCTATCACTCCGGCTGCCCACATGTCCACTATCCTTCCGTTGAACACGTCCACTCCGGCGGTCTGCTTTCCCGCGTCATGTGCCGCCCTGAGTTCCACCAGGATGTCAATCGGGTCAAGGCCCGCATTCTCGGCCAGCGTTCTCGGAATCACTTCCATCGCTTCCGCGAACGCCTGTATTGCGAGCTGTTCCCTTCCGCTGAATCCCTGCGCGTACTCGCGCAGTTCCCTTGCGATGAACGCCTCCGGCGAGCCTCCGCCGGCAACTACCTTGCCGACTTCGAGCGCGCTGGACACCGCTCCGAGCGCATCTTCCACTGCCCGCTGCAGTTCATCGACCACGTGCTCGGTCCCGCCTCTTATCAGTATGGTGACCGATTTGGGGTCCTTGCATTCGCGGATGAACGTCATCTGCTCGCCGGCTATCTTCTTCTCTTCCACCAGGCCGGCGAACCCGAGGTCATCCTTGCTCAGGTCGGACGCGCTTGTCACCACTCTCGCTCCCGTTGCCTTTGCAAGTTTCTCCATGTCGCTTTTCTTGACACGTCTGCATGCGAGTATCCCCTTTTTCGCGAGGAAGTGCTGGGCGATGTCATCGATGCCTTTCTGGCAGAACAGGACGTTGCAGCCGCTCGCTGCGACCTTGTCCGCCATGTTTTTCAGCATCTTCTCTTCCTGGTCCATGAACGCCTGCATCTGGTCGGGATTGGTTATCTGGATCTGCGCGTCGGTTTCCGGCTTCTCTATCTCCAGAGCCGCATCAAGCAACGCTATCTTCCCGTTCTGCATGCGTTTCGGCATCCCGGGGTGAACTATCTCCTTGTCAATCAGTATCCCTTTTATCAGTTCGGTGTCTTCCGAGTTCCCGCCGCTCTTCTTTTCGAGCTTGATGTTGTCGGTGTCTATGACAAGAGCCCTGTCACTCTTCTCCGCCACCGCCTTGACCGCATCAACCGCGAGCTTCGCCAGGTGCTGGCTCGCCCTCTCGGCCGACTTGCCGGTCATCGCGGTCTCCGCTATCTTCAGAAGCAAATCATTGTCCCCCAGCTCGACCTTTCTTGCAATTTTCTCGAGCGATTTGAGGCAGTGTTCCTTCGCCATCTTGAAACCCCTTGTGATGACGGTCGGGTGTATTTCCTGGTCCAGCAGCCCTTCCGCTTTCTTGAGCAGTTCGCCTGCAATCACGGCAGCCGTGGTTGTTCCGTCGCCCACTTCCTCGTCCTGTGTTTTGGCAACTTCAACCAGCATCTTCGCCGCCGGGTGCTCTATCTGCATTTCCTGCAAGATTGTCACGCCGTCATTTGTTATCACGATGTCGCCCATGCTGTCGACCAGCATCTTGTCCATTCCCTTCGGGCCCAAGGTCGTTCTCACGGCGTCCGCGACCACCCTGGCTGCCGCTATGTTGGCATGTTGCGCGTTCTTTCCGAACGTCCTCAATGTGCCTTCGGGAAGCACCAGTATCGGCTGTCCGCCGACCGTTGTTCCGTATGCGCCTTGTCCGTAATTCGCTGCCATTCAAACCATCTCCTATATTCTATAGTATACGTGTTATCTTTCATGTGCATGCAAGTGTATTTAAAGCTTGCG
>JAZDNN010000026.1:0-35453 GCA_043799675.1 Candidatus Aenigmatarchaeota archaeon | reverse complement strand
AGGTTCACCGAGATAATATCCAAGTACGGTGATCACGGTGTCGTGAACGAGAGCACCCTGATTGATTATGTTACAGGTCTGGAAGGCATAGTCAAGGAGGAGCGGGACTTCCTGGCCAAATATGAGGTGGACGGTCTTGACGCCCTCGGCATGATGATAGACGGTCTCAAGATCGATCAGGCGACCCTCGGCAGGGTGTTTGCCAAGTACAACGTCTCGGATGAACAGGATTTGTACGGTTATGTGGAAGAGCTGGAGCATAGCAAGGGAATAAACCAGAAACCGTTCGATGTTGACGCGTTCCACGCGGCATACAACGAAAGCACCGGCGTTTTCATGTTTAAGGAGCGCGAGGCGCAGACCGAGGAGAACCTCACCGGTTTCGCGTTGAATTGGACTGATGCGAATGTCAAGCAGAAGTTCAGGAACATGAATGTGAGCGGTGCAAAGGACATAGCTGACATTTTTGATAAGAAAGGAGTCGTCCGTGTGGACATACAGGACGCCTTTAATGTTGGCGACAGTAGCGCCGTGTTGGTCAGCTACGTGCAGTCCGGCGACAGGCTGACCGTTAAGGATTATTACGAACTTACGGAAGCCGAATGGCAGAACGTGAAGAGCTCCTTTCAATAGGAGGAATGCTTAATGATGAAATCGGTAATCGCTATCGTTACCGTCGGCATTATTCTGGCCGCGATACCGGTATTCGCAATAGGTTACAATCTGTCCGTCAATATCAAATACGAGTATGCTGATGCCAACGGCAAGAGTGAAGACTTCGTAAAGAACTCAGACATCAGGTACGTCACACTTTACGATTCCACGGGTCAGCTGATAGCCAACCATACCAAAGATAACCTCAACAGCGGCACGTTTGGCGGTCTAACGACGGGTAATTATTACCTGATTGTGCGTGCCAAGGGATATGTCCCCGTATTTGATAAGAACAAGGAGCCCGTTTACGTTAAAAACCAGGACGGTTCAACAACGATTCTGCTTACCCCGGACAGCACCGCGCCCTCGTCTTCCGTTTCCTTCAGCCCCTCCGGTCCGAACGCAAACGGATGGTACAACTCCGACGTTATTGCGACCGTGACATCAACCGACAGCGGTTCCAAAGTTGAGTTCATTTATGCTGATACCGACATGAATGCCAACACGAAGCCCGTGACCAGAACCAACATTGTCACCGTTTCGACGGAATCCGCGACGAATTATGTGCATTTTTACGCGACCGATTATGCCGAGAATTCCGAGGCGGTCCGCCACAGCTCCGTGATAAGAATCGATAAGACGGCCCCTTCGGGCGTTTCAATCAACGCGTACACGCAGGCGAACGGGAGCGTTATAGTCAATAATTCATGGCAGAATGACAACACCCCGTACTTCACCTGGACGTTCAACGATGTGTTGTCGGGAATTGACGGTTATAGTTTTGCACTGGATGCTAACGCGGACAATACCGTTGACACAAACGGCAAATTCTACCAATATACGGCTGCCATTGCCGACGGCAAGCACGTCTTCCATGTGAAGGCATTGGACAAGGCCGGTAACTGGGGCAACGAACAGACGTTCAATGTATGGATTGACACCGTTGCACCGATATCCCCCGGAAGCCCGCCCGATGCGTCGACTTACAGCCCCGGTGCGACCTACACGTTCGAGCTCAACTGGACCGATGCGCTCTCTGGAATCGACAGGAACGAGGTCAGGCTAGTTTTCAACGGCACGCCTTACATTGCGTCCCAGGTCGGTGCGAGCGACACTTACAGCGCAGGCGTGAAGGGTCTTCCTGCCGGAAAATATTCTTACGTCTGGACCGGAAAGGATGTGGCGGGGAACATCGGAACGTCGGGTACGTTCAGTTTCACTATCAACCGTGCGGTGCCTGATGCGGGCATGCTGTCACTGCTCCTGAACAATGTTTTGATTACGGACAAGCAGAACAGGACGTTTGAGGCCGGCGATACGATAGGCATTTCTGCAGGTTCGAGTTTGATTGGGACCGTTCGGCTGACATTGGATGACGGAAGCATCAGCAATCCCTACAACTACAGCACCGCTTCAGTTGCATTGAACACGCCGCATGCCGTTGTTGCCTCTTTTGCCGGTAATCAGAACTATACTTCAGCAAGCACCACGGGCTATGTAATTGTCTTGGACACTCGTGCACCTGTGATAAGCGTGGCCAGCCCCGTGGAGGGTCAGGTGTTCAAGGATGACGTCCTGGTGGAAGCGACCTCAAATGAGAAATTGGGAAGCGTGACCGCGACCGTGGACGGCAAAAGCACATTCAATCTCGTTTACGATTCTTCGCTTGACAAATGGTCCTACACGATATCCGGCCTTACGCAGGGCCCGCATTCCGTCATCGTGGCCGCATACGACCTGATAGGATTGAACGCGACGGTCAGCAGGAACTTCGTTGTGCTTGACACGGTTGCACCGGTCATTGACCCGTTGGACGTCAGCAACAGCACCCCGAACCCGGGAGACATGGTCACTTTTACCGCGGTTGTCAAGGATAATGTCGCCGTAAAGAATGTCACGATGGACGGCGCATTGATGAATTTTGACGGGAACTTTTCCTGGTCATTCGATTACATGATACCCGGCGTTACCGGAACCTACAGGTTGATTGTGGAGGCGTTCGATACCACCGGCAATTCCGGTACGCGCGGAGTCACCGTGGCGGTAGACCTTAACGCCACCGTGCCTGTTACGATAACAATAGACCCGTTGCCGGAGACGCCCGGCGGAGGCGGCGGGGGCGGAGGCGGTGGCGGCGGAGGCGGCGGGGGCGGAGGCGGCGGGGGCGGTGGAAACAACAACGTGTACGGGATCGAGATAACCAGCGGCCCGTCCAGGATGGATGTGGTTTACGGCAAGGCGGCGGTGTTCCAGTTCAGCGTGAAGAATACAGGAAACACCAACCTCACCAACGTCGGTCTGACCGTTTCGGGTGTCCCGGTATCATGGTTCATTTTCGGCCAGAAGGTGGCGTTGATAGCGCCGGGCGGGAGTGCGAACTTTGCAGTCACCGTGCTGGTGCCCTCAACGGAGCCGGCAGGTTCCAAGAGCATTACGATCACCGTTTCCGACGACCAGAAGGCAAGCGATATGTGGATGTCGACCATGCGCATCACCGTGCCGCAGCCGCCGGGCAATCAGACCAACAGCACCGGAAACCAGACCACTCCGGGAGGAATAACCGGAGCGTTCATCGCTGCCATAGGCAGCCCGTTGACCTGGATTATCCTGATCGTGGTGGTTGGCGGCATCGTTTGGTACTTTTACGAGGATGAGATGAGGGTATACGGAATAAAAATAAACTACCGCCTGAAGAGGTACGGCAAGAAAATAAAGAACTTATTTGCGTCAAGCGGCAATGCGCAGCAGGCAAACGTGTCAGCCTAGTCTTCCTGGAATTCCTTCAGCGCCTTCTGCTTCTGCTTTCCCTTGAGCTCAAGCACCGTGACCCAGCTGTGTCTTATCCATTCAAGGTTCGTGTTTTTCCTGAGCGAGTCTTTCACGAACTGGATGCTCCTTGAGTCATGGGAATACCCCACCCCGAAATCGAATCCGACAATCTTCTTGATTTCCTCCACGTCCCTGTCCCTCTCCACCTTGGCGATTATGCTGGCCGCGCTGCAGGCGGGGAACTTCTTGTCCGCATAGTTCTCGGCCACTATTTTGGTGTGGTTCTTGGCCATCTGGAGCAAAACGTCCCTGAACTTGTGGGTGCTGACCTGCGGTGCGTCCACGTAAGCGGTATCCGCCTTGAGCAGCCTGATTATTGCAGCCATCTTCTCGGCTTCTATGATGTTTAGGTTCTTTCTCTTCCGCATTTCATCGATTTCTTTGGCCGATACCCGCATCACGGCCACGTCCTTTGCCACTCCCTTGATGAGCGGGTACATCCTCTCGCGCTGGGCGGGAGTCAGCAGTTTGCTGTCCTTCACACCTATCCGCTTGAGCTCTTCCTCCCCGTTATCGTCCACCATCACTCCGGCTACGACAAGCGGCCCTATCACGCTCCCTCTCCCGGCCTCGTCTATGCCCAGAATGGTCGGCATGGGATTGCTTCGTCCTCGGAATTAATAAGTCAGGTTCCTGCCCTGTCCGTTTTCTGGTAGCTTCGGGACGACCACACGTCTTCCGGGACGTTGCCGTACAGTTCCTTCATCTCGTCGACTTTTTCGGACGGCACACTTTTCGCGGGCGGAGCATTCCTTTCCTCCCTGTACCTTTTGGCAAGCCTGATGATGTTCGTTTTGTTTATGACCCAATGCCGGATATTCCACAATTTGCTCCCGTAGCTGTTCTTCACCCAGACCTCGTCCTTTTCAATATCGAGCAATTTTTCTTCCTTGAGGTCGTACAGGCTCAGGTCGACCCTGTCGTCGCTACTCAGCGTGTTATCAAGGAGCATACCGTTACAGTCAAAGAAGTTGAGAAAATACCATGCGACGTCGCGCATTCCGTTTTCGAATTCCTTGGTCTTTTTCAGTTTCGGGTCCCTGGACACTACCATATAGCACAGCATGTCCCTGACGTCCTCAAGCTGCGGCACGTACGCGTTCAGTTCCGCATTGCTGAGGTCGGCTTCCATGGATGCTCACTGAGAATTCAAGCTATTAAATGTCGATGCAGACGATGTTTCACCTTTAAGCGACTGTTTCGGATTCCGCATGCTTCTGCCATATCTCGTCCAGCGATGCGACATATTCGATGTTTGTCATGTCTTTGGCGGTCTTCGTCGGTTTCCTTGCCTCATTGTACGCTTTCGCGTACTTCAGTATGTTATCTATCCGTGGATACCATTGGTGCACGCGCCAGTATCTTCCGTTCATGAGCGCCGTTTCGTAGCGTTGTGTGCCCATCAGCCCTGCGTCCTCAAGGTCGTGGAAGGTGCTCCTTTCTTCCGGTTCCAGCGAATTGTCGAGTATGGTGCCGTCCTCCGTGAGCATGTCGATTATGTAATGCGCCAGTTTATCGGCGCCTTCCCTGTCAACCTTCTTCATGCCTATCGTGTACATCAGGGCATCCGAAAAGACCTTCGGCGTGAACCTTGTCGGCCAGTCCTTGACGCGCGCGTGCACGAACTTTATGACCCCGTCAAAACAGTCCGGTCCTTCAATTGCCGCCATAAGAAAGTGTTAAAGTCCCGAAATGCTTAAAAGGTCGCAGTATCGCATCGGCAATTGCTGTTTCTTCATTTCGTTTTCTTGCCCTTCTGCATCCCGTATATCGCCTTCATGCGGTTCAGGTCATCCGCCTCTTCGGGCGCCTTGTCTATCCGGAGCCTGATGAACCGCGGGAATCGAAGAGCATAGCCGCTCGAATAGGTCGGGCTCTTCTGTATCTCTTCATAAGCCACTTCGATTATCACTTTTGGTCGTACCTTTACCTGGTTTCCCTCCGTGCCGATTATGTCCGGCTTGAGCAGCTTGGTGAGCTCGTCAAGTGTGACTCCGCCTTCGGTTTTTTTCTCCTTCACACCCGTTCCCAGCATCCCGCATTCAAGGAACTTGCCGGTTTCGGGGTCCCGCACACCCAGAATGTAACTGCCCAACCATCCCGCCCTTTTGCCCGTCCCGTGGACCGCCCCGACGATTGCCAGGTCAAGCGTCTCAAGGATGGGCTTGACCTTCAGCCAGCCGCCGGCGACCTTCCGGCCGGGAGTATAATGGGCGTCAAGGTCCTTGATCATCAGGCCCTCCTGCCCGTCCGCCAGCGCCTTCTTGTAGAATTCTTCTGCCTGCTTCAGGTCCGTGGTTATCAGCCTGCGCGCGAGCTCCACCCTTCCGGGCAGGACCTTCACCGTTTTTTTCAGGATTTCGAACCTTTCCTCGAGGTTCTTGTCAAACATGGTCTTGCCATTCAGGTAAAGGATGTCGAACAGATGCAGCTCCACAGGGACATCCTTTATCGCTTCCTTTATTCCGTGCTTCCGCTTGATCCTCTGGCTGAGCATCTGGAACGGCTGCGGCTTGCCCGTCTTCGCATCGATTGCCAGTGCCTCCCCTTCGACTATGAATTCCGCGGCCGATATCGCTTTCTTCACCGCTTCAAGCACGTCCGGGAACGCCGCGGTGACGTCCTCGAGCCTGCGCGTGAAAATCCGGACTTTCTCGCCGCCCTTGTGTATGACCAGCCTTGCCCCGTCGTACTTGTACTCGCATACCACGCGCTTGAAACTCTCCAATGCGGTCTTCAGGTCCGGTGCCTTCTCGGCCAGTTGCACCATCAGCGGCACGCCAATTTCCGGTTCCATCTTTCTAAGGGCGTTCTCCCCTTTCTTCCTGGCTATCTCCGCTATCTCTCCGTAGTCCGGCCTGACGAACCATGCGGCCTCCACTATGTCGGGTTCCATCCCGAACGCCAGCGCTATCGCGTCGCGCAGCAGCCCTTCTGCCACCCCCACCCTCAGCTGTTCGAGCACCGTCCTGATTATGTACCGCGCTTCCTTCGGGCCGGCCTGCGACAGCAGCTCGACCACTATCCCCGTCTTGCGTTCCTGGGAGCCGGGGCCCGTCTGTTCCGCGACCTTCTGCAGCTTTGAGAACACGTCCTCCACCGTCAGGTGCCTGCTTGCAAGGGAGCGTTGCTTCCTGTTTTTTACCAGTTCCTCGGCTGTCAGCCCGAGGTCGCCCGTGCTTCCGTATTTCTTGGCCACCTTTTCCTCGCTTTCCCCCGAGGCCTTTGCTATTGCCCTGATAACCATCCGGTCGGCCATTCCGAGCTCTGCCGCACCCCAGATGGGCTGGACCCTTCCGATCAGCAGCATGACCAGCTTCGGCAGTATCTCAGGTTGGGCCTGTTTCAGCAGCTTGGCTATCACCTCGGTCTTGGCTATCTTCCCGCTCTCGTTTTCCAGTTCTTCGTAGATGTCCGCAAGCTCCGAGTAGCGCATATCCAGAATTCCCCCCGCCTAAATAAAGGCTTAATAATCATCCCGTACAATCCCGGATATGAGGAGATTGAAGATGCTGTTGCAGGGGGACAAGAAGAAGAATGTCCACCTTCCGGCCCGCGGGAAGACCACCGTTTTTGATGTCGTTTGGGAGAACATGGAAAGCTGGGGGCAGGTACGACGTTTCCTGAAGAGGGATGTCGGTAATAATTATGTGAATAGGGTGATTGCCGCCGCGACCTCGGCCCACAGCACGGACGGCCGCCAGCCGTGGGAGTTCGTGGTGGTGCGGGATTCGGACCTCCGCTGCAGGCTCGCCGAAACCACCGAAGCGCATGACTGGATGGCCTGCGCCCCCGTACTGATAATAATCTGCGCCAACGACAAGCTGGCCGGCGCCGGAAGGAACGTCGACCGCGGAACCAAGCTGTATGCGGTACAGGACGTTGCCGCGGCGGCTCAGAACCTTGTGCTTGCCGCAAACGCCCTGGGTCTTGCTGCCGGGTGGGTCAGCGCCTTCGACGAGAGCAAGGTCACCGGCATAATCCGCTCCCCTGTATGGATCCGCCCGCAGGTAATCATCGCTCTAGGCTGGCCTGCCGAACCGCCGGAGAGGAAATTCCGCCACGATTTGAAGGACATACTGCACGAGGACACTTTCGGCGAAACGCCCCGCGCCCACGAGGCATGGGGCCACGGGCACTGAAAGCCTGTCCATACTGGTTTTAATAACGGGCCCGTCGATTCCTATTCATGGTGAAAGTCACTAAGCGTGACGGCAACACGGAACCGTTCAAGGCGGCAAAGATAGAGAAATCTGTCAGGAAAGCGGGCGCAAGCGCGGCCATTGCCAGAAAGATAGCGGCACTTGTCGAGAAGAATGCGTTCGAGGGGATGAGCACGGACGAGATAAGGCGGATGGTCCTCGAACAGTTGAACAGGCTTGACAAGAAAGCGGCCGATGCCTACGGCGAATACCAGAAAGCGGATGAATAAAAAATAAGGTATGCCGGCGCAAAACGCGCCGGCCCGAAACAAAATCAGATTCTCTCTACCGAGGGTATCGAACGACCGACTCTCCACGCCTTTATCGGGTCTTTTGGTACCCTTCTTGGCGCGGTGTGGCAGCCCTTGCACTCCGCTACGATGCCGCCGTCGGTGTTGATGTAGCCGAGGTTTGCCGGCGCTATCGATACGCCGCAGACCTGGCACATTAGTTTGGCCATATTGACCGGACCCCTGACCCGTGCGCCCGCTCAGTTGTGCTTCGGATTTCCCAGCAGCAGGAAGAACGGCGGTTGTTGCATCATTGTCCCGTCCGCCCGCTTGCATATGTCGTTGTTGTCCATTTCACACATCTCCCGAGCAGGATTGAAGGGAGTACGGCAGGGCTCCTATTTTTTATTTTGGTCATATGACCATTGAGCCGTCTGCCGTACTCCCGCTGACCACAGGTCTTGTGGTCGAACAGTTTCTGGGCCCCCTCCCTACCGTAGGATTACGGGGATTCCCAGTTCGTTCTCAACTGCCCGTGCTGCCTCTGCCCTTTCGACAGGCCCGAGCAGGTAGGGAGACTTAACTCCGGTTATGATGGCTATTACCTGCACCTTTCCCGCGAATTCGGGTACAACACGTGCTCCCCAGATGACCTGTGCCTCGGAGCTGAGTCTCCTGCTTATCAGTTCTCCAGCTTCGTTGATTTCGGCCAGGGTCGCATCGGGTCCGCAAGTCACGTGTATCAATGCTCCGAGTGCTCCATTGTAGTCGACCTCGAGCAGCGGGTGGTTCAGTGCCTTCAATACCGCGTCCTTCATTCTGGACTGGCTGTCGCTCTCACCGACGCATATCGCGCTGACTCCGCCGACTTTCATTATTGTCCTTACGTCCGCGAAGTCTAGGTTGACCAACGACGGTACGGTTATTGTCTCGGTGATACCCTTGATCATCATCGAGATCAGTTCATCGGCCAGAGCGAATGCTTGTGCCAATGGCATGCTGCCGGCGTATTCCAACAGCTTCTGATTCTCGATGACGACTACGGTGTCTGTCACCTGCCTGAGCTTGCTCAGTCCGTCTTCTGCCTTCTGTATGCGGGTGCCTTCCATCTTGAACGGCATTGTCACGGCTCCCACCACTATCGCACCGAGGCTCTTGGCTATCTCAGCCACTACCGGTGCAGAACCTGTTCCGGTTCCTCCACCCAAGCCTGCAGTGACGAACACCAGGTCCGCCCCTTCAAGGAGCTGCTTGATCTGTGTCCTGTTCTCGGTTGCTGACTTTTCCCCGACCTGCGGGTAGCCGCCTGCTCCGAGTCCACGCGTGGTGTCTTTTCCGATCAGGCACTTCTTGTGCGCCTTGGTGATGCTCAAGTGCTTGGCATCGGTGTTCAGTGCGATTATGTCCGCACCTGCCGCGCCCATCTCGGTCAACCTGGTGACCGTGTTCGAGCCGCCACCGCCGCACCCTATGACCATTATCTTGGCCTTGTGCAGCTGGATGTCGAATTCTTCGGAGGCCTTTGCCTCCCAGTCGACTGCGCCGGCGTCCTCTATTCTTCCCTGTACGCCTGGGGAGCGGTTTTGGGTGCCTCCGTTTCCGAAGGCCTTATCGAATGCCGATTGTATAACAGATTGCATGTGCAATCCTCCTAGTTTTGACACGCCCGATTTTTTGTTCAGGCGCGCTGTAAGCAGTGCGTGCCGAAGCACGCGTTTTAAGTGTAGCTTTTGACCGCTCGAGGCGGTTATGCTACGAGTTTGCAGAGGGCAGTGCGTGCTTCTGCACGCGGAGTAGCAAATATGAATCCCGCTTCATTGGCCGTGAGACCTCAGCGGGTTAATTTGCTGTGATTTTGCATGATTTTGAGTTCATCGCATGTGCACCGAAGGTGCCAAGATTTCTCTTGGCAGCCCGAGGCTGCTCATTTGATGCTGTTTGATGTGTATGTTGGCCAATCGAAATGCTTTTTAAGGCAGTTCGACTAACCATCCATAGAACGAGTCAACATTCGGACGCCAATCTGATGTTGATAACTAACACTGGTCAAGGGAAACGGTCCAATTTTGAACTTGTCCGCGCCAACGGAAAAGTTCAGGTTCACGGCCCCGCCAAGGGTTGTGAACGTGGTCCAAACGCGTATACCAATCATTGGAGTCGTGCCTTAAAGGTCATTTTGCAGTCGTAAAACCTATTTTACAAACTATATTTCAAGGATTGTTTCAGGCTTTTTGCCGCTGTAAATGCCGCCGGTTCATCGCGTTTAAATGATTTTCTATGTTACAACTGAACGGATAAGCATGAGCGAGGAACTCAGGGGACTTTTGAACAAACCGGTGCTGCTGGCCATCAACAACTATGCCCGGGAACCGAACATTTACAGGAATCTGATGGCTAACCTTGATGACGTCAAGTGGTCCGTTGAAATGTTCATCTACGACAGGATAAGACCGATAGGCGCCGCACCGGTGAGACATGGTGAATCCAAGGGCTGCAAGGACATGATTGAGGTCCTGAAGGAATCGGACGATGAGACGTTGAATATTCTGGCTGACAGGGCCGTCAAGCAATACGTGGCAAACAGGATAAGGAATCCGACGCCGGTCAGGGAGACTGCCCGTTCCGTCCCGCAAAAAAGGGAGCCTGGAAGGAGCGGCGAATACCGCGAAGAGGAACCGGAAAGGCGCATGGAAGACCGCGAGGACGAGGAACCGGAGCAGCGCAGGATACGTTCCTGAAGGATTCGGTCCCACTTAGCAAACAAACTTATTAAGAGCAGCAATCAACAGGCATTGCCCGAGTAGCTCAGCGGAAGAGCGACTGGCTGTTAACAGGCTGTCGACGACCGAAGGTCGTCATGGCTTAGCTTCAGTAGGCCGCAGGTTCGAATGAGCGCGAAGCGCCAAAAGCGCTTTTGCCGCCAGCGCGGCAGTGCTGTGAGAATCCTGTCTCGGGCGCCAAATAGTTCTTAGGCTTCCGTCCTGAAGGCCAGCGGGACGTCGATGTTGCCCCTGGTCCGCTTCGCTATGAACAGGGCGATGATGTCGCTGTTTTCGTTGTGATTTTGCATGAATTTCACCATATGTAATTCTGCGTCGGATTGTGCTCTTCTTCGGGGTCCTTGGGTTGAGGTACCAGCCTGAAGTCGCTTATCCGTTTTATGGCTTCAGCCGGCGGGTAGGCATGCCACACTTCCAGGAACGGGCTCATGTCGTGGCCCTTTGCACCGGCGTACATCACCACCATGTCCCGTGCCCGTGACCATGCGGCATCGGGTCGGCTGGATGCAAAGATGTATGCAAGGGCGTGTCCTCTCTCGGTCTCAATCCTGCTGCACCAGTTCTCGGCTTTTTGGTCCGCGGAAATCCGGGCTGTCTGGGCGTCTATGGTGCCGTTTGACACGACGTTTTTGAGCTTGCTCCATTCGGACGCAAGTTCGTGCCCCTTGCTCAGGTATCTCCTGGATTCGCCAAGCTCATCCGAAAGTATCTTTCTGAACACCTTGTCCGCCTCCTCGATATAGGGCGTTTCCTGGAATCTCTTCCACGCTTTGTGCACTTTCGGAAGAAGGACGTCGTTTATGCTCTTGCCGCATTGCGTATGATAGAAATCCCCCAGAAGGTTCTCCGCCGTGAGCTTCCTCCATCTGGCAAGCCTCTCCTGCTCCTCCAGATTATTGAACGACGGGAAGTTCACCTCCGTCTTCTGTATGGAATATTTGTCGCCCTCGTTGCTCATTTTCACATCGTAAAGTTTGCCTATCACCGGCTGCTCAAAGTACGCCTTTACGAACTTACTTCCTAGGACGTCGTCCCTGATGGCCTCGAGCTGGTTGTTCATTTCTTTGGCCTCCCGGAACTTGTTTTATCGACAAGTCTTGCTATGTCAGGGAAATCCTTCGTATTTTCGGGGTTGCGAAGGGCCCGTTTTGCTTCACAGCACCACATGTAAATTTCAGGGTCGATGCTGGAAACGGCCTTCAATATATCCTTTTGTTTTATTCCCCTATCAGGATTTTTGATTGCCATGCTAGCATGAAATGCAATACTACCAGCGTGTTCACTCACTGAATTGATATCACTGAAAGAATAGTTTTCCGTAATCTTGGCCAGTCTGTTGAAATCAACATCTGCTGCCAATTTTCTGCGTTTAAAGCACTCTTCAAAATATGCGGCCTTCGTATCCAAATCCGGGGTGCCTACCAGTATTTTCCTGCCGATTTTGTCTGGTCCCATGAACGATGGATCGACATCCCACGGGCTAGTCGTGGCCCCGATCACAATCACGTCCTTGTCCTTGATTGTGTCGAAATCAGCCAGGAACTCATTCGTCACAGTATCCGCATACACCGAACGTCCCCTCCGCGCCCCGCCCAGTCCGTCAAATTCATCGACGTATAACACCGAAGGAGACCTTTTGGATGCATCATTGAAGAACTTCCGTATATTTCTGGCAGTTCTTATCGGCCCTTGACAAAATATGTTACTCATGTAAGCACAAAGAAGCGAAACCTTCTGTCCCGTCCTTTCGCTCGTGTATTCCGCCAGTGATTTGGCAGCGTATGTCTTACCGCATCCAGGCGGTCCGTATAGCAGGATTCCCCGAGTATTTCCTTCCGTGAATTCCCTGTAAAGCTGCTCCACAAGACTTTTTTTCATTTCCGGCATGCCAATCAACAACCTAGCAAAAATCCTCCGTCATGTACACCTTGTTTTCCGGGCCTATCACGACGCCTATGCCTTCCTTCTCATAGGTCGCGGTAAGGATGTTCTTGCGGTGCCCCGGACTGTTCATCCATCCATCGACCGCCGATTCGACGAGCCTATCCATGGTTCTCCAGTTGTAGCTGGTGGGGACGCCGTTAATGTGGGTGACGGACGTGGCGAGATTGGTCTGCAGGATGTTCTCCGCTATCCCGTTGGTAGTGTATGTGCCGTGGTCCTTGAAAGATTTGTATCCGGCCCTGTCCGCCCTGTCTGAAGGGCTGAGACCGTCGGGATTTTCATGGGCGAAGAAATTCCTCCGCGCCATGTCCCTGCTATGCGCCCTTGCGATGGATGCCAGGGCGTTGTCGTAGCCCAACGGGTCCAGACCGTTCTCTTCCCTTTGCTCGTTGATAAGATAATGAACCCTTGCCTCTATCTCGGGCGGGTTCATCAGTTCCTGCGGCGCCGTATCGATTGCATCCACCTTTTTTGGCCGGTAAGGCGGATCCTTCGGTCGCCTTTCTTCCACCATCCCACTGTCAGGAACCTCCCGTACCGGTGCAGCGATTTTCCTCTTCTGCAGCGTTTGCAGTTGCGTTATCCTGTTCCTGTAGATGCCAATCTGGTATTCTACCATGGACTCGCCTACCTTGCTGCTACAAACCTCTATGGCCTCCGCGCAGAAAATCAGGGCCTGCTTGTACATCGTCACGGCCTCGATAGGATCATTATTCTCTTTTTCTTCCGCTTTTCGTGCATAGACCTTCGCGACCATCAATGAATCCTGATAACTCACTTCGCCCGCCTCGATTCCGTCTCGTCAATCATGTTTAACAGGTCCTGATATTCGTCCATCATGCCGGAATTACGGAGCCCTCTCTTCGCCTCCGCGCACCACTGGTAGAGCGAACTCCGGTTCTTGGATATCGCAAGGACGAAATCTTTCTGCTCGATGCACCTGTCGGGATTGGTTATGGCCTCATCCAGCGTCACCTCTCCGGCCACCTTGCATACCTGCGCTATGTCCGATGAAGTGTAATCCTGGGTGAGCTTGCCCAGTTCATCGAAGTCCACGTTCGGCGCGAGCTTCCTGCCTTTTGTGTGTATCTTGTATATCGCGACCCTGGACTGATAATCAGGCGGGCCGATGAGGATTTTCCGGCCTATCCTGCCGGACCTTATCAGCGCCGAGTCCACTTCCCATGGCGTGTTCGTCGCCCCTATCACCAGAACGTTCTTGTCCGCTATCATCCGGAAATCGGCCAGGAACTCGCTGACCAGCCTGTCCGCGTATACGGAATGCCCCCTGCGCGCACCGCCCATTCCCTCCAGCTCGTCGAAGAAGAATATCGACGGTTCGTTTTTCGCCACCGTTTCGAATGCCACCTTCATGTTCTTCTCGCTGTTCCCGACCCAACTGTTCAATATGTCGCTGGACCTGACATACAGGTAGGAGACCTTCTTTCCCGCACGCTTGGTTGCCTCGCCCGCCACCGATTCCGCTATATAAGTCTTTCCGCATCCGGGCGGACCGTACAGAAGGATGCCTTTCGCCGATTTTCCGACAAGCTCCTCATACCGCTTGGGGTACATCAGCGGCCATATTATCGCCCTTTCCATGTCTTTCTTCAGCCCGTCCATGCCCGCCACGTCCGCGAACGTGGTCCTTGGCTGGGTAAGTTCGAATGTATCCTTCGGCCTGGTGTCGTCGTCGTTCCGCTGCCGGTATGTGCCGCCGCTTCCCCCTCCGCCGCTCGGACCCCTTGGACTGTAACTTTCTTTCTTCGGCGGCGTAGTAAGCTGCTTTATTCTGGTCCTGTAGGTGTCAATCTGGTCCTCTATCAGTCTCTCGTCTTCCTTGTTGGTGCATTTTCCTATGGCATCCCCGCAATAGCCCAGTGCTTTCTTGTACATCACCACAGCTTCCTGCGGATCCGTGTTCTCCCTGTCTTCCGCGTTCTTTCCATAAACTTTTGCGACCCTCATCGCATCCTGATAGCTCATTAAATCATCTCCTTCCTATAGCTTTCCAGCCTCGCAATCGTCATTCCGCACCTTCTCAGGCAGTCGCTCCAGTACTCCTCCAGTCTCCTCGTTTCCTGGACCCGCAGCACGGCCGGTGCCGCCTGCTCGGCCCTGCCGGTCATGGTGAGTTCATCCACCTCGCCCTGGGCCTTCTCCCGCAGGCCTGATACGATGCCCAGTTTGCACTCCAGCTCCGACCTTCTGGCATACAGCACCCTCAATGCATACGGCGCTTCGGCTGCCAACCTGTCCGTGTACCTTCTGATAGGCCTGTTTTCACTGAGCATTGTCCATCCCCCCGAAGAACGCGGCATAGGAACCGTTCTTTTCAAGTCCCTCGATACTTCTTTTCTCGATTTCCGTTGCTGCCTGTTTGTGCACGGCAAAAATTTCCTTGTATCCCCGAATGTTGATCATCTGCGGTGACCAGTATTTCAGCCTCTGTGCCGCCCTGCCGATTCTCAGGGTGTAATCGTATGCATCTTCGAACCTCTCCTTGCTGACCCCTTCAACAGGAATCTGGTCGCCGCAACTGTATATTCTGCGGGCTATCTTCTCCAGCCTTGCAATCTTTGCCGTTTTCAGTCCTTTCCTTTTTTCTTCCATATTCTCACCTTTTTTTCGAATGGTAATCCCAAAAAAATAAATGGGATTTTCAAACTGCCTCCTTTGCCGGTATCGCTGCCTCTTCCCGGAGCTGCTCGGCCCTTGCCTTGCGCTGGCCTACTCTCGCGACCGATGCCTGCAGTATTGCGTTTGCCCTGTCGCTGTAGACGCCTTGCTGCCCTTGCATCCCGTCAAGCACTCCGTCATTCAGCCCTTCCGACTCCTCGCGCACGCCAAGACCGTCCACGACCTCTCCGAACCTCTCCTGTGCTATGGTCACATCGCCCCGTTGCTTGAGGTAATCTCCGATGGTGCTGTCCACTTCCTTCAGTCCGACGTCGCTTGCACCTATCTCCATGTTTGCCAATGCCCTATGGTAAACCATCCTCTTCCTGAACAATCTCTTCTTGTCCAGTTCCGCCTTCGCGATGGTTTCCGCAAGCGGCTTGGCTTCCTCGGTAAGACCTTGGTTGACATAGTCGTCAATCAGCTGCGTGTGCTTGATGATGTATACGTCCTTCTGTCCTATCATCTGGTCCATCCGTGCGACTCCTATGTAGGCCGCTCTTTTCGCTTCGCCGTCCTTCACCTTAGTCAATCTCATTTTTTCACCTCCTTTTGTTTTTCATGTATTCGCATGATTATGCAACTCCCAGCATCCATTTTCCTGGTTCGATTGGGAGTATCATTTCTTTCGATTCAAGCTTGGCCGTCTGCACATCGCCGAAACCGAGCTTTTGAAAGGTCCCTTTTGTCAATTCCGGTGTTCCGTATGCCGATTTCTGGCTGTTTTTCTGAAGGACAGTCATGAGCCCTTCGGGCTTGCCATAGTCCGTGAAATATGGAAGGAATGCAAGGTTCACCGGACTGTTGTTCGTTATGGTGGTCTTGGTGTCCGTCTCCCTTGCGAACAGCAAAAGTCCCGGGTTCGAGTAGCTGGCTATGAAGTCCTTCTGTTGCTGGTCGAATTTGTTGGCGACCATGCAGGATATCCTCAACCAGCCCCACCTGCGCGCGCTGGCGGCTTCCGCGGCTATCTCTCGCGGCTTTGGCAGTTTGTTGTACTTCCAGTCGAACACGACCCTGTCTATTCCCCAGCTGCCGCAGCGTGCCTCCGTCCTGTTCTTTGAGCATTTCGCCGGTCCTGCGGTCAACTCTTCGAAGTATCTTCCTTTCGGGAAGGATACCCAATCCGGGGGTGACCTGTATATCTTGTCATAGCAGGAGGAGACGTAGGCCACTACATCGGAATCGGCCGCCATTCCGCCAGACTGACCGGCAAACAGCCTTGCCCGGTTCTCCTTGGAGAAATCGGCGATTTTTGTGCCTTCGTGCTGGGTCTCGAACTTCCGCACATACTCTTCCACGCTTTCTTCTTTGTCCCGGAGCGCCTCGCTCAGGGTGGTTATGTAGGCCGGTATTATCTCTGTTTCTCCCTGACTGGTTTCCTTGTCTGTCGCTCTCAGGGTTAACCTGAGCGGTTTGACACACTTCCTCGCAACCATCGTTTCCCTTGCCTTGTCCTTCCAACCTAATGCCATTTCCTTGAGCGTGAGCTTCTTTTCCGGAAGCCTATCTACTTCGGTCTCGAGCTCATACAATGCCGTTCTCGCGTTCTCGAGCGCATACCATTTGGGCTTCCAATCGGGGGTATCGTATATCCTGTTTTGTGCCTCCCCTATCATCCCGTCCAGGTCAGTCACGTCCCTCTTGAATGCCGCCCTTTCGGCACGGTCGATTTTCTTGCTTTTGTAAATATCCCACAGTGAATAGATGCTCTTTGCCCCGCTGGCGGCCTGCTGCATGGTGCCGATGACGCTAGTAGGTTCCATCTTTGGCACCTCTCATTGCGTTGTAGAACACGCTCGTGAACGTGTCTATCCATTGTCCGGTCATATTCGTCCCGCCCATGCTGTACCGCGGGTTGAGCATCACGTATTTCTCCGCCTCGTCTCTGGCCAGCTTGCGTATTTCCTGATCGCTTCCGGCCTCAAGCAACGCCTCGGCCAACGGGGTCGGGCTTTCATTTTCAGGCGCTTTTTCCGATATGAGTGTTTCCCTTGTTTCAGGCTCCTTCCGTCCGGCTATTTTCATCGCGTATACTTCCTCCTGCAATCCGTTCAGTTTCTTCTCAATCTCGCTTATATGTCCGGCCTTTCGGTCGAGCCTTTCCAGCTCGGAAACTATGGGTTTCAGCCTGTCTTCCCGTATTTCCTCTTTCATCTCACCCCATACGGTGAAAATGTCATAAACTCGCATACCGCCGCGCGCGAACGCCTTCCCGAATTCCTTCCGTGCCAGCGCCTCCGTTTCAATCCTTTTTTCCGGGAGCTCGTCAAAATTGTATTTGGATAACGGGGGTACTATCTTGGCCTGCGCCTCGTACGCCAGATCCCCTTCCATGCTGCCGGTTGCCAGGACATAATCGTTCCCGAATTCACCCAGCCATTTCATTGCCTTGACGGGATCCACCGTTTCATACTTCACCACGCAGTCACCGACCCTGTTCCGGTTGTCAGATGTCCTGACCGCCATGGGGATGTGGAGGGTCCCTGCTCGAGTGTAAACTACCCCTTTCTTGGGCCATGTGACGCTGTCCACCGCCTGGCCGTCCCTTATCTTAGTCTCGACGGTCCCCGGCGGGACGCTGTCCCTTTTCTTCCTCAATACTGACCAACTCATTTAATCACTGACAATCATTGCTGGGAAGAGGGACTATAATGAATCTGAACGCAACTGCCTTAACTTCTCCTCACATGCTGTATCGCTTTTCAGCGAACTGAAGACAGTCACATTATAAGGTTTTCGGTATAATAGTATTTGCATGTCCGCTGGCATATCAGAACAGGCGGAAAGGGGCGATGGGAAGGTCGATTTGCCTCTTTACACTCCTCGGGCGGCGAGGATAACAACCTATCTCGATCGCAGGGCGATGGAAAAGTTCGGAACTTTCTACCAAAAGCTTTCTGAAGAGGAGCCGGAACTGGCAAGGAAGTTCGTGCCGGGAAAGGATGCAATCGTATACGAAGGCAACGACCTGTTGAACGATTCCCTGGACCTTTCGACCGCCATATGGGAAAGGGATAACGGAATATTCGATAAACACGACAACGTCGCTTGGCTTTCAAAGTATGTTGACGGCTTCTCAGAAGCCTACACGGATGTCATGGCAAAGGACTGCGACCGTTCCATGAAGCAATGGATCACGGAAGACGCGAAGGAACGGATGAGCTGGGCCAAGGACGCGGCCGCTGCGCAACCGGGCAACCCTCTGATGCAGATGATGACCGCCCTGGTCGCCTATTCCGGCGGCCTCAAGGAAAGGAAGGCAGACGGCATCAAGGTCGAAACCGAAAAAGTCGAGGAAAGCATGTGGTCAAGCATAGGCAAGGTTGCCGTTGCGGCCGGCGCGGCAGGACTGATGGTCTTTGGTGGTGCTGCAGGAATGGCAGGCGGCCATGATACTCCCGAGCACAGGGATGTTGCCGACCATGGAAGGAATGCAGAACCGGTCGGGACCAATCCGGAACTGTATGATTACAATAAGACGCTGGATCAGTTGCATCCGATGGAAAGGCTCACGAATACGCCTTGGAACGAGACAACTCCCGCATTGAACGGGGACATGCTGATGTACGGCTCGGATCAAGGGTTGACGAACGATACCCTAAAAATAATGCTTAGGAGCCTGAAAACCAACTCCACCGTTGAAAAACCAGTTTTCATGAACGAAACAGATGGATTAAGCTTAGGCCCCAACATATACATGTATGGCCGTATGAACCCCCCGTTTCCCATGGAAAAATGCGAACAGATGTTGACAAGGGACATACTTACTGATGAAACTTTGGACACGTGGAACGAAACCTTGGGTGTAAGATATAATTTTTCTCCTACTGTTTATAAAAATACAACCGGCTGCATAATGGATTGGCAAGATACCTTATGGACGCGAATTCTTGTATTCTACGACCCAATAACAAACCAAAACGTGATTCCCTGTAATTGGGGATTAGATATCTCAAACAAGAGCAAGGACCTTACAATAAGCGGTAATCATGTGGTATGGTCCGAATATCCGGGTCCGGTCGTGAAATACCTCAATATGAGCCTGGACCCGCTCAAATATGATCAATCTGACTATTTGGCTAACAAAACAAACATCATCCCGGATATTCGGGGAAGTCATCTGTCATTGAACGGTGACACTCTAGCGCTCATAGAAAATACCATTCCGCCAAGAATCATGTTATGCGACATCAACGGGACCAAGCTGGGAGAAACCGGATTTAGAAACTTCACCTATACGAGACCGGCGCTCGACGACAAACAGCTCATCTGGAGCGAGTACAACAATTGGAGCGGCGGCCAGAGCGACCTGTATAGGATGAAACTGGACAAATGGATGCCCCAGCTGATAAACAAGACACCTTTCGATACGATACATGACTGGCCCGATTCTAATCGGGCATATTACATTAAAAATTTTGCCAGCGATCCTGACAGTGATGCGTTGAAGATAATTTCAATCGACAATCCGCTGTTTAAAATTATGCCACCTGAGCCCGAATCCGGTTTCAGCGTATATACAAATCGGAGCCTTTCAGGAAGGCAATATTTTAACATTACCATAGCAGACAACGATAACAATCTGGCGACCAAAGAATATTACATAGATTTCATACGCGATAACACGGCGCCTATGATCAATATGCCGGAAAACATGACGATCAGGCTAGGCAAACAGCTCCATTTCATGCCGAACATATCCGATCCGGAAAATGATCCGTTCGAAGTCTATGCAAGCGACATACTTGCCAACGTAACTGACAGGAAAACGGGGGAAGTAAACTATACGCCGATGACATCCGACATCGGTATACATAACATAACGTTCCGTGCCAAGGATATCTATGATGCCGAAAGCACGGTCAACGTGATTCTGGAAGTCCTGAAAAATAACCCACCTATAATCAACGGAATACCGAGAAACATAACCGCTCATGCAAACAAGCCGTTACAACTGATGCCAAATATCACGGACCCCGATAAGGACGCATTTGAAGTATTCACAAATGGCATTCTGGCCAATGCCACAGACAGGAAAACCGGATACGTCAACTACACGCCAACACAGGCCGATATAGGCAGACACAACATCACATTCCGTGCACGGGATCAATACGGGGCGGAAAGCATTGCAAACATGATGCTGGATGTCCTGAAGGAAAGCGAGATAAATGTGACGCTACCGAACGAGACAAACGTGACATCCACTAACGGGACTACCAATCAAACAAACCATCCGCCCGTGTTTGATGAGATATCGCAGTTGAAACTGAGGATAAAATCCTATGAATCCATTGTTCCACCCGATACCAGAATCGGAAATATCACGGCAAAAGATGACGATAATGATACGTTGACGTATTTCATGAAAAGCACAAGGCCGAGTTACTGGCACGGAAGCAGTCCGGTAGATATGTTCGATTTGAGTGATACCGATAATGCATCGGCATGGTCGCATTGGAGAAATTGGGACGATCCCTCGTATTTCTCCATTGACAATAAGACCGGGGAAATTATAACGTTCGAAAATGTTGAGCCATATTACAGTCCGAGAATTTTCAGTTATTATTATGTCGGCGTCACCGACGGTCATTTCGCCGTCTTCAAGCCGGTTGAGATAAACATTTCAAAGAACCATCGGCCAACGATAGTGTCCATGACTTCGCCGAATAGCGGAATGTATGATGGAAAACCGGTTTACAGGGCCAAAACCGGTGAAAATTTATTACCCATACAGGTAAATGCTACGGATGAAGACGGAGACGTATTGGATTATCTTATTGGATTTTGGGAAGAAAACGCGTCAGTATCCATGAGAAATATTGATTCTATACATAATGGAACCATATCATTGTATAGAAAGGTTTTTAGTCCAAATAAAATGATAGAATTAAATGCAAAGATAAGTGACGGGATGGAAGACGTGTATTCGGAGCCGTTTTACGTTACTTTTGAAAACATAACGAAAAATTCCGAACCGGCATCTCAGTCCGCTTCTAACTGGCTCGGAAGCAATTGGTGGCAGATGACGCTCGCGACCGGCTGGGCGGCGACTCTGGGTGCCAGCTACGCGACGCGCAGGAAGAGAAACGAGTACATGGAGAGTCATCAATATCTCCGTTCGGTATGGAATGCATTTGAGAATGATATCGGGACCAGGAACCGTGCAATGGCCACGGCAGTCCTCGGAACGCTGTCAACGATAGGAACCGCGGCCACCTTTCCGGCTGAAACCATGAACGCTTTGGCATCCGCCAAGGACATCTTCCTCTCCAATTCGGAATTGTGCAAATCCGGCCTGCTGGTGGGTTCAATCCCCTTATTGGGAATCGGCGGTTACAAAGGAGCGAAGGACGTCTTGAAGTGGCGTGACCGGAAGAACGAGGAGCGGGCAAGGGCTGTAAAGACCCTTCCTAGCATTCCATATGACATCTCCAGTGACCCTGAAATATCAAAAATTCATGCGGAACTGAACAACAAGGGCATAAGCCGCGTCAAGGTATTGGATAATTATCAATGCAGAATCGATAATGACAAGAAAGACATCGAAGCCTTGCTCGGAAAGGCGCACGTATCCGATGAAATCTCGGCTTCCGCATCGGATCAAAAAATGCTCAAAAAGTTCAAAAAGATCTCCCGTGAGGCCCTCATGCAGGCGTTTGAACATGAAAACAGCATGACGCCAGAACAAAAGGCGTGGGCAAACAGTCTGAAGGAAATATACGAGAAGCACGGATGAATTCCGAGCGTGGGAATATGAAAGGAACAACCGGCCGTGTTACGGAGTCTCAGGACCGGCATCCGGTCCCGTGGGCCCAATCGACCGGAAAAACCGCCTACGAAACCAGACGGAAAGCTGTCATGGAATCCTATGCGAGCAGTGCGGAAATGCGGAAATTCTTGGAAGCGTATGATACTGTAAAAGCAGAGGAACCTGGACTGGCTGCCAAGTTCATCCCTGAAAAGGATTCCATCAGGTACAACGGTAACGATATTTTGAACGATTCTTTGGACCTTTCGGCGGCCGTCTGGGAGAGAGACAGGGGCGTCTTCGGTTACAAGGACAACATTGACTGGTTGAACAGGCATATGGACGGGTTCTCGGAATCCTACACGCGGGCAATAAACGCGGATTGCGATAAGGTGTTGAAGGAAAGCGCATCCGATCGGTCAAAGGAATGTCTGTCCTTTGCAAAGGACATTGCGGCGGCCCAACCCAACAACCCGTTACTTCAGATGATGGCGACCCTTGTAACCTATAACGGTGGACTGAAGCAGGCGAAGGCCGACAGCATAGAAGTTGAACAGGAACCGAAACCGGACAGATGGAAGAATGTCGCTTTGGCTGTCGGTGCCGCGGGAATCATGGGCATTACTGCTTTTGCCGGGATGGCAGGCGGTCACGACTTGAACCACAGCGAATCTTTGAAAGAGAAGCCCGAAGGGTATGCATCCGAAAGGGCCGGAGTCAATCCGGAACTGTATGATTACAGCCTGCCGTTCGACATGCTGCACCCGATTACGCAAATAATCAACTCTTCTGCCGATGACCTTCTGCCGACCGTTTGGGAGGACAAGGTGGCCTTTGCACGCAATGACAACGGCAACTGGGGGATCTGGATGAAGAATATTTCTACCGGTACCGAAAGAAGGATATTCAATACCACGGGTAACAATCCTGTCAGTGAGGTCCTTTTTTTCGATAAGGTCATCGGTTACTCGGACGGTACGAGCGGAGCAATAAGATGCTATGAATGCGACGACGAGTTTTCGCCTACGAAACTGCTTTGTTCTAAATTATCACCTAGTTATTCCATGATCAAGGGTGCGGACATTTGGGAAAAGAAGCTCGTTTTTTCCAAGGAACACTGGGTGACCGGTCTGTTTGGCAGTACGCTTTACCAAGATGTATACTGGTCGGATGTTTACAAGAATGATACCAACGACGTCACCGAGAACTATAACTGTAACAACGAGGTTTCGATGTGCAAGGATTTCGCGATATATCACAGAGACGGATTGGATCCGGGCGTTTACAGGCTTTACAACACGGCGACTGATAAGGTGGACAGTGATGTCAACCTGACCAACGACACATGCGACATCGACATGTACCAGAGGCAAGTGATTCTGAATACCAACTTCAATGGCACCTACCTTGTGAATCTGGATACTAAGGAGAAGACCCTTCTGCTTCAGGATAAGCCGGATATAAGCCATCCTCGTATCTATGGCAATCGTATAGTCTGGGCGCAGAACAAGGACATTTACATGATGGAGCTGGACAAGTGGATGCCGCAGGTGTTCCCGCCAGCCAGATTTGACGTCGTGGAAAGCCACCCGTTCTTCTCGCAGCCGGTCTCAGCCAGCAATCCGTCGGGACCGGTTTATTTCTCCGATGACAGCCCGTTGTTCGACATAGACAGGTATTCCGGTATCATATCGTTTACGCCCAATCAGGTCGGGACGTTCCCTTTCAAGATCACCGTGATCGATGATTATGGGAACTCCGCGACCGGACAGTCCGAGATGATTGTGACCCAGAATAATCCGCCGGTCATATCCAACGCCCCGCAATCTCTGCAGGGAAAGGTGAACAAACTCCTTTACTACAAGTTCAATACATTCGACCCGGACGGAGACAAGGTCAAAGTTCATGCCGACGGCGTTATGGAAAACGCCATGGATCCGGATACCGGAGAGCTGAGATTCACCCCGAACAGCAGCCATATCGGAAGCCGTATGTTTAACGTTTTCCCTACCGATGTCTATGGGAAGTCCGGCAGCGGTGTCCCTATAAAACTGGATGTCCTGGATAACATGCCGCCGGAAATATCGGGCGTTCTGGCGAACCTCATCGCTTATGCCTATAAACCGTTCAGTTTCAAACCGAACGTTACGGATCCGGAAAGTGACCCTTTCAATGTGACAGTGGACGGAATACTGAAGGACAGGATGAACCCTCGGAACGGGGAGGTCTACTTCATTCCGGACAACAGCGAGGCAGGCACCTATCCGATGAGCATAACCGCCACCGATAGTGGAGGCGGCAGTTCGACCGTTAAGACCACCCTTAACATCATAAAGAACTCCCCGCCGGAGATAAGCGGTTTCCTTTCCTATGCGGAGGCACGCGTCGGAAGGTCTTTCGGTTTTAAACCGATTATCATCGATCCGGAAGGAGACTCGTTCACCGTAACATACGCCGGCGACGGCCTGGAACATGCGTTCTGGATCAACGACAGAACCGGGGAGATATCTTTCATGCCCGACAACAGTCAGGTAGGTCTTCATGACATCGACATAACGGCGACCGACATACACGGGAACCCCGGCATCGCAAAACTCAATTTGAATATCCTGAGGAATTCCCCTCCGGAAATAACAGGTCTGCCGCCCAATCTGACCTTATATTCGGGGAAAAAGCTGGTCGTTACGCCTGCAATAACGGATTTTGAAGGTGATACCTATGAAGCATATGCCAATGGTATTCTGACCTACGCGGTTGACAAAAAAACGGGTAAGATAAGCTTTACTCCGAAAAGATCGGATGAAGGTTTCTATAACGTCACTTACAGCGCCATCGATAAGTATAGTCGTAATGATCAGAAAATTTTGCTGCAAATAATAGCCTCTAACAAGGCTCCCGCGTTTTCCGGTCTGTCGGACAGGATAAAGAAATCGGTGCCCAAGAGCTGCATCATAACGGATAACAGCTGGGGTGAAAACTTCACTTACATGGACTTCAAGGAACCTTTCAAGATAACTAGGATAAAGGCGACCGACGCGGACCATGATGCCGTGACCTATGGTCTGCTTGCGACGCCGGATTTCCCTTATTTTGAGGAAAACGAGGTCGTCACGAAGATTTCCAGCGGCTCAAGAAGCGTCTATCTTTACAAGCAGAATGGCGATCTCTATGCCCAGGGCCGGTTCTACGACTTTGAGGACAAACTGATGACTTTCACCGCAAGCGATGGAAGGGTCATGATTAACAAGACCGTCGGCCTGAACTTGACGGCCGAGAAGCCGCCCGTTCCGCCAGGCCCGTCGTTCTGGCAGGAAACGGTTGATTGGGCATACACCAGACCCCCGTGGCAGTACCTCGCATCCGGTTTGGGGGCATCTGTCGGTCTCATGGGTCTGGGGTACGGTCTGCTGGAACTCGGAAAAAGGCGTGAAAGCAACGGGAAGAGCGACACGCAAGGGGGTTATGCCGCATCTGCGTTTGCAACATGGGGTTCCGCGGCCGCCGCATGGGCGATTTCCGCCGATGCCACCTTTGACACCCCATTCAGACTGCAGCCGGTCACGGATTACCTGGCCGCCAACTGGTTGCCCGCTTCGGGTGTTGTTCTCGGCTTCGGGTTGGCTGCAGGAGCATATCAGGAGGGCCGGGCATGGCAGAAACGGAAGAAGGATCGCAATGAACAGTTCTGCGAAGCCGTCAGACAATTGCCGAAAATAAGATACTCTACGGATATGGAACCAGAAATATTGGCAGCACATGCTGCACTGAATACGGACACCGTTCCTCTTGGGGATGTTGCGAAAATGTACACGGACCTGCTTTCCAAAAACATGTCCGAAAGGGACCAGAACCATCCGAGCAACAGGATGGAAGTGAACCTGGGACTGTCGCAGATGGCATTGAAATCCGCGGCCGCGTGCCTTTCATCATACCCCCCTGGAAAGAAGCTGTTCAAAGCGAACAAGAGATTTTCCCGTACGATTCTGAATCAGGCACTCGATGAGATACAAAATTATAATGCCGATCAGAACGCATGGGCATTCAGGCTGAGAGAAATTCACGACAGGTTCGATTGAAAAAAGCCGCATTCACTTTTTCTTGTAAGCTATGGCATGATCGAAGCAGATTTCCGCATCCTTATGGTTTTCATAGGTATTTCCAAGTTCCGCGCCTGCAACTCTCCATGCCATGTCCCTCAATTTTCTATGTTCATCGGGCATGCTTTCCGGCGGTAGGACCTCGTAAACGGGTTTCACTGTCAATTGCTTTTCGCTTTTTGCTTTAACCCGGTGTATTGATGCAAGGGTCGAAGAGATGTTGAACTGGTCGCCGAGCAGCCCATAAAGCACGGCAGCCGTTTCCCATTTCTGCCCTTTAAGCGTATCGATAGCACATTCTTCAAGGTAATCACGAATCTCTTGTTTTATTCCGGGTTCTTGACATGAAGAATCTATGAGCAAAACGATTTTATACGAATCGTTATGTTCGATTGCTTCCGATATCTTTTTCTTCACCGTCCCGGAATCGAGTTCCTCGGGGGACTCCAATCCGTATACCTCCCTGATGCAGACTTCCCGCTTGAGTCTGGATTTTAATTCGCATTCCGGAAGCAAATCGACGGTTTTTTTCCTCATTTCAAGTTTCAACCTTTTGAGCTCGTTCTGACGTGCCTCGGTTTGGGAATTCATCTCATTCTCAAGCATGCCTATCAACGTTGACGTGGCGTATTCACGGTAATTGGCATACGCCCGGTGAAGTTTTTCGGTATCATTGCTTGTAATGAGCGGTATTTTACCGGAAAACACCAGCATGTTCCAGTAATCAAAAAGCTTGTCTTTCCATTCGTTGATATTCTTCTTGTATTCCTCCGGTATTGCGTTCCATTCGGTAATTATCCCTTTTTCACGTTTCAGGAAAACGTTTATGTCCGTGCTTTGTTTACCGTAAGATGTATCGGTCTGATGATAGGCATGGACGTAACCGTCACTTCGTATCATGTCGGCCGCCCTTTCGATAAGTTCGGATACGCCTTTCTTCACATCTTCTTCCCATTTCTCGTATCCTTGCCAGGCGGAATCCGACCAACCATCGAGCAATATGCCGCTGTGTGATGTCATGCGTTTTTCTGCGGCATTGATACTGGCAATTTTAGAGGCGAACCTTGTTTTAAGACCGTATACTGAGCTCACAAGGGAAAGGTATTTCTGGTCCCCTTTATGTTCCGAATTGAAGTATTTTTCCATGTCTTTCAGTGCACCCATGGAAGCCTCCATGTCGGCTTTTCGTTTCTTGCTTAACTCTGACATGTCATCATCACTTTCCCTGCGGACGACTGCGGGTTCCGGCATTCTTGCCCGGCGTCATCGTGTTTTCCCAGTCGCTTATGCTTTCTTCAAAACCGCGTTCCGTCGCCCATTTTGACAGGTCCTTCTTCCAATCTGACTGGTCTTTTTGCGGGATTTTCGGGAACTCCTCGAACTTTTTTCCGAGCATTCCACGATCGGCATTGTGAGCGTTGTTTATGAGCAAAGCCAAACGTTGCAATGAATAGACTTCCTCTTCGTAACCGGTTCTTGATTTGTAAAAAGAGACCATCAAAGGGTATCTGGCCGGAGAGGGGTCGACGTCCAGTTGGCCTCTTATCTTGAGGGCGTCGGAACGCAGGCTTTCCAGTATGTGCAGGCAGTTGTTTTCAACGATTTCCAGCGCCTCCTGGTATTTCCTGCCCTCGAGCGTGTCTGTCGCGAGCATGTCCTTTTCGGCGGTGTATTTGGCTATCTCGGCGTCCGTGTTGCGTATCATCCAGGATTTCAGCTTGCCGGAGAAGTAATTCATGGTTTCATGTGTCGAGATGCCGTCACGGGAAATATACGTTTTATACAGGGCAAGCGGATCCGTATCGATTTTTTCGGCGGCCTGTGCAAGCTTATGAAAATCCTTGTTTCCGGATATGACGGCCTTGAGCCTCAGATGGGTCGGATTCAAAGGTTCATTGCTGAGTGAACTGTCTATCGCGCTTTCCGCGTCCTTGTGTTTGCCTGTTTTCAGAAGCGAGAATGCAAGGGTGGCGTACAGGTCTGAAAGTACGGATTCCTTGTCGGGCCTCGTATAGATGGAATAGGCGTGGGCATCAGAATCGGGGGTTTTCTGGCCTTCGAATTCTGCTATCGAACCTGCGAGATTGGCTATCGCATCATTCCAATCGCCAAGGACGGCATACGCCCGGCCATACACGGCCTTCGGCCACGGATCGTTTTGCTGCATAATAACGTCCTTTATTCTCGGGTCCGGAAGGACGGTCTTTCTCAGCACGACGGCGTTGCGGAGGAATTCCTTCATCAAATAGCCGTCGGGCAGATTTCCGGAAACAGAGGTGGAAAGTGCGTCATAACCGAGATAATCTATGACTTCTTGTGCAAAAAAGAACAGCAACGGGTTCTGTTCCGGCGTCTGCAAAGCCATTTTTGCTATGTTCGGTGCCATCCTGTCATAAAAATCCTTCAGGTTGGTCATCCGCTGGACATCGGTATGATACCTCAGGCGCATGGCTTCCGCCCTGCTTTTTGCCCGGGCAAAATTGAACAGTTTCTGCAGGGTGGATACGGAAGCGGCATCGGTCATGTCAAACCCGTCATCGGTGTCATTGCCGGCCTTTCGCATGTCCGGGGCCGATTTGACAAGGTTCTCGATGTCGTTATCGCGCAGATGAAATATCTCCTCGCTGGAATCTGCCATTTCTTTGTATGTTGCAAGGTATTTCCTCTCGCAAAGAAGGTGCAACCCGTAATTTGCAAAGATGATTCCCTTTCCCAGCTTGTGGTTGTCAACGAATGGTTTGCCGTTTCCTTTTTTCTTTCCGCAATTGAGCACACCGGTCGCAAGGTCGGCGGTCGCTATTGCAAACATGTCGTAACCGTCCCTGGGGTTCGCCATCTCGAAATCGTGCTCAGATTTCTTTGAAAGTTCCCCGAGCACGTCCCTGCCCCCGATGTACACTGACCCTTTCAGCATCCTGTACAAAATCGCCTTGTTTGCTATGCTGTCTATGCCGTGCCGTATGTCATCAACATGCCGCTTCGTGGGGGGCAATCTGAAGTCCTTTGTTGATTTGAAATTATCGATGGGATTGGGCCATATCTTGACTTCCCGCCCCAGCGAGACCCATTCCTCAAGCGCGATCTTGTCGGTACCATCATAAATCTGCTCCAATAAAGGGCCGTTGTTCCATATCCGCATATCAACGGCAAAACCGATGTCAACATCCGATTCTTCGTGTTCCTCATCAGGGTCGCCGTAAGAAGGCTGGCAGAAGATGCCGTATTCCCTGCAACCCGTCCGGTTCGCGTAATCCGCTAAGCGTTCACCAATCCTCTGCAAAGGTTGCGCTGACTTGGCTGGTAGTTGATTTAAGTATCTTACCATAATAATCACTTACCAGTTAGAAATTTAAACCTCATATTTCTCATAATCTTTCAGCACTTTCATGTCGGTTTTCAGGTCATCGCCGTAATGGGCCAGCCACACCTTTTCCTTGATTTCGTCCTTCAGTTCCTCCAGCCGCTTCACATCAGTATGGAACTCGCCGCTGTTGTCCGCCTCATGGACCACGAAATCCGCATCCCACAGGAAACCGAGCAGTTCGTCCCGTTGCTGGTCATCAAGCCAGCCCTGCTTGTGCAATCTGGCTATTAGTTCCGGATCGTAATTCGTATCGCCGCTGTATGCAAAGGTCCTGTTACCGTCCGATATTTTCAGGCCGATGGCAGGCACGCTATGAAGGTTCGATCTGGCCTCTATCTTTAGTCCGCCTTCTTCGAACGGATGTCCGGATTTCAGTTCCTTGAAATCGACGTATTCGTGAAGGCCTATATGGCGGGGTTTGAACTGTGAATCGACCGTCCTGCATATCGTGTGCT
Organism: Candidatus Aenigmatarchaeota archaeon; assembly: GCA_043799675.1. Classification (GTDB taxonomy): domain Archaea; phylum Aenigmatarchaeota; class Aenigmatarchaeia; order Aenigmatarchaeales; family JACQIB01; genus JAZDNN01. The sequence goes on along the minus strand of JAZDNN010000026.1, from coordinate 5,465 downwards.
TCGTTATGTCCAATAAGCCGTCATATATCTCCTTTGTGGTATACAGCGTAGGCTTGCCTTTCTCGGAAGGATTGAATTTTTTGTACATCAGAAAAGCATCAAGTCCGCCGGCATGATCCCAGTGCAGATGGGTTAGTACCACGCCATCTATGGTAGCCGGGGCTATTCCCGCACTATCGTAAGTAGACCATTCGCTGGGGGTATCAATCAATAACCGCCTGCCGCAGTCAAGTATGAAGCAGGTATTCCCTTTGTGCCTCTCACTGTTGTAGGGCCGCCCGGTGCCCAGAACGCGCAATTCCATGCATAATAAGGGTACCGCAAGCAATAATAATGTAAGGAACAGGGACTTGCTGAAGAAAACTTCAGCATTTATAAATCTAGCTTTACATTCACATTCATGGACGAACGTGTCCAAGCCGCTTTGGCTTTGACTGCTGAATGGTTGTCGGCAAGGCAGAAGGATGAAGGCTGCTGGCTTCCTGAAAAACGCCTTTTCAACGAACCGGAGGAATACTCTTCCGAGATAATTTCAACCTCACAGGCCGCTAATGCCTTGCTGCTGTGCAACCGTTCCGATAAGATGTCGAATCTCAGGGCGGCGCTTAATTTTTGTTGTAATCACGCGCTCGAAAGCAGCGCCCCGGTCGCATGGTTTGCATGGAAACTGTTTACATTGCGCCTGTCCGATGCCGTATCGAACGGCAAGGAAATCAGGTATTTGGAACGGGAATTGGTCAAACGGCAGGACGCCAATGGTTATTGGGCGGTTTTTCCCGTAACTCTGAACGCCACCAACTTCATGGTGATCAATGCCCTCGGAAACGGGCATCCGGATGTCACCAAAAAAGCATTGACTTGGTTCAAACGTTCGCAGCTGAAATCCGGCGGTTGGAGCAGGGACGGGCAGGGGAAACTGTCCGAGCCGCCGGCCACGGGTACGGTTGCTATAACAATGGTGATGCTGGGGGAAAATCCGGACAATCCTACGCTCAGGAAGGCGGCCGTTTTCCTGGAAAAGTCACAGCTCACCGGCGGAGGCTGGAAAACGACCCGAATCAAAGAAGCCGGGGCTTATCCGACGGCATTTGCTACGTTGGCCCTCATGCTTCTCTCCAAGAACCCATTCAATGAAAAGGTGCAGAAAGGGGTGGATTATCTCCTGAAAATACAGAACAAGGATGGCGGCTGGCCGTTCGCTGCAGGTCATGCCTCCCAGCTGTACACGACCTATTACGCGGTCCATACACTGGCTTTTTGGCAGCATCTGCACGATGAATGGGACAGACCGGAAATCAGGAATCTCAGGGACAAGCTTGGCCCGCAGGAAACCGCGGTCTGGCTCTACCGTCGCTTCCCTTCACATCTCAAGGAGCGTTTCGAGAAGCTCCTGGTCCGAGGCATGCTCAACACCAAGGCCCTGGGCTCAAGCAAGGACGCGATAAGACGAAGGCAGGACATCCTATTAGCCCTCTCGGAAGGCGGGCCCGGTGACACAGCCGAAGTGATAGACAGGCTGAAACTCAGGCCCGAATACGAGCACCTGAGCAAGAAATCCCACATAACCCAGATAAAAGCGGACCTGGACTATCTGGTCGACATAAACCTCGCCGGGCTGGTCCGCGGCCGCTATTCGGTCGTGAAAGATTTCATAAGGAAGTGATATGATGCCTCCGGTAAAAAAGGTCGGCGAGGTCTACCGCTGCGCCATCTGCGGCAACGTGGTGAAGGTCACGAAGGTCGGCGGCGGGGAACTCGTCTGCTGCGGCGAACCGATGCAACCGATGAAGTAAGCGCTTTAAATTTTGGCGCCTTCTTTTCTGGCCATGGCTGCTGAAGAAAAACCCGTTGAAAGTGCTTCTCGGGACGCCACCGATGAACTGTTAGCATTCATCAGAAAGGGCATCAAACTTGCCGACGGCGTGGAATACACGCCGTTTTCGAGAGAGGACGCATACGGGGACAGGGCGTAGCCCACAAATTCGCCTGTTTTAAGAAAGTCCAAGCAGAATTCATTTTTGGTGAAACAGATGAAAGGTGGATGTCAAAATAAAGCAATCATCCGATTTGCTTAGTTTCACCGCTAGGCTCGATTCCAAAGGAAGGATTCAGGTTCCCGCAATCATCCGTGGTAGGCTGGAGGAGCCGCTGGTCACTGTTCGGATTTTTAAGGCGAGCTCCCGATATAGAAGCGATTGACATGGCCGAATTTACACCCGTTTCGGACGTCCTTTCCGGAAGTATGACGGGCAGGCAGGTGAAGCTGCGCGGCTGGGTACGTGCCGCCAGGAAGCAGAAGGAGATAGTGTTCCTGATGTTGCGCGACGGCAGCGGGATCCTGCAGGTGGCAATCAAAGGTGGTTTGGCCGCTGAAGCCGACAAGCTTACTGTCGAGTCTTCGATTGAGCTTGAAGGCACGGTCAGTGAAGATAAGAGGGCACCGGGAGGCTTCGAGGTCCGTGCAACACATCTGACAATCGTCAGCATCGCCGAACGCTGGCCCATAGAGCACAGCAAGGACAAGGAGCTTACGGATGAGTTCCTGAGGGACAGTAGGCATCTGTGGGTCCGCGACCCCAAGATGGTGGCGATGCTGAAGGTCCGCTCTTCCGTTTTTCAGGCAATCAGGAAGTTCTACGAACAGAAGGGATATTTCGAGGTCCAGTCCCCGATATTCACCACTCTGGGTTGCGAGGGCGGTTCGACCCTGTTCGAGGTGAAATACGGCGAAAGGAAAGGGGTCTATCTTGCCCAGAGCTGGCAGCTTTATGCTGAAGCGATGGTCTATGGGCTTGAGAAAATATTTACCATCTCTCCGAGTTTCAGGGCCGAGAAGAGCAGAACCGTCAGGCACCTGTCGGAATACTGGCATCATGAGATGGAGACCGCCTGGATGGATCATGAACAGCTGATGGGATTCGAGGAGGACCTGATAATATTCGTAACGGGGTATGTGCTGGAACATGCCGAGAAAGAGCTCAAAGACCTGGGAAGGGATACGGCCGGATTGAAACACTTGACGAAGCCCTTCCTGCGCATGACCTACAAGCATGCGATGGAGAAGCTCGGCAAGAAGCACAGCGATGACATCACGGACAAGGAAGAACGGGAACTGCTGGAAAAGATGGGTGACAGACCGATGTTCCTGACAAGCTTTTCACGGGACATGAAGGCATTCTACATGCGCCCCGACCCGAAGGACCCGAAGGTCGTCTTGGCCTCTGACCTGCTCCTTCCGGGGGTCGGCGAGGTCATAGGCGGCTCCGAACGGATTTTCGACGGAAAGGAGCTGCTTGAGAGCCTGAAGATGTTCAAGCTACCAAAGAAGGATTACGAATGGTATCTTGACCTCACGAAGTATGGTGCGGTTCCCCATAGCGGCTTCGGCCTGGGAATAGAAAGGCTGCTCATGTGGCTGACGGGAGCAAAGCACATCTTCGATACTATCCCGTTCCCGCGCAGCATGGACAGGGTCACGCCGTAGATTCCTTCGGAAAAGCCTCTATCACGGGCTTGACATGTATCCTCACCAGGCGGGAATCCAGCTTGTCAATCGGAGGTACGTGATCGTTCGCCCTTATTTTGTCATCCAGTTCCTCAACGGAAGGTAATCCGCAGAATTCGCAGTCCCTTTCAAACGTTTCCAGGGCCTTATCCCTGTCTCTGTAAGTCGGAACATGGTAAATCGCAAGTGCCTCGCGTAGGTGGTCCGGTACGCCCGGTGCGCGCCCCTCGTCGATGTACCTTACCAGCCGCTGCCTGCCCTTCTCTGCGGCCGTCACCGCGAATTTTATTTCTTTGTTGCCCATCATGCGACCCTCTGACAAGTCCTACGATGATAAACTAGGTTCAATAAAAGCATTTATCCTGCGAAAAGACGTCGTCGCAGATATATATCCGACCTTGGCGGATGTTGGGGCATGGCAGGCGTCATCGGTATTTACTCGAAGGATGCCACTTACAACGAAAAGCTCAACGAATGGTTCAACGCGGGCGTCAAAGGATACTTCATGCTGATGCAGACGCAGCACCGCGGCCAGGCGAACTGGGGGATGGTGTCCGCTGGAGACCGTTCGATGAGGAAGTCCGTTGCTCCGGGATTGGTTTCTGCCACCTTCACGCGGGAAGCGAGGGACGCCTTCATACACCCGGACGATTATGCGATGGTAGGCCACATCGGCGACAAAAATGTGAAGGAAGACGGCATTGCACCGATCCATGTTAACAAGAAGGAATTGCGCTACGAGGTCGCGACGGCAATAGACGGTGCAATCTCAAGCAATGGGATGCTTGAAGGCAACATACGTTTCCAGCCGAACAACACCTTCTATGCGGCGATATTCTCAAATTATATGGAAAATTATAACAACGTAGAAGAGGCGTGCCTCAAAACTGCGGATGAGCTCGGCCCGGGTTACTATTCCATGGTTGGGGTCGTCCACGACAAGGTCGGACAGAGGTCCCAGTTGGTCGCATTCAGGAACAGACGAGGTGTCAAACCGATGTACATGGGGCGCTCGGAAAGTGGTATATTCGTTTCATCGGAATCCGGGGCCATAGATGTCGTAAGCAGTTTTGACAAACTGATTGAATGCCGGGACGTGGTTCCGGGGGAAGTCCTGACTATGGACATGGACGGATACCGGCAGAGGCAGATACAGGAGCCGAAAAGGTCGCACTGTGCATTCGAATGGGTCTATACGTCAAGGCACGACGCCGTCATGGAAGGCATAACCTCGCACATGGTGAGGAAGAAGCTGGGCCACCTGCTAGTTGAACTGTACGGCATCAAGGACGACGGAAACAGCGTGGTCATAGGCGTCCCTGATTCCGGCCGCTCCGTCGCGATAGGCATACATGAGGCTTCAGGAATACCGATTGACGAGGGGCTGATAAAGAATCAGTATATCGGCCGGACATACGACATAGACAACAAGGTAGAAAGGATAGAAGCGGCCCTGCTCAAGCACAATCCGATAAACGCGGTGATAAAAGGCAAGAAGGTCCACGTGGGTGAGGATTCCATAGTACGCGGAACGATAAGCGATGCGACCGCGCACCTGCTGAAGGAGGGCGACGCGCACGCGCGGGTCATTAAGGAAGGCGGGGCAAAGTACGTGACATGGTGGATAAGCTATGCCCCCATATTCGATCCCTGTTTCAGCGACTCGAAGGACAAGGAGCTTGCAGCCAAGCCGTTCCAGAACAAGGCGGACGTACGCAAGGTCGGAGAGAGCGTGGCCAAGGAACTGGAATACATCGACATGGTATATTTCAACACCCCCGAAAACGTGATAAAAGCCATCGGGCTGCCCGAGGACCAGTTGTGCACCTTCTGCATTACCGGAAAGAACCCGTTCAAACAACCCGTGAAAGTGGCATGAAAAGCAAGCATATTTAATGCGGCAGACAAGTGTTTTCGGGCCGTTAGCTCAGCCTGGATAAAGCGCCTGGCTTCGGATGCC
>JAZDNN010000015.1:0-20503 GCA_043799675.1 Candidatus Aenigmatarchaeota archaeon | reverse complement strand
CCTGACCTTTAACACGTCCGCGCTCATTGCGGCCGGAAAGATGCGTTCCGACTGCGGGGACGTGAGGTTCGCCAATTCCACGGGCGACGAGATACCGTACTGGATAGAGACCGGTTGCAACAACGTGAACGGAACGCTGATATGGGTAAAGGTCCCGAACATCCCCGCGGCCGGCGCGAACATATCCATGTATTACGGCAATCCGGCCGCGATGAACAGGAGCAGCGGTGACGATACGTTCATCTTCTTTGATGATTTCAGCAACCCGTCGAACGCCATCAATTCGACCAAATGGGATACCAGCACGTTCGGCAGCCCTATCGTGACGGTATCGAACGGCCTGCTCAGGCAGTACGGTTCGCACCATGTGATCAGCAGCAAGACCACCTACACCACAAACGTCAGCGTGGAAGGGATGTACATGTTCAAGGATACCGGAGCAACCGCTCCCAGGGACAGGTTCAAGGGTCTTGCTGACGGGCAGTTTGAATACGGATTATTCAGTACGGCCGTGAGCGACTTCCAGGTATACTTCAACACCTTTATGTTAAAATATGTGCGCGTATCCACATGGAATCGTCAAGTATCGGTACGGATAAACTCGACAACCCTGACCTTCATCACGTTCGTGAACACCTCTGCCGCACCTTATCCGAACACCGGTGCCTACACGCCCGCCGCAGGAACGCATTACAACCAGTCGGTCGGGGACCCTGACGGCACCATGTCCGGCAATATAACCACCGACTGGATTTTCATCCGCAAATGGTATAACAGCGCCAAGGAACCCGTTCCGACCCAGAGGGCAGAAGAGAACAGCAGCACCTACCAGAGCTCTAGCCAGTGGTATGATACTGCGACCGGAATATGGAGCGCGAACTGTACCGTGCCAGTCGGGCTCAGCGGCGCCCAGAACCTGTTCGTTTCCGCCAACGCGACCTCCTACGCCGGCGGCACTGCCAACGACACGGAAACAGGAGCGGTCGTTTACCCCGGCGCCGGAACTCCGAACGTGATTTCGGTCGCCCTGAACGCCCCCACTTCCGACCCCAGCATATTCGGAAGCCAGACGTTCAGCATGAACTGCACCCCGACCACCGGTGGGGCCACCATAGGAGTCAACATTTCATATGAATACAACTCGTCAACGATGGCATGGAAGGCGATTGAAACGGCCGGCGGGCAGAACATCACCATATCGGCGAACCCCAAGGCCGACGTCCTGAACGGAATCATGAAATCCGAAAATGTCACCGGAAATTTGCAGGGTACGTACAACGTCAGGTGCAAGCTGTACAACTCGTCGGCATCCGTTTACTCCGCGACCCAGCAGGTCACGGTCAAGGGAGTGGAGGCCTATTCGGTCAGTCTTGACCAGCCTACGACGAATTTGAACACGTATGTCGACAGCACGTTCACGATGGCATGCACGGCAAATACCAGCGGCGCAGCGGCCGGAGTCAACATCACATACGAATACAACTCGTCGACCTTCGGTTGGACCAAGATTCCGACCTCGGGAACCGCAAATCTCACCGTCGTGACGAACCCCGAAACGGACGTCCAGAACAACAGCCAGCAGAACGAAACGGTCACGACGAGGACGGCGAACACTTACAACATCCGCTGCAATGCAAACAGCTCGACGACATCGGTCTACTCCTTAACAAGGCAGGTCGTTGTAAACCCCCATACATTTACACTGAACATCACGTATCCGACCCAGGGGAATCCCGTTTCGGTTACGGACGGGCAGAACATCACCGTCAACTACACCTTCACGAGGGACGGGACAAATGTCACGAGCGGCGTCAGCGTGACCAACATTACGGTCGGCGGGCAGACCTGCCAGCTGCAGAGCTCCGGCAGCGGAGGTACCTATCTGCAAAGAACGACCATCACAAACAGCTTGGGCTTCGCACTGACGAACTATCAGGTCAATATTACAGTCAACACTTCTGCCCTCATCGCGGCGGGAAAGATGCGCTCCGATTGCGGTGATATAAGATTTTTCAACTCGTCAAACGCGGAGATCGATCATTGGATAGAGTCCGGCTGTAACACGACCGGCACCAGGATATGGGTCGAAGTGCCGAACATCCCCGCGGCAGGGACCGAAAACCTAGTGATGTATTACGGAAACATGAGCCATGCATACGGAAGCAGCGGCAACGATACTTTCATACTGTTTGATGATTTCAACAGTTTTATTTACAGCGAAAACCAGACCATTTACAACAACGTAAGGGCGGCTGCGGACAACGTGATTTCATTAGACCACACCACTTTTACGGACGGGACGGATTACTGGCAGGCTGCACCGGGCTACGTTTTCGCATACGCCGCGGACATCGGTCTGACTATGATCGGCTATCCCGAATATTTCAATGCTTCTCATGTTAACAATACTATCAGCAAATTTATGAATGCCGCAAATGCTGGCGGGGAAATGCCGATATCCTTGGCCACGAACGGTGCCGCCGCCAGTTACTATTCGGGATACGATTCTTGGCATCTCCATGCAGGGGGCGATGCGCAATTCCTGATGCCGCAATTGGCGAGATTGTATTACAACAAGACAGGGGACATAAGCGTGTTCAACACCGGCTACAGGGTCAAGCTGATAAACGCCCTCAAGACGGTCCAGATGAACTCGACGACCGGCCTGGTCTATGTGGCCCCAGCCAGCCCCTGGGTGCCGTTCGGTTTCAGGGACGGTGTACTGAACACAGGGAACAACCTGCTGGGGTCCCTGATGTATTACAAGGCCTCGGTTGACATGGCCTATCTGCTGAACATAAGCGGGGACAGTCAAAACTATACCTACTTCACGAACGCGGCAAACAACGTGAGGGGCAACATATCCAGGCTGTGGAACGACACGGACAACATGTTCCACGCGGCGGACGGCGCGAACAACCTGACGGACATCGTGGGAAGCGCCTTTGCTGTCCATCTCGGCGTCGCGAACGCGTCGCAGGCGTCATACATCGAGGATTACCTCGCGAATAATTTCAATTCCATAACCTACAAAGGGTTCGTGCTGCAGACCCCGAACAACTGGTCCACGCCACTCTTTTCGACCTACGACGACGGTTACTGGAGCTTCGGCAACGACTGGATACTGACCACACTGGCCGTCAAGAACGCGAGCCTTGCATACAACCTGACGCTCCAGCTCTCGAACAGCACGAACCCCGACGTGGAATACTGGGCAAAGAACGGCAGCCAGGGATTCGATACCAACCTGGAATCACCCATGGGAACTCTAAGATACATCCTGGACAACCCACAGATTTATGACGGCGGTTCTTACAATAACAGTCTTTACAATACCACTGGTGGCATTGACCATGCCAAATGGGTGGTTATTTCAAACAATACCTCTGTTGCAACGGTATCAGACGGCCTGCTTAATCAATATTCGGCGGGCGGAGCGTTCCATCAGATTAATAGCACAAAAACGTTCGCACCGAACATAAGCATAGAACGGAGGGTAATGTTTACCGGTATCATTCCGGACATGAGAATCAGGTCCAAGGCGCATGGCGCGGATGTCCCGACCGACTACGGCGTGTTCGATAATCGGCAAATATTTGTCGGCGGTGCGGGAACCGGTTATTATATGCCTTCGGGGTTATGGACGCATGAAGTGCAAAAAATCAATGCAACCAACATAACATGGTATTTCTATAACGATACCTATAGCATCTTTTCAACCGTATTCGCTGAAAACATAAACAGTACAGGGCTCCGGTATTATCAGTCAGTAGGCGACCCAAGTTCGTGGGGCAGCGGCAACATGACAACCGACTGGATTTTTGTGCGCAAATGGTACGGGACAGAGCCCGCCAGTACAACGGGCGCGGAGGAGGGAACATATGCAACGTATGATTCAGCTACAGGAACATGGAGTGTTGCCTGCACCGTGCCCGTCGGGCTCAGCGGCGCAAAGAACCTGTTCGTTTTGGCCAACGCGACCTCCTACAGCGGTGGCACGGCGAATGACACGGAGACAGGGGCCGTCTTTTACATAGGGTCGCCAACGGTCTATTCGGTCAGCCTTGACCAACCAGCGACGGATACCATCACGTACCCCGGCAGCACATTCACGATTGCATGCACCGCAATAACGAATGGGGCCTCGACCGGGAATAACATATCATACGAATACAACTCTTCGACCTTCGGCTGGACCGCGATCCCGACCTCGGGGACATGGAACATCACCCTCGTGACGAACCCCGAAACGAACGTCCTGAACAACACCCAGCGGAGCGAGACCGTCACCGCGCACGACCTGAACACCTATAACATCAGATGCAGGGCATACAACTCAACTGATTCTGTGTACTCATCGGAAAGGCAGGTCACCGTGACAAGCTGGTGGAACAGCAATTATACCTACCAGAAAAACATATCCATTTCAAACAGTCTCCCGGTGAATCTCACTGATTACCAGGTCAACGTGAGCATCGATACGGCGACGCTGATATCCGCGGGGCAGATGAATACGAGCTGCCTTGATGCAAGGTTCGTGAACAGCACCTACGGCCTGCTGTCTCACTGGCTGTGGAGCGGCACATGCAATTCCCCGACGACGACCTTCGTTGTCAAGGTCCCGCTCATCTGGGCGAACACGACCACATACATAACCATGTATTACGGCAACATGCTTGCGGAAAACGTGAGCAGCGGGAATGCGACCTTCATCTTCTTTGACGATTTCCAAGGGGCGTCCGATACATCATTGAACGTCACGCATTTCAGCAGATATGCAAGTAACCCGGTGATGAACATCACTTACCCGGGCGCCCCGTATGACAACCGCGGCATACGGGAAGTCGACATATTGCAGATAATTGACAACGTCACCTACGAGAAGACGTTCCAGGAAAACGGCACCTACACCATGTTCTACACTTCGGAGGGAACCGTGTCCGGCGACGAGTGGTACGAATCGATGGCGACTTCCACCGACCTGTATAACTGGACGAGAATGGGATTGGTTACACAGAACTTCTCGAGCGCTCCGTGGAACAGTCTGACCAGAAGTTCGGCGTACGTGTTCAAGTATAACGGCACTTACTACATGTACTACATGGGTTCCAACACCACGACCGATGCCGCGACTTACAATGCACCCAAGCCGGCATATTGGGTGGAAATGGCAACCACGACCAACGTCTCCAACATTTCTTCATGGGTCCAGTATGCCGGAAACCCCGTCATAGTGCCCACGGCGGGAACGCCATATTCCTATCACGTCATATGCGACGAACTGCTGCGCGACCCGTCCAATTCATCCCAGTGGCTTTTGTTTTGTGGCGGCTCCGACCCGACCATAGTCAGGATAGTGTATTTCAAATCAACGGACCTTTTCCACTGGACGTATGCCGGCCTGGCATCCGGAACCCTGACATGGGAGGAAAATCCCAAGATAATCAAGGCAATTGACAATAATTATTACATGGTAACGAACCATATCAATTATACGGGAGAACATACGGATGCGAATTTCCTTTACAGGAACGCCAGCGCGGACCTGAGTTCATGGACGTATCAGGGTAGCATAATAAACAGATCAACTTCCGGTTGGGATTCCGGTTCAATAGGAGTTGCCGGTTTGATATATGAGAACGGCGTCCTGACGCTGCTCTATGACGGCGGCCCGAACCAGACGCACGGAGGCAGGCAGGTCGGAATAACCAAGAACGGTAACCTTACTGTGGATAATAGCAAATGGACCGCCGGGAACGGCTCATGGACCATCGAACTTACGGGCGGCTCATACAGGGGGAAGCTTACGAGCAGCGGCGTAAATGACACGCTCTACGCCAACATAGGGATATCTGACAACTATACGATTGAAGGCACCGTCGGGCGGACTGCGGACAGCGGCCAGGCGGGATACAACTTCAGGTATGCCAACCAGAGCAATTTCTTCGCGTCATACCTGAACTACCCCGGAGACATAATCGGCATCTTCGGTACGCTGAACTCCGTATCGGGAGCATACAACGTATCGACAGCCAAGACGCTGGGTGCGAACAACTACTATTATGAGGGGCTCTCGGTGTCGGGAAGCAACTTCACGCTCAACGTCAACGGGACGTCCATGACGGGCTATAATTCGAACCTCACGACAAGCACGAAGGCGGGATTGTGGGGCAGCAACGCCGGCCAGACGTGGTGGGACGATTTCCGCGTCCGCAAGTACATCTATCCGGAGCCGACGGTGAGCATAGTGCAGAGCCAGGCGGCTACTTACATTTTCTCGGACCTTGCCGGTTCAAACACCACGACACCGTCGGCTTGGTCAGGAGTCAAGCTGTATGCCAACTGGAGCACCAACGCCACAAGCCTGAACTACTACTGGCTTGAGACCAACGAATCCGGTACTTGGAGGAACCAGACGGCTACAGCATTCGGTGCGGGAACCTGGTCCAACATCACTTGGTTCAACGATTCCGTGGCCGGAAACACCGTGGTCGGCTGGAAAATACATGCGAATAATTCGGACGGAGGGAAGAACGCGACAAGCGTCAGCACGTTCACTGTACAGTCCAGCATCCTGATAACACTCACAACGGACACGGTCGCCTTCGGCAACATGTCAACCGGTACCGTCAATGACACTGCGGATGACAAACCCCTGCCGTTCGAGATAAGGAACGACGGCAATATCAAGGCGAACATAACCATCAATGCCACCAACATGTTCACAATCAGCCCCAACCCAAGCTCAGCTTACAGGGCCGCGGCGAACACCAGCACCGAAGGCACGACCTACAACACCCTCTGCACCAACACAAGCTGGTTCTACATGCCTGTCTCGGGCGGAACACCTCCACAGTTCATCTGCTTCCTCGACTGGTTGAACGCGACCGACCAGATTGAGACCGAGATAGCGATCGCGGTCCCGAACAGCGAGCCCTCGGGTGCGAAGACGAGCACGGTGACGTTCATAGCTACGATGGCTTGATTTGTCAGATTAACGGGAGCTGCGGGGCAGGGAAGCGGGAAACATACCCCTACAATTTGATGAAAAACGATAGTTTTATAAATATGTAGGGGTAAGATAATGGCATGGTCGTCATAAGGAAGAGGACGGTCGGGGGAAGCACTTACTATTATATCGAGCATGCCGTGAGGGAGGGCGGAAAAATCAGGAAAAGGGAGAAGTACCTCGGCAAGGAGCCGCCCAAGAATGTCGAAGGCATGAAGCGGCAGTTCCTTTTCGAACTGTACAGGGAGAAATGGTATTCCCTGTTCGACAGGATAAGGGACGCATGCTCGAAGGAGCTGAAGGTCACGCCGGATGCCGCCGCCGAGAAGGCGGCCGAAACCTTTGCGATAAGGTTCACCTATGACAGCCAGCGTATAGAGGGTTCGAAACTGACCCTGCGGGAGACCGCAAATCTGTTGGAAAGGGGCATAACGCCGCACACCAAGCCCGTGCGCGATGTGAAGGAAGCCGAGGCGCACGCGCGGGTCTTCAGGGAGATGCTTGCATACAAAAAGGAACTGTCCCTGCAGGCCGTGCTATACTGGCACAAAGGACTGTTCGAGAACTCGGAACCGGAAATGGCCGGAAGGATAAGAGAGCATCAGGTCGCCATTTCCGGTAGCAAGTTCGTGCCGCCGTTTCCCGTGGAACTGCAGCCGCTTCTGAGGGAGTTCTTCGGGTGGTATGACAGGAACAAAGACAAAGTACATCCTGTAGAGCTTGCTGCGCTGGTCCACCTGAAATTCGTGACCATACACCCGTTTTCGGACGGCAACGGGCGCATATCCAGGCTGATGATGAATTTCGTCCTGAACAGGCACGGTTATCCCATGCTGAACATTCCGTATGAAAAGAGGAGCGGATACTACACCGCCCTGGAAAGGTCGCAAACGAAAAAGATTGACGGCATCTTCGTGCAATGGTTCTTCAAGAGGTATGCCAAGGAGTACAAAAGGTACCTCCCCGGCCGCGTGAAGGATTGAGATAGCCTAGAATTTAATTTCCCTTTTTCTTCTTTGTTATCGGGTTAGCGGGAGCGATAGTCGCATTAATAATCAGTCAAGCCCAGTGTGATTCAATGATCAAATGGATTGTAAGAAGCAATGAGAGCTCACTGACAAGCTTCGGCAAATATCCCGGGGCAAGAAGCACGGAGGAACTGCTTCACAACGGGCTGATCCTGCTGGACAAGGTTCAGGGCCCGACCAGCCACCAGGTGGACAACTGGATGAAAGCACTGACGGGCGTCGGCAAGTGCTCGCACGGAGGGACACTCGACCCCCGCGTTTCCGGTGTGCTGGTGATAGCTCTTGAAAATGCCACCAAGTTGATGCCGATATTGCTCAGCTGCAAAAAGGAATATGTCGCATTGATTTACCTGCATGCGGACGTGCCGGAGCAGAAAATACGCAATGCGTTGCAGGAGTTCATCGGGAAAATAAAGCAGCTGCCGCCGAAAAAGTCTGCTGTTGCGCGCAGGGTAAGGGAGAGGGAGATTTACAACCTTGAGGTGTTGCAGATTGCCGGTAGGAACGTGTTGATCAGGGTGGGTTGCGAGGCGGGAACTTACATACGAAGGATTGCGGACGACTTGGGAAAGAACCTGGGTTGCGGGGCGCATCTGCAGGAACTGAGAAGGACACGCTCTGGAATTTTTGATGAGGGGCAGATTCACACCCTGCAGGAACTTGCCGATGCGATGGCGGAATGGAAGGAAAGGAAGGATGACAATAGGCTGAGGCAACTATTGTTGCCGATGGAGAGGCTGACTGACGGGATGAAAGCCGTCATTGTCAAGGACGGTGCGATAGGGGCCATTGCGAACGGCGCCCCGCTGGCCGTTGGCGGAATTGTCAGGGTGCAGGAAGGGATTGAGAAGGGAGACATTGTTGCCATGCTTTCACTCAAAGGCGAGTTCATTGCCTTTGGCCCGGCGCTCATATCAAGCATGGAGATGGCGAAGCTGAACAAGGGTTTGGCCGTGAAGACGGACAAGGTGCTGATTGCCCAGGGGACTTATCCGAGAAAATGGTGACGTCTTGCCGTTGAGGCGGGATGTGATGTTTAAATACGGGCCCACAAATTGTGTCATGGCAAAGCAAGCGTTCGGCGGATACCACATCAACTTCGCCAAGGTGAAAGACATGACCCTTGGGGAAGTATTCGGGACCGGTGACATCGCGCCGTCAGAGATGACGAAGAAACTTTGGCGCGTGGTCAAGGGAAAAAACCTTGGCGGAAAGTAGTGCCAGAGAAACGAAATCCTGAAATGTAGTTAACGAGATGTTGTTAGTTGTGAGAGCACCGAAGACCTTTTCAAAATGGACTCAGGACGAAGTTGAAATATTGAAGCGGACCCACAAGAGTAGGAATTGCGCAGAACTCGTAAAACTGCTCCCGAAACACAGCATGCACGGCATCTATACAAAGGCATACGGCTTGGGTTTGACCAAGATTGATACCGTATGCAGAATACTATCCGACTTCGAGAAAGGTTGGTTGTGCGGACTCATTGATGGCGAAGGTACGCTGACATTGCATATGATACGGACTGAAAAATCGGTCGGCTACCATCCACGACTCATGATAGGAAATACCAATAAAGAACTTGTATACAAAATTGCATCCGTGGTAGGCTCTGGGCACATTTCATTCAACAAAAGACAGGGCAAATACAAGCCTATGTGGATGTACGAACTCTCGTCGAGACCACTACTGAAATTGCTTCCACAAATCGCAGGTTCTCTTGTGGTGAAAAGAGAGCAGGCGATTGTTGTGCAGCGTGTGCTTGAGATAAACAAGGATCATTATGGTGGAAGGAGGACGTTATTATCAGCCGAAGCAAAAGCGGAACTGAACGACTTGGTAAAGGTATAAGAAGATTAAATATGAAAGGAATTCCTATGGAGTCTGAGTCGTGATTGCATGCCAGTGTCAAAGGAACTGTTAGACATACTTGTCTGCCCGAAGTGCAAGGGCGAGCTTGATTACGACAGGAAAGCTGAGAAACTGATTTGCAGAAGGGACAAGCTCAGGTTCGGGATAATAGAGGGCAGCATACCGAACATGCTTCTGGACGAAGCCGAGAAGTTCTGATATGACCGACGAATTGATAGACATCTTGGATAGCGAAGGGAAACCCACAGGGGCAAGGCTCATGAAGAGCGAGGCGCATGCCAGAGGGCTGTGGCATTATTCCGCGCATGTCTGGATATTCAATTCGAAGGGAGAAGTGCTGCTCCAGAAGCGTGCAATTGACAAGGAATCCCATCCCGGCCTGTGGGACATCTCATCCGCCGGGCACGTTTCGGCGGGCGAAACGCCTGACCATGCGGCCGTGAGGGAGGTCGAAGAGGAACTCGGAATAAAGATATCCGCCAAAGACCTGAAATTCTGGAAGAGATGGGTAAGCGAGACCGAGCCGAAGCCCGGCTTCCACAACAAGGAATATGTGTATACGTATTTTCTGAGGTTCGACGGCGGCATGAAAGGCATCAGAATACAGAAAGAGGAACTGGATGAGGTGAAGTTCATGCCGTTGGACGAGTTCGAGGCGGACATCAGGGACAAGGAACGGGTCAAGGCCTATGTGCCGCCCAAGTCCGGCTATTTCCTTGGCGTGATAGATGAAATAAGGAAGGAACTCAAATCGGAGAAGTTTTAAACTACAGGCGTCCATTCTATTTGCCGCTGTAGCGAAGCTTGAGATTTTGGGCAGCCAAATTCTCCTTCAAAGGTTCAACGCGCCAGACTTGAGAAATAAGCCAGGGTATCTGGTGCCTCGCAAGAGGCGCGCAGGTTCGAATGCAGTGAAGGCGCTTCACGCACCTTCGCTTGCGCGAAAGTCCTGCCGGCGGCGCCATTTTGAAAGGCCGAACGGAATCTGCTGCGTTTTTATCCTTTGGCATGTCTGTTGTGGCATGCCAGAAGAAGCGCCGATGCAGCCCGACATCCCTGAGATGCCTCCGGGAGTCCCGCAGGGGCCGCCGGAAATGCCGAGCGGACCGGTCCCCGAAAGGAAGAAGGGATGGAAAATGGCGCTGGCTGCCATCATTGTCATAGCGGCGGTGGGCGGAGGCATGTTCGCTTTCGGTGAGAAGCTGACAGGACCGAATTACAGCGGGCCTACCGCGGCATTCGTGCTGAGCGGGGAGGACCTGCCGACCGGATGGTTCATAGCCCAGAAGATGAACCAGACCGAGGATGCTACCGGATTCATAAGCGGTTATGTCACGTTAAGCCAGAAAAACGAGAACAGCGGGGAAGTCAGCACCGTATTTTCTTATGCCTGGCTATTCAATGACACCAAGAATGCGGAATCGTTCCGCCAGAGCCTGTGGGACAAGGCGGCCACCGGAAACTACACCGAACTGTCCGTAAAGAATATTGAAGGCTGCAGCGGAATACTGAAACCGTTCCCGGTCCAGGGGGACTGGGCATATGTCATCTGCAGGAACGGTAACCTCGTGTGGAAGGTCGAAAGCAGGTCCACAATCAGCGCCGCCCACCTTTACGCGCCCATGTTTGCCGGCGCCGTCTCGGAGAAAGTGAATCAGAAATAGCGTTTTCCCCGTCGTATCCTTGTGAACGGAGAAATATCATGTTTTCCCCGTCACATTTCTGTGCCGGAGAAACATGAATTTATTATCGCATCCGGCGTCCCAATTATACATTATTTATAAGGGTTGTAATCGATAGCTGGGCGTGCAAAAGGTCTACGAAAAAGAGTCCAGGGACTCGAAGGCCAAGACGGAGCAAAAGAGGCCGGAGGCAAAGAAGAAGATAGTGCCGGCAGGCATACGCGGAATAGTGCGAATAGTGGAAACCGACCTTGACGGGACCAGGAAACTGAGGGCCGCTTTGCTCAAGATAAGGGGCGTCGGCCACACGCTCGCCGCGGCGCTGCCAAAGGCGGTCGGGATGGACGCCAACATCGTCATCGGAAGCCTCAACGACGAGCAGCTCGCCAGGCTTGAGGCCGCCATACGGAACCCGGCGTCGGTCGGAATGCCGCCCCATATGCTGGACAGGAGGGCGGACCCGACGGAAGGAGGCACGAGGCACATCGTTTCTTCAACGCTCATGATGACGCACAGGTTCGACATAGACGGCATGAAGAAAATACATTCATACAAGGGAGTGAGGCACGAGCTCGGCCTTCCGGTGAGGGGGCAGCGCACGAGGAGCAGCTTCAGGACGGGAATGACTGCCGGAGTCACAAGGTCAAAATTAATTGAGGCGTCCAAGGGAGCCAAGCCGGCCGCGGGAGCGGCACCGGCGGCAGGAGCGCCTGCGGCGGGGGCGGCCAAACCCGGAGCCGCAGCAGCGCCGGTGAAGGGAGCAGCTCCGGCAGGAAAGGTCGCTGCAGTTCCGGCGAAGAAAGAGGAAAAGAAATAAAGGTGCTATAGATGAAGAAACAGGTCGCAAAATTCTCAACCCCGCTCAAGCCTTGGAATCGCGAGAGGCTGGAGAAGGAAAAGGTGCTGCTGCTCAATTACGGGCTCAGAAGGAAGAAGGAAATCTGGCGGGCGGAAGGGATGCTGTCCGAATGGAGGACAAGGGCGCGGGACCTGCGTGGCAAGAGAGATCCGGAGAAGGAGAAAATCCTGCTGGACAGGCTGGTCAAGCTCGGGCTTCTCCGCGAGGGGGCCGGACTGGAGGACGTTCTCAAGCTCAAGGTGGAGAACCTGATGGAGAGGAGGCTGCAGACCGTAATCCTGAGGAAGGGTTTCGCGACCTCAGCGAAGCAGGCGAGACAGCTCATAATTCACGGTCACATAGCCGTCGACGGGAAGAAGGTGAAGTGGCCGTCAACACTGATGCCAACGGTCGAGGATTCAAAGCTCGCCTACGCCCCAAAGAGCAAGTTCAAGGCGGCAAAGGAGTGGGCGGCCGGGCACAAGGAAAAGCCCGCCCAGCCGGCACCGGTCGAGCAGCCGAAGAAGGAGGGCGTCTAAGTGCCTGAACCGAGACAGGTCAGATGGGGCATAGCGCACATCTTCAGCTCGGGCAACAATACCATCATACACATCACGGACATGACGGGCGGAGAGACCATAGCGAGAGTAACAGCCGGTCAGATGACCGACAAGGACAGGGAAGGGGGCAGCGCGTTCCCGGCGATGCAGGCGGCGTTCAAGGCCGCCGAGACCTCGCTTGCCAAGGGAATCAACGGCATTCACATCAGGGTCAGGGCACCGGGCGGGATCAAGAGCAGGCAGCCCGGAGCGGGGGCACAGCCGGCGATAAGGGCGCTGGCAAGGGCGGGCATGCGAATAGGGACCATAGAAGATGTTACCCCTGTCCCTCACGACACATGCAGAAAAAAAGGCGGGAGAAGGGGCAGGCGCGTTTAAGGTTTTCCGGAAACCTTTTGCTCGTCACACCCTTGAGGACGGAGCAATATACGGATTGCCCGTCAGACCCGTGGAACGGGGAAATATAATGTTTATAAACAATCGGATAGGAGGCTTAAGCGATGCACATAGATGTGGTTGAACGGAAAGGTAACAGGTTCAAGGTTATCATGGACGAGACAAGTCCGCAGTTTGCGAATGCCCTCAGAAGGATAGCGATGACCGAGGTCCCCGTGCTTGCGGTCGAGAGCGTTGATTTCTATTCCAACGACAGCGCAATGTATGATGAGGTGGTCGCTCACAGGCTGGGTCTGGTCCCGCTCTGGTTCGACGCCAAGAACTTCTCGAAGAAGGGGGAATGCGACTGCGAAGGGAAGGGATGCTCGAACTGCCAGATAGTGTTTGTAATAGACAAGAAGGGACCGTGCACGGTGTACAGCAAGGACATGAAGAGCGCGGACGCGGAAGTGGCGAAACCTTTGCTGGAGGACATCCCGTTGATAGAGCTCGCCAAGGACGAGAAATTCAAGGTGGAAATGACTGCCAGGCTCGGGACCGGTGATGAGCATGCCAAGTGGCAGGCGGCAAAGGCGTGGTACATGGGCTGGCCGACAATCGTTGACAAGGAAGGGAAGGTCCTTGTGGAACCCTGCATGGAGCATGCATTGATGATGGAAGGGAGCGGCATCCTTCCCGTGAAGGCATACCAGGACGGGAAGTGCAAGGTAAAGGGCGAAGTCGGCCACGGGGCGAGAATAGCCAACAGCGCTTCAAAGATAATATTCACGATTGAAAGCATCTCGGGCCTGAAGGCCGAGGAAATCCTTGCAAAGAGCGTGGAAATCCTCAGGGACAAGGCCAAGGACTTCGGGAAGGAAGTCGGTAAACTGTGAACGTAATTGGCATAATTTTCATCATTGTCGGCATAGTCTTCCTGGTTTCACCCCGGCTACTTTATTACCTGAAATTCGGCACTTACGGGCAGATCATGAAAGCCGGTACGAAGGAAGGTGCTGTGGTCACGCGCAACAAGAGGATGGCATTCGTCCTGATAGGCTGCTTGATGATAGTTGCAGGCGTCTTTTTTCTCGTCACACCCTTTTGACGGAGCGATACGATTCTTTTGCTGCTGCGGCAGTCATATAGTTCATTAATAAGTTCCGCTGCGCTTTTCTGTTTGCGGGGGTAGCCAAGCCAGGTCCAAATGTTTTCACATGGCCAAAGGCGCAGGACAGGATGATGCCTGTGCGAAACTTAAGACTTGACATCCAAGGAACCCTTAAGATAGAAATCCTGTGGGCGAAGGCCCCACGAGTGTTCAAATCACTTCCCCCGCACCACATGATTAGAGTTGGAAAAAAGCATCCTTTGGTGAAGCAATCAAGTGGTGCACCTGCACCATCCATGACAACGGGATTTTTCTGGGCAAGGGTCAATCCCCCGCACGCCGGGCACATGTGGGTGATAAAGAAAGCCTTGCTTCAGGTGGACAGGCTGATAGTCGTTATCGGCTCTGCGGAGCGAAAATATGAGAAGGACAACCCGTTCAGCGGTGCCGAGAGGAAGCGGATGCTTGAAGCCTACCTCAAGGAAGAGGGGATTGACATGAAGAGGGTGAGAATATTCGCCCTTCCGGATCCGAAGATGCCCTTCGGGAAGGGGGTCAGGCACGTCATGGACAGCGTGCCGAAGTTCGACGTGATTTTCATGACACACGAGCTCAAGGAGCAGAGGACCGGGCTTAAGATGGAACTGGAGAAGGCAATTGAGGAAGAGGCAAAGAGTAGAAAGAAAAGGATAATCAGGTTCAGGAGGACGGGTCCCATCTCTTCCACGAGAATAAGGGAATCCATCGCAAAGAACAGGAAATGGGAGCACATGACCGGCAAATCTGTTGCAAGTATCATCAGGAAGCTGGGCGGGATTGAAAGGATACGGAAACTTCACAAGGAACCCTAGTTAAGGCGGATTCCGGCCCCGGGAACGCCATTTATAAAATGTGGCCAGCGATTGAGGCGTATGCCTAATCCGACGGGGCCGACAAATCCGCTGCTTGTACAGCTCATAGCAGGCTTGAGGGAAAGGGGGCACAAGGAGAAAGACGGCTTCCTGCTCAGGTTGGCAAAGCTTCTCGAAAGGACGGAAAGGAAGAGGGCGGAAGTGAACCTGTCGCAGATAGACAGGAACACAGTCAAAGGGGACACCATCGTGGTCCCGGGAAGGGTGCTTGCCGGCGGGACAATCACAAAATCCGTCAATGTGGCGGCTGCATTCTTTTCCACTGCCGCAAGGGACAAGATAGAGGCGGCCGGCGGAAAGGTGATGAGCATACCCGAACTGGTGGAAAGAAAACCGACGGGAAAAGACGTCAGGATAATGATTTGATGAAAGGACCTTTGCCTTTGAAAAAAATACCGAAGACCGGGATGGCTTTCGGACCCGAAGTGATCGACGCGGAAGGGGCGGTCCTCGGAAGACTGGCAGCCAAGCTCGCGAAGAGGCTGCTGATGGGCGACCACATCACCGTTGTGAACACCGAAAAGATAGCGATCAGCGGGGACCCGTGGTGGACCAGCCGCTGGTTCGCTCACAAGAGGCAGAGAGGGGACCCGTTCAAGGGACCGTTCTATCCGAGATATCCGGAAAGGGTGCTGAGGAGGGTCATCGAGGGGATGCTTCCGGAAAACGTCAGGGGAAGGGAAGCAATCAAGAGGCTTACCGCTTACATCGGGACTCCTCCCGAGTTCAAGAGCAAGGCGCAGAAGTTCGGGAAGAATGCCAATGAGCTCACGTGCAAATGGACCACCTTGGGCGAGATATGCAAATCCTTGGGGGCAAAGAGCGAAAGGTGGCCGTCCGGCACGAGCGGAGATGCGTCATGATGGCGGAAAACATCAAACAGACAATCGGTGACGGGGAAATAATTTCCGAGCCTGTTCAGTCGAAGAAGAAGGTCAAGATCGTACAGACTCTGGGAACCAGGAAGAGGGCGGTCGCAAGGGCGATTGCCAGGCCGGGAAGCGGAATAATAATGATCAACGGAAGGCCGCTTGCAATCATCCAGCCGGAGATGGCCAGGCTCAAGATGCAGGAGCCCGTGATTGTCGCAGGGGAAGCCGCGAAAGGCGTCGACATAGAGGTGAACGTCACGGGCGGCGGGCCGATAGGGCAGGCGGATGCCGCAAGGACCGCGATAGCAAACGTGCTCGTCGGATTCGACCGGAAGCTCAAACCGATATTCATTGCGTATGACAGGACGCTGCTGGTTTCCGACCCCAGAAGGACGGAACCTCACAAACCCAGCCGGTCAAAAACTGGACCCCGTAGGCATAAACAGCGCTCGAAGCGATAGGTTAGTAAATATGTTTTCTAGAGTATAGCTCCGCGACGCATTAACCGTTTAAGTAAGCAAGAGAAATAAACGCGTGATTAGCGAGCACTTAATGCAGATTATTGATGGTACGTTGCTCGGTGATGCGAATATACGTGTATGGAAGGGCAAATATTTCTACTACAAATGCGTCGCTAAAGATCAACAGTTGCTCGGATGGTTGAAGTCGCAGTTTGAACAAAACGGAATTACTAACAGTTACATTGGAGTTGACAATAATATCACAGGCTGTTTCGCATTCGGATTTTACATCAACAAAACGAAGGACGAGCGCCTTCTCGGCCTCCGGAAAGGATGGTACGTGGATGGCGATGACAAAACTCAGAAGATTGTTCCAAAGGATTTATTTCTCACACCCGTTGCGTTGTTACACTGGTACATAGGCGACGGTTCGATGAACCGTCATGGCGGCAACCGCAAGCCCTACCCTGTACTTGCAACGAATTGTTTCCGATATAGCGATATTCAATTGCTTGTAACAAAATTACGTGAAAAGAAATTGGATTTTGCACCACAGCGACAGACGGATGGCAGTTTTGTATTAGTTGGCCGAGGATGTACTGCAGTACGGTTCTTTAAACTGATAGGTCTGGAACCCCCTGATCAAATTTCTGGCTGTATCACCGGCCGCAAGGGTCGCGGCAGGCGGTTGCATTACATCCGCGATAAATGGCCGACCGAAGATGATTGGCTGAAGCTATTGTCAGATGAGCCAGCTATCTGTCATGTACTTGTAGCCAAGCGCGAGCAGCTTGATTTAACTCGCAGTCAGTTTGCAAAAAAAGCAGGCGTCAGTTATGATTACCTTAAGCGCATCGAGTGGGGCAAACGCCAGCCCAGCGTTCAGCGGCTGCGGCAGCTGCTCGAAGCGCTAGCTTTAAAACCTCTTGGTCTGCTAGAGGAAGTAATGAAACTTGGGGAGGAAGGATAATAGTGATGTGTCCGGTTCGTTGCATTTCCTGCGGCCGCCCGATAGGGCAGTACTGGGAAACGCTGAAGAAACGGGTGGTGGAAGGCGAGAGCAGCAAGGCGGTCCTTGACAGCCTCGGTGTGACAAACTACTGCTGCAGGAGCGCGCTCCTGACGCAGGTGGATACCCTTCCGCAGATAGCGAAGTTCAAGCGATGATTCTTTTGCCCGTCACATCCGCATGCCGGAGAATTTTGCCCGTCAGTTTCTTGCATCGGGGAACTATCATCCTGCTTGTTGTACCGTTGCTGCTGATTGCAGGCTGCGTGGGGCAGGCGAACCCGACAGCCGCTGCGGTCAAAACAGGCGATACGATTTCGGTCTATTACACGCTGGTCGTGGACGGAAGCACGGTGGACAGCAACGTGGGCAAGCAGCTGTTTACATTTACGGTCGGTTCGGGCCAGGTCATCCCGGGCTTTGATAGCGGCGTGCTGGGAATGAAAGCGGGGGAAGAGAAGACATTTACCGTTTCTCCTGAGCAAGGCTACGGTACAAGCGGAAGCAGTCCGCTGGCGGGCAAGACGCTGATTTTCACCGTGAAAGTGGCCAGCATCAATCCGGCATGAAGCAGCGATTGGTGGGCTCGCTGTGATTCTCAAAGCGCTTTTGGCGCTCCGCGCTCATTTGAACACAGGTCGCCAGCATTTCGGCGATCTAATGAGCTTAGGTCGTCCCCAAGCTGGAATCCTACCAGACTAGCATGCGAAGCGAACTTCACATGAAGCTAGACTACGAGCCCATTGCTTTCTGCATTGACGGAGTTTAAATCATTTCTTCAGGAGCACCACTCGGCTGGGTCTGCTTTCGTCCGCCAGTTTGTAGCCTGTCTCTGAAGCAAGCCTTTCGGAAAAGGAAACAATTTCCTCGTGCCTTGGCATCGCCTCGTACGGGAGCCTGCTCCTGGATGCGCCGATGGGCATGAACGCCTTGGGCTCGATGAATGTCGGGTTTGCCTTGGCAATCAGTTTGGCAAACTTTTGAACGGCATCCATGTTGAAATCTTTCGCAAGTGTCAGCCTGATCACAGTCCTGCACTTCAACGAAGGGAGCAGCTCAAGCGTCTCCATGAGCTTTTCCCAGCCTGCGGGAGGAACGGGATGCTGGGTCCTGTCGAAGAACGCCTTGTCGGGGCTGGTAACGGAGACGTAGAGCTGCGTTGGCAGAGTGTCAAGAGAGGCAAGAACATCCGGCCTCATGCCGTTGGTGACAAGGAAGACGGTCATGCCCCTTTTCTTGTATTCGGTTATCAGGTCGCCTAGGTAAGGATACAGGGTGGGCTCGCCGTCCAGGCTGATGGCGGCGTTGGTTGGTTCCATTGCCTCTTTCAGATGAATGGCGGAATGGTCCACGCCGCCCAGGCCGACCAAAAGCTTCTTCTGGGCTTCTAGGGACTGCTCAGCTACAATTGCTGCAGAGTCCATGGGGCCCTCTGCAGTTGATTTGAAATAAGAATGGTCCCGCCAGCAATGGGAGCAGCGCAGGTTGCAAAGGGGCAGGCAGGGGGTCATCTGCAGGCAGCGGTGGGACCGTATGCCGTAAAATTTCTGTTTGTAGCAGTGCTTCTCACCGCCGCTTTTGATGGATTGCTTGCACCAATGACATAGCTTGACCGCCGAATGCCTGTTGGGGCCGAATATGCGGTAATCGGCAGCCTGAAGGCGCCTGAGCTGGTCCTGGGTGAGCATGAAAAAGCTTTAATGTGGAAACTTAATATAGTTCGTGAAAAGACCGAATCAGTTCAATACACCGCAGCCTCTTTTGGAGCCGTCCCTTGAGCTGTCTTATATTCTGGGCGTTCTGGAAGGTGACGGTTGTGTATACAAGACGAAGACAGCATACGGTCATGAGCACATAATACAACTTTGTGTAAAGGACAAAAAGTTTTTAGAAGAGTTCAACAGATGTCTCGGAAAGGTTTTTTCGAGAACAGTAAAGATAATTTACTGCAAAAGTGGGCTCTACAAGATTTGTCTGAGGTCGAAAGCATTCTACGAATGGTATTACAATTTGACCGCAGAAGAATTGTCGCGCATTTCTTTAACACATCCTAATGCTTTTATAAAAGGTTTTTATGATAGTGAAGGTTCTCTTACAAAATTCACTACCAAGAAAGGCGAGAAAACCTATACTACATATTGCGTAAGAATGTTGAATTCCAATCTACAGCTACTTGAAAATATAAAGAGTGTCATGGAAAGGACATACGGGATACGTTCTAAGATAGCATTTCGAAAACCGCACCAGACAGTAATAGATGGTCGTGTTTGTAATTTCAAAGAAAACCTGTATGTTTTGGGCATATACAACAAGGGCGGCGTAGAAAGGTTTTTAAAGAACGTAGGTTCCTCTATACCAAGAAAGACGATGGGAGTTGATAACAATGGTTGAGGGACGTTGTATGCGTTGCAAGAAACAGGTCGAAATGATCGAGGGCAAGGAAGTAACCTGGAAGAACGGCATGAAGGCCATGGAAGGCAAGTGCCCGCACTGCAGCACCAAGGTTTGCAGGATAATGGGCAAGGCCAAGTAAACTTTTCCTTTTCTTTTGCCCGTCGCATTCTTGTTGACGGGGTAATATCATATTTTACCGGTTTTTGTCAGCCTTACGGCAGAAGACAACCTTATAAAACGGCACGCGAATTAGGGCTGGGTGTCTGGGTTGTACAAGCCGATTTTGCTGCTGCTGAGTGCCGTGACTTTCCTGCTGTGTCTGTCCGCAGGCGGGCTCGCTGCAACGCCGCTCTATGATTGTAATTCGAGCCTGCCTTCCGGCGA
>JAZDNN010000005.1:0-19479 GCA_043799675.1 Candidatus Aenigmatarchaeota archaeon | reverse complement strand
CGGCCGTGTAGACGGCCAGCACGAACAACATCCCGGCGCCGAATCCGAGCGCTATCTCAAGCATGAACAGGATTCCTTGCCCACGAATATAAAGATTTTACTTCCGCTTGTGCTTGCCGCTCTTGGCCCTTAAGGCGTGTTTCGGCTTGGAATGCTTCCGTGCGGCAGGTGGTTTCGGCGGGAGAGCTATTTTCCGCGTAAGGTCGGCTTTCAGCGGAAGACGCGTCTTTGCCGGAATCAATAACAAGGGAGTTGAGGTGTTCTTTAACACTGATTCGGTGTAACCCGGGGCCTTTGGGGAAGGGGGGATTCCGGAGCACCTGATGCAATGATTGGCAATCGCCCCGTCGGTTATCGCCCGCACATATTTCATGTAATGCTGCGGGTCGTATTCCCTTTTCTTTTCAAGCGAAGCTAGCAGGTGGGAGTAGTTCCTGGTGCCACCGAAGTGCTCCCCCACGAAATGGTTGAAATCCTCTTCCTTGAATGCGGTGTTGAAGAACTCGCTCGTCGGCGTGTCCTGTATCTGCCTGAACGCCAGTATGTTCATTCTCTTGGCTGCGGCGGCGATCTCCAAAAATACCAGTACGGTTATGATACCGGCACCGAACCCCAGGGCTATGTCTTCCATGTACAGCATTGGATATTCCCCACATAAATAATTCAATCAGCGCCCGATGACTTCAATTTTGGTCTTTGCGCGTATAAATAAGATGGCCTTTGCCGTTCATTTCTTCGGTGCCCGGTCGGGCCTGTGCAGCCCGTAGTAGGACTTGATGATGCCTTCGAATATTTTCACGTGGTCCTCGTATCCCGGAGTTCCCGCTATGCTGTCAATCAGCCTGGATTTTTCGATGTAATCCTTGTAATGCTCCTGCGCGAACCGTCCCATCGCCGGATTTTGCCTGGTCAGGTCGCCGACAACCCTTTCATAGGTCGGGCTGGGCCTTTCCTTGAGCTTCCTCTTGACCACGAGCATGTAGGCGGCAACCGTCAGTATGCCCAGACCCACGCCCAGCGCTATCTCCAGCATGCAGAGTGTTCGGTTTGTCGGGATAAAAGTCTGATCAGCGCCCGATAACTTCGACCTTGGTCGTTACATTGATTGCCGCCGGCCTGCCGAGGGCGATGTAGTCCGATTCGGATATGAAAAAGGGCGCCCTTGACCGGTCGTCTGAGCCGGCAATCGCATTGTATTGTGCCAGGCCCTGTTGACACCTTTGGAACGCATATTTGCCTTTAGGGTGATTTTCCGCCGTTATGCTGCCCAGAACCCTTCTCTGCATTTACTCTTCCGCCACTCTCGGGGCTATGATGAAACCCAGTTTGACCTTGTCGCTGTTGAAATCCAGCCTCATCGGGTAATCGTTGCTCAGCCTGAGGCTCGCCCGCGAAGTCAGCCTGGCAGCCTTCAGCGCCTTTTTCATGTAATCCAGCGGGTATCTCGCCTTTGCCGAGCTTGATGCGTTGACACTGGTGAGCGCTATGCTTCCCTTCTCCAGCTTCAGTTCGGTCTTGCTGCTGTCCCCCTCCGCCCACATCTTCAGGCTTGACGGTTCCAGCTCGACCGTGACGCTGTCCGCTATGACGGCCGCATCATCAATGCCGGCCGCCAGCACGTCCGCACTCACTTCCGCGTTGGCCGAGAACTCAAAAGCCGAGACGTTCGGCGTCTCCTCCCCGCCCAGCTCAAGCAAAGGCACCGCGAACTTCCTGACCGAATCCCCTGTAAGAGTCACTTCGAACCGGTTCTCCGCCTCGTTCAGCTTGAGCGTCACCTTGTCGTCCGTCCCTGCTCTTTTGAGGACCGTGAGCAGATTGAGGAGGTTCAATCCTATCGAATGCGGCTTGTCGCAGTTCCAGCTCTCGAACGCCGTGGATGAGAGCTTCCAGTCCACCATCGCCACCATGGCCCTGTCCGCCGCAATCAGCTCGAGTCCGTCCGGCTTTATCCTCAGTATTCCCTCGTCTATCAGCGAGGAGATCGTATCTATGCTGTCCCGGAGCACCTTCTGGTCGGTGATTGTTGCTGAGAACATGTTACAACCCTAATTGCTTCGCTTTCTTATATAACTGAATATCGAACCCCTCCAGCCGCTGGACCGCTTCCCCCCGCAGGGCATAGCCGTCTATGAGGGGAAGGACCCTCGCAATTATCCTGACCAGCTGCCCTTTCTGCAGCCCGTCAATCCCGTTGCCGTCGTCGAAGCTGACTTCCGCTTTTCCGGTCCCGTCATCAATCAGGATCGTGTTGTCGCTGGAATCCAGCAAGGTTCCCAGTATCCTCACCCTGACGTCCCTGTCCGCGCTGATGTCGGTTATACTCTTCTCGATTGCGGGAAGCCTTTTTCGCGGCTTTTCAGAAGCCTCTGGCATGCCTGATAATCTGGTGCAAAGGATAAATACGCTACTGCGGAACAAGATGTATGAAGTACCTCCTGCTGGCCCTTGCAGTGGCCGCTGTCATGCTTGTCATCTCAGTGATGCAGCCGCAAACGAGCGGTCATTTCATGAGTCCTTCAGAATGCGACCATACAAGCGGTGACTGGGTGATAGACGCTTTGATACCCGGAGGGACATGCACCTGCAGCGATGACATGCCGATTAACATGAACGGCGACAACATTATCATCGACGATGCCACGCTCGATTTAGGCAACTGCGACGTGACGTTCAACTGCGTCCCATCCGGCTCCTGCGGGGTGATTGTCAGGAACGGCGGGAAACTGATAATGGGTGCCGGTTCCAGCATAAGTAAGGTAGGTGAAAATGCGTTCACGTTCAATGTCAGCGGCGTCTCGTCCGGCGGCTCTGCCGTGTCAAATCTGACCATGACCGGCGCGACCGTCAGCGGTGCGGGCTTTGACGGTGGTCACGGTAAATCGGGCATTTACATAGGGGAGGGTGCCATCGTCTCCGTTAACGGGAGCAGCCGGATAATCGACGGATATGACGGCATAATAATCAATTCTTCCTCAGGGAACGACATAGTCGACAGTTATGTGGACGGCAGCTCGGGCGACGGAATATACCTCTGCAACGTGACCAATACGGTGATAAGGAACAACTCCGTGTGGAACAGCGACGGGAACGGAATAGTTGTTAACGGAACAGGTGCAGTTTTAAAGACACCGCAGTCCGGAAACGGCGTCTCGATTTCGGACAACGACGTTTACAATAACGATTATGGAATCATTATAGTTGATTCCAACCTGACCGACGGGAACGTTACCGGCAACTACGTTCACAAGAACCGGGACGACGGAATAAGGGACCTCAATCCGTACGGGGAGTTCTACATGACTTTCAATACCATCACCAACAACTCGGGTTATGCGGTCTACACCAACGTTATTACGGGGCCGAACATACTCGCGGAAGTCCAGAACAACATAATGTGTTACAACAGCCGCTCAGTTTACTGGGAGGGATGGAACGGCGTTTCTGTGCCTTTTTACTACGAGGCAGGCTTTGCTGTTTATGCTCCTGCGAACAACCAGTTCTGCGTCAACGCAACAATAACACTCCCCTATAAGGGTGGTTGCACCGACAACGACGAAATGAGTTTTTATGTCGACGGCAATCCGTGGGCCGAAGCTATCCCAGGTGGCTCGAACCTTCCGTACGGAGGTTTCACGAACTGCACCCTATACATTGACGGCGTCGATAAGGATTCCAACCTCATAGTCGGCATGAGCAATTACACTTCTTTGTATTTTAACGGAACATTGCTGGACCGCGGGTCACATACCTATAACATAACATGTGATCCGCCGCTCACCGACATTATACCCAACAGCGGCAGTGTTAACGGTAACTGGGATATTATTGATCCCGAATCCGATTATTTTCATAATAAGACAGGGGGCGGCTCCGGCCCGGGTTGCGACCCGAACGTCAACCTTGCGGTGCACTGGCTGGACGGAACCTGCAATATCACCCATGTCGTGCTTTCCACCAATGAGACCGATATCCACAGGAACTACACGGACGGAAGTTACAATTCGCCATGGCCGATTGAAGGCAACCAGCTGTGGTCCAATTTCACCTGGTGGAACGCGAGCATGGAGAACAAGTGGATAAACTGGCTCGCGTGGGCGAACGATACCGCAGGGCGCTGGACTTCCACCACGAACGCCACGTTCCAAGCCATTCCCTGCACGGAATCCATTGTCACCGGGCTCGGGGGCGGCATGTCATACGGGAAGTGCAGCAACGTGACCCTGACCATTTTCTGGAACAGTTCCGTGGTGAACATTTCATATGCCTGGCTCGGCACGAACGAGACGGGTGCATGGAAGAACTATACTGATGGCACCTACGGCAGCCCGGTGCCCATAACTGAAGGCGCCGACCATACCGATTTCACATGGTGGAACCAGTCGGTCAGGGGACACAAGGTATTTTGGAAGGGGTGTGCCAACGAGAGCCTGGGTAACGTCAACTGCACGGAAGTCGCTTCTTTTACTGCGGTTCCGTGTGCCAACGCCACCCCGGTCGCATCCGGCGTCTGCGGCACGCTGAGGCTGAGGGTGACCTGGGAGGATACCGCAATGAACCAGTCGACGGTCTTCTTGTCCACCAACGAGACCGGGGCATGGAGAAATTATACTGACGGTACCTATGGCAGCCCGGCGGCCATAACTGAAGGCGCCGATTATACCGATTTCAGCTGGTGGAACGCGTCCATGATAAACCGCGCGATAGGATGGAAGGTCTACTGGAACAGCAGCTGGGGCGACCTGATGGAAAGCTCGAACAGCAGTTTCACGGCGACCCCGTGCACGAGCGTCACCCCCATCACCGGCGGAGGCGGGGGCGGCGGGGGCGCGGTAAGCGGTTGCAACGCCATACCTCTGAACAGCGGTGTGGAATTCAGCCTGCCTGCCACCGAGGCAAACAGTTCGAGGACCTGCACCGATTCCGGCCTGGTGCGGCGGCTTGACCTGATTTTCGGCTCGAAGACGCAGGGATATACGCAGGTCACCATACGGAACAGCACGATTCCGTTGATGGGACTGGGCAACCCGTCCGAGAACGTGTACATCTGGCTCAACATCACCTCGACCGTCCCCGACGTCGCCGATGCGACTCTCCGGTTCTCGGTCAAGAATTCCTGGCTGGACAGCGCGAACCTTTCGAAGGCCTCCCTGTACCGCTGGAATTCCGGGGACAAGAGGTGGGAATCCTTGTCAGTGACGGTCGTGAACAGTACCGGCGGCGAGACCCTGCATGAGGCGGCACTCAACGGGTTCTCAATCTTTGTAATCGGCGGCGGGACCGCGTGTTCCTGCCCCGCCTCAATAAAAGGGGCATGCGTGGCAGGCATGCTCAACGAGACGTTGTGGACGTGCGGCCCGTCCAACGGTTTCACCTGCGTGCAGTCGGCGGTCGAGAGGCCGTGCTGCGATTGCCAGCAGGACGCGTTTTCCGACTGCCTGGATGCGAAGCACATCCGCACCTCCTACGAATGCAACCAGGGCACGGATTACGTATGCGTGCCGAAGATTGCCGAGGAGGACTGCATACCGCCGTTCGAGCTTTCTGGTGACCAGATAGTCCTGTTCATTTCAGTCGCAGTAGTGGCAGCCGTGGTTCTGTTCTTCCTGTGGCGCCGCGGCTCTTTCAGGCGCGCGGCCAAGGTAAAAACCCAGACCCCGAAGCCTGCGGCAAAGGTCTCCGTGCCTCAGGCGAAAGTGTTGCCTCCGCCTTCCCCGAAGAAGATTGCAGTGTCCAAGGCGGTACCGAAGCCTGCAAAGAGGGTTGTGAACAAAATGCCCGCAAAGGCAACAACGAAAAAATCCGTTGCTGAAAAGGCAATCAAAGCAAATCCAACGAAGAAAGTTTCACCGGCTGCAGGCACGAAACCGATGCCTCCGAAGAAGAAGCTTAAATCCCCGGAAAGCTGATTTGGGTCATGGTGCTTGAGTCCCTGTTTCCCGAGAAGAGCATAGAGAACAGGCCGCTTGAGATGCTTCTGGTCAGCGCGATAGTCACCGCCGCCGCGATCTTCACTTCCTATTTCGTCTTCCCGAAGTACGCGGGAATAATCACACCTTTGCTCGTTGCCGTCGGCATGGCCCCGCTGATTTACAGGATATTCGAGGTGGACGAGGAGGAGGTCGACGAATGCGCCGAGAAGAAGATGACCGCAGGGTTCTTCCTCAGGCACAGGGAAACATTGCTTCTTTTCAGCCTCCTGTTCCTCGGCAGCTTCCTGGCAATCTTCCTCGTGGCAATCATTGCCCCGGCGAACTTTGTCGATGCGGTGTTTGCCCCCCAGATGGAGGACATAAATGCGGTGCAGTCGCTCGCCAGCGGCTCGGCAGTACATCCGGGACTGCTCGAGGTCGTCCTGATGAACAACGTGAAGGTGATGTCTTTCGCTTTCCTCCTGTCGTTCATCTTCGGGACCGGTGCCGTGTTCATCATGAGCTGGAACGCGTCCATACTCGCGATTTATTTCGCCAACTTCGCCCGCTCCGGCATGTACCAGCAGTTGCTCCTCACCACCGGCGGAATACTTCCCCATGCGATAGCGGAGCTGGTCGCCTACTTCTTGGCCGGGATAGCCGGCGGAATCCTGTCCATCGGAATGGCCCGCGAGAAATGGGGCTCCCCCGAGCTGAATCTCCTTCTGAGGGACAGCCTGTTCTTGATGGCCATTGCCGTCGCGGCCGTGTCCATCGGCGCAGTCATAGAGGTCGGCGTGTAACGGTTTCTGAAATAGCCGCAGCCAATTTAGGAGGAATGAACCCAGAAGGGAACCTAGGTTCCCTAGGGGCAAGTTTAAAAAGTTGTCTGTAGTATTGTTCTCATGGAAACGGTCAGTGGAACGGCATCCGTCCTGGTCGCGGTGGCCCTGGTGCTTGCCGCGGTATATCTTTTGTCTGCTATCGGGACCGGCGGTCCGACCGCCGCTGCGGTTGCGATGCCGGCAAGTCCGAGCATCCTGATGGTCGGTATCGTGATAGTGCTTGGCGTGACCGTACTCTGGCATGCGAAGTTCAGGGTGAAATAGCGCAGCCATTTAAGAAGTCGGACACGTTCTATTTTGGGCTCGTAGTCTAGCTTGGTAGGATCCGAGGTTGCTCTTGGCCGACCCGTGGTCGGCTGTGCCTTAGCGGGACCTTGAGGCCTGTGTTCAAATGAGCACGGAGTGCCAAAAGCGCTCTTGCCGCCAGCGCGGCGGTGCTATGAGTATCACAGCGAGCCCACCATGAAATAGCCGCAGCCATTTTAGGAGGAATAATCCCTTAAGGGACAGGTGGAAGTTTACCTTCCACCGTCCGGTGGACAGTAGTCCACCTGGAACCTAGGTTCCCTAGGGGCAGCGAGCCCACCAGGTTTCTAACAGACCTTCCTGCCGGCGGCAGGGCTCCTAATCAGGTTCTCACGCAGTCTTTCCGGTTCCTGTTCGCGGCCGCAGTAGTAGCAGAAGAACCTGTCGTTGCGCAGTTCCAGATTGGTGCCCTCCATCCATCTTTCGTTGTTGCTGATGCAGCCGCTTTTTCCCCCTTCTTCCAGCCCGTTCTGGCAGCAGACCAGTCCCCCGTAGCGTTCCGCCACTTCCAGTATGGTCTTTTCGGCAACCGTGTAGTTCCTTATTATGTTCACCGTCGGCATCTGTCTTGGCCTGTATGTCCACGCGACGAGCGCTATCTTCTGGCGTTCCTTTTCAACCAGCTCGAGGTCCTCCACTTTTACGAGGTCCTTCCAGACGGTTTTCCTGCTCGGTGCATGCATGAGGACGGACGTTGTCTTGCTCATCGGATTGTCGTTTCTATAGTATCCGAGAATTCGTAGGACGTACAGCGCGCTTCCGGCCGGCAGGTGGTCAATGACCGTTCCGTTCCTTATCGGCGTTACCCTTATGTCCTTCAATCAGACCCTCATATCGATGGCGGCAAAAGTATTTATTGCAGTTTTCTCGCGAACGTGAGCCATCCCGTATGTGCCAGCATATGCGTGCGGGGCCGTGTGAATGTGTTCTTTCCGTAAACATCGGCCTGCCAGCTTCTCTCCAGGATTTCGACGATGTGCGGTTCGGTGAAATTCAGCTTGCCTATCGCCTTGGCAACGTTGCCCACCTCTTCGATGTGCATGCTGAACACCGCCAGCCATCCGCCCGCCTTGAGGGACTTGTAAGCATGAGGAATCGCCTTCTCAGGGTTTTTCATGTCCAGTGTCACCAGGTCAACGTTCCGTTCGGAAAATCCCTTGGCGGCGTCCTTGTTTTTCAGCTTGACCTTGAGTCCGCTCATCTGGACGTTCTTCTTCGCCAGCTCGAAGAAGTCCTTCCTGATTTCATAGCTGGTGACATCGCAGCCGACGTTGGCAAGGAAAAGCGCGAGCCAGCAGGAGCCCGTGCCCGCGTCCAGCACTTTCCACCCTTTTCCCGCCCCTGTGTGCGCAAGGATTGCCGCAGCATCCTTCGGCAGCACCACCGCAGGTCCCCTCTTCGCCTTCTTGGCAAGGAAGTCCAGCAATGTTGGTTCCACGGCTGTGAAACTGTTCTTGCCGGCTTTCAGAACGGTGCCCATCGGCTTTCCTATGAGTTTTTCAAGCTCCAGCCTGCCGAACTTGCTGTCCATGGAGTCCTTTGCTTCTATCAGGTATCTCCGCGGTCCCAGCAGCGTGATTCTTTGGCCCCGCCTTATTCCCATGACAGTCCTCGTCCCGCATCGATTATAAATCCGTTTGCCGCAGTCTGATTGAATGACAAAACACAAGGACGCTGCACAGATTGAAATCCTGACAGGCTTTGCGGACAATGTCAACGGGAACATCGGCGGTTATCTCAGGGGATGCAGGCCGGACGAGGACCTGGACGCGGGCCTTTTGAAGCGGTATGCAAAGGAGCTCGACAGCATGCCGGCATATTTCACGCCGCACGGCGGAACATGGTACTTCAGCGAGCGCGGGAAGAACCTGTTCGACATGCTGTATGACAGGGGCCATCCTTTCTCAGAAGATGCCTCTCTCAGGACCATTCCGGAGCTCCACCGCCGCCCGGTCAATGCCGATGCACGCGGCCTGGACGAAAGGGTCCCGATTGATTCGCGGAAATCCCGCCATGTCTCTGACGGCCTGGATGAGGTGCAGTACGACGCTTTCAGGGCTTTCGTCAGGTTCATTGCCGGGCCGGAGAAGCCGGAACTGCTCGATTACATGAAAAGAATCGGGCCCGGCAAGCCGTTCGATGATGAAGTGACCAGGGTCTACGGAAAGGATTTCAAGGCGATGTCGAATTATTTCGGCGTGGACGAGGACGGGAATATTTCCTTCGGCAGGCACGGCAAGAAAGTGTTCGAAGGCGAGTTGATGTTACAGGAAGGCAGGAAAGGCAATTAGGTTTTAAAGCGGGCGGCGCAACGTTCTCTGTGCTCGAATTGCTCAGGCTTGCGGTCGCTTTGATTGGCAGCGCGATAGGCGGCTACTGGGACTTGAAGACCACCGACGTTCCGGACAGGCTGCTGTTCGGCATGATAGGGGCCGGTTTGGTCCTGAACTTCCTTGAGTGGCAGCTGTTCGGCCTGCAGGAGCTGTTTGTTTCATCCGTATTGGTGACCGCGACCTTCGGCCTGTTCGGTATTTTCATGTACAAGGTCGGTGCGTGGGGCGGCGGCGACGGTGCGATGCTCACCGCGGTAGGTTCGCTGGTTCCGGTGTGGGCCGTTTCTTCCAATCTCGGTTGGCTGCCCTTTTCGATGGTCTACTTTTTCACCGTGTTCGTGATAGGCATCGCCTGGTCTGTCGCCTACATCTTTCTGGCGGTTGCAAGGAACAGGCACCTTTCGCGGAAGTTCCTGGCAGGCCTTTCAGCTAGCGGCAGGATGTTCTTCGTGTTCGCTGCCGCGGCGGCAATCATCCTCGGGACCGGCACCTACCCGCTTTCGGTGATGCTCGCGACCCTGCTTTTGATAATGACCCCGCTCTGGGTCCTCTCGCGTGTCTCGGAGGAGGCATTCAACCGTAAGGTGCCCTCAGGCGGGCTGAAGCCCGGTGACATGCTCGGCGAGGATCTGCCCGGGCTCAAGCTCTGGAAACGGGAGCTGCGCGGCCTCACGGCAGCCGAGATTTCCAGGATAAGGCATGCGCAAAGAACGGTGATTATCCGTACCGGCGTGTGCTATACTCCGGTGTTCTTTTTCGCATTGCTGCTGTTATTGCTGCTCTGAAAAAATTGCCTGTCGGACAACGTTAACGGGGAAATTTTATTTTATTTCCTCTTCGCAGTCGCAGTCTCCCTTTTTGCCGTCCTTGTGGAGCCTGAACTTCCACTTGAAATCCGGCTTGTGTATCGCCGGCATCCTGAATATCCTGCGCGGTATGCGGAACATCGGCAGGTCGGGTTTCTCCGGCGGCTTCCCGTTCTGCACCCTTTCTCTTCCGGCGGCCTTTATCGCCTTGACCATGTTTGTGACCTTTTCCTGAAGCTTGTCGTCGTTCTCCATCTCGAATGCGGTCCCTATCTGTATGCCGTCAGCACCTGCGTTGATTATCCCGGTGGCCTGCTCGGGCGTCCTGCAGCCGCCGGCATAGAAGTAAGGCACCGTTGTGACGCTCCTGACCGCCTTGACCAGGGCGGGAGGGGCCGGCTGCTCCGCCCCGGAGCCCGAATCGGTAACGATGATGCGCGCGCCCATGTATTCCGCTGCAAGCGCGGTAGCTGCAGCAAGGTCGCCCCTGTTATGCGGAATCAGGTTCGCGTTCGACACCCAGCCGACGGCCTTTCCGGGTTCCAATATAATATAGCCGGTCGGAATCGGTTCGATGCCCATCCGCTTGACCACCGGAGCCCCTTGTATCTGGACGGTCGACAGCCAGTACACTTCCCGGCTGTTCATCACGTACATGAAATAGAGCGCGTCGGCATACGGTGTTATCGTCCCTACATTGCCCGGGAAAAGAACGATGGGGACGTTGACGCATTCCCGTATCATCTTGGTGGTCTTGTCCAGCAACATCCCCTGGGCGCCTATGCTCCCTCCGACCAGGATGATGTCCGCCCCGGCTTCCGCGCTTGCTTCAGCCACGGCCGCCCCTTTCTCGAACGGCTGCTTGTCAGGGTCTATCAGGCTGAGAAGCAGTGCTCCCTCGCGTTCGAGCTTGTCATGGATGTAACGTTCCACTTTTCCGGTTCGCATAGCATGCACTTGTAATGTCGGTTTATATCTCTGCCACCTCTCTCGGCAAAGGATATAAACCTCATTCCGACTCCGCTCTCTGACGATATCCTGAAAGCCAATTGACGAACCCTTTGCGCTCTGTGGAGCGTAATGCACCCTCAAAATCCTTCTTTTCCGCCCAGACCCACCACTCGGCCCCTTCCGGTTTCAGGCCGGTGACAGCCAGGATGCCCGTCTGCCTCAGCCTTTCGGCCGTTTTCTCATCCAGCTCCCCTATAACCCCCTTGATTCCCAGCGCTACGCAGTATTTCGGGGCGGCATTGCTCTCCTTGAAGTCCGATATCCAGATGAGCCTGTCCTTCAGTCCGTAGAACCTGTCGGCTTCGGCCAGGGCCTCCTTGCTCCATCCCTTCACCGGGACCATGGGGACCCTTCCTTCCGCAATCAGCTGCTCGAGCTCCGCTTTCCGTTCAATCGCCTGCTGCGCCCTTTCCTTTTCCCTTTCCGAGGCCGCCAGCTGCTGCCTCAGTCCGGAAATCATCTGTTCCCGAAGGCCGAGTTCCTTGTCCCTGAGTGCCGCTTTCTTTGCCTCGGTCGTCTGCCTTACCCGCTCGTCAATCATCTGCTGCCTGCTCTTCTCCAGCTCCTTGAATTTCTGCTCGAGCCTGTCGATGTAGGCCTTCTGCACCTCGACGGTGTTCTGCAGGCTCCTGATTTTCCTGATGAGGTCGTCGGTGCGCAGCTGCCCCGACGGCGTCGTCCTGATTTCCACCCTTTCCGGTTCCTCGGGCTTTTTTTCAGATATCATATCGACCGCTTCCGTCAGGTTCTTCGCTCTCTTTGTTAGTAGGAGCTGCTTGATATCTTCTCCCTTTTCCTCCAGTCCGAGCAGGCGCAGCGTATCCTCGACTTTGGAGAAGCCGGAGGCCATGCTCTTGTATGCCGCCAGCGCGGCCGCCATGGCGTCCCGCTCGTGCTGGCTGCATCTTTCCCTGCCTTCCGTCCCGTCGACCAGTTCCTTTTTCTCTTCTATTCCCAGGTCGTGGTCCGGTGCCCAGAGCTTCGCGGAAAATGCCGAGGCCAGCTTTTTCACGGTAACGGGCGTGTTTGCCTTGTCGGTCGAAATCAGCAGCGGCCTGCCCGTTTTCCCGATTTCCCCGATTATCTCCGCCAGCGGCCAGTTCTTCCTGCTGCTGACCGCCGCAAGGTTACCTTCCAAATCCAGCATGGCTATCGCGCCGGTCAGTCCGGGGTCGAAGCCGACAATCAGGGGTTTTGGCACGGGTTATCATTGTAGTCGCGATTTTTATTTCACAGAAGAGGGCAGCCAGGAGTCTATTTTGAGTGCTTCTTTCCGGTCGGGGACGGGGTCGGAGGCGGTGCCGGTGCTTTGGTTGGTGTTCTTTTTTTCTTAACGCGCATGATATAGTAAGCAGCTCCACCCGCTATGCCTATAACGATGATCGTCCTTATGATTGTCATGTCCATTGGCAGCGATCCTGTCGGCAGATTGCATGGTTCCTGCACCATTTTCGGTTTCCATGCGCCGTCGGTGGTGTCGCAGGTGGATGTGGTTACGGTCTGTTGATTCACGCCAGGGCTCACTTCGATGCACGGACCGATGTTGCTCCGTGGGCGTATCGTCGTGTCGCATTCATTGGATTCCTCGCCGGGCAGGGGTAATTCTTCTTCCGTTCCCGTAACATTTCCTCCTGCTTTTAAGATGAAGGATTGTTCCGGTGAGGTTGCGTTGTTGCCCGATATGTCGGTCGCGGTGATGCGCCATTTGATTGTAGTTCCGGCCGGAAGGCCTGGGTCGTTCCAGTCGAAAACGACCATGGTTGATGAGAGACCTACTTGCCTGCTTTCTTTGACGTAATAGCCCGTGCCTTCATCGACCTCAAAGCTGACCGTGCCAATCCTGCCGTTATCGCTGACTGCGGCGCCAATAGTAATTGCGGTGCCGGCCGCGGATTCTTCGATTATTTGTGTTATTATGTCGGGCGGCTCTGTGTCAGGCTGGATGTTAAATATAGGATCGAGCACGGCCCTGTTCCCATCGATGTCCGTTGCTACAAGTCGCCAGTTTACTGCAATGCTCTCCTTCACTGCGGGTGCACGCCACGTCAGATTTACCGTCGCCAAAGTGCCGCTTAACGGTGCCGAATCCTTTTCCTCGAAGGCTCCGGTCTCATCGCTTTCTATACTGGCCGACGCCAGCCCGTTGTCATCAGTCAACTGTGCCGTTATTATCACCTTCTGCCCTGCCACGGGATTGAGTGGCTCCCAGCTCTTGCTGATCAATTGGGGCGGTTTCGAGCCCACGGTGAAGAGGCCGTTGGTCGGTGCTCGGGCCTTGTTTCCCGTCCTGTCGGTGGCTTCAACCCTCCACCTGACATCGGTGCCCGAAGTCACTCCCCACGGTGTCCACGTCCAGCTGCGGCACACTTTCTGACCTGCAGGCGCGAACTCGAAGGATGGGTTTGCGCCCGTTTTAACCGTTGCTGTGGCAAAGCCGTTGCCGGTATCAAGTTGCAGTTCCTCCTTCGTGAGTATGCCCCAGTCCTGCCAGCAGCTCGTGAACAGGACGCTTCCGTCCGTTTTTACCCGTGATACCGGATTGAGCACGTTGACGGTGGCGGTGTCTTTTCCGCCGGTGCCTTGCGTGCCGCTCACGAACTGGAAACCTGTTCCGCCGACTTTCATGACCTCCTCCCGCATGAGTGTGGCGCGCGTGCCGTTCACGTCAAGCTCGGCCTGTGCGCCGCTCGCCAGCGTCTTCATGAGTTTTATCGGGAGTACGCCTCTTTCCGTTGTGACGTACTGAACACCGCTGGCAGTAAGGTCGCCGGTCGTAAGCCTGAGCTCTTTGGAGACGCTCCATGCACCTGGCTCGCCCATCGTCACAGGGGCGATATCATCCGTTATTGCCGTTGTCTGGTCACCGGTCATCTGCTTGTTGCCGTTTTCATCGAACGCGGTTATCCGCCATTTCATCTGGGTGCCGGCAGCGCCGACCGGTATATAGACGGGAGGTTGTGCTTCCTTTCCGGTCGGATTTATCGGAGTCGTGGCACCGCCGATTGTAGGGGTCCAGACTGTCGCGATGTTGTTTACATTGAAATCCGTCCCCAAGGTGCCCAGCCGCTGTGATATGAGTGCCGGCAGTATCAGAAGCTGTTGCCGCGGTTTGCTGTAGTCCCGTGTGAAATAGTCGAAGCTTGCGGTCGCGGCCGTTATCTTACTCTGGGCACCGGTCTGTTTGTCTACCGCATTGCTGAAGAAGGCCAGACCTGCCAGAAAGAACTTACCGTCCTCGCCAGCGACCTCAAGGTTCGCATATGTCAGTCCGCCGCAGCCGTACTGATCAACTTTGTCCGTGAATTTTGCCGTGAGGACGGCTTTTTCGCCGGGTTTGATGGTCGGCGGTCCTTTTGTTTCGATGATTGTCGGACCGAGGCTGTCCGCACAGGTCGGGGCAGTAACGGTGTAGCTGGTGCCCCGTTCCGTCGGCAGATTGCCGGCTTCATCAGTGGCCACCACCCTAATTGGTACGGTTTTTTGGTACTGGCTTTGGTCGGCTGTCAGGGTGTAAATTTCCTCATGCAACCTTCCCGGTGTAACGGCCTCATCTTGGGCGTAATTCCAGTTCTTCACATTCGCACCGTTCACGTACAGTGTAATGTCCTTGAGCCTGGTATTGTCCTGCGCCCTGATGGTCAGCTTGAACGTATAGCTGACCCTTACAGCATCCTTGTCAAGGGCAATGTACATGGACGGCGAAGTCTTATCGGGCACGAAGAACGAGCCGCCTTTTTCGTTCTGATTACCAAGGGTATCGTATGCCTTGATGGCCCAGTCGACCGTTTTGCCTTCAAGCTCCGATGGTACGGTGAAATCGAAATTGATGCCGCCGGCATCCGGTATGTCATGGGAGATTTTCTCTTCCCCGTTGATGAGGAGGACGGCCTTTCCGAGCCCGCTCGGGTCCTTTATGCCTGTCGCGCTCAGCTTGACAATAGAATACTTTGCAGGCGTGCCGGACATGGATACTGCACCGATGTCCGGACCTTTGCCGTCCATTATTGTGAACGACTGGGTGCCAGTCGTTGTGCAAAGGTTCTTGTCATTGCACACCTTGATGTATGATACGATTGTCTCGCCTTCCATGAAGGCTTTCGTGTCGATGGTCGCGGTAATCGTCTGTTGCCCGCTCTGTTTGAGAACGCTGATTGGTGACTCGGCAAACTGCCCAAAAGATTGTCCGCATTCGCCCAGGGGGCCGTGGCATGTGAACAGCGTGGCGCTCATAATTATGTTCTCGTCCTGCCACATCGATATCATCTGCACCCCGTCACCCTTTTTCACGGCGCTGACTGATGACAGGTGTAACGTATTGAAAGGTTCCAGCTTCTCTCTGATTGCCGACGTTTCGAATGTTCCGTAATCAAATATACCCGAGCTGTCTTGCTTCTCCATCACACGCCACACGGAAGGTATGCCCATGTTCTCGCCGCTCTTTTCACTGGGCCGCCTGATTATACAGACTGTCCCTTCCTGGCAACCTGTCCCTATATTCACATCTCTCGGAAAACAGTTGCTCCCGTATACGGTCTTGTCGTCGAACCACATGCAACGCTGAAAGGAGCATTCTCCCCGTGAACCGGCTTTTGTGCACGGATCGTTCATGTCTATGTTGGGCGGTCCGGAACACCATTTTGGGCACGCAACTGAACTGTTTATCACGTCCAGATTTACCCTTTTGTAGGAATAATGCCCAATATTGCCAATCCAATATTCGTCTTCGAGGCGGCCGAAACTATGGCCGAATTCGTGGAGGATTACCCAGTTCAGATGGCTCCTTATTTTTTCATCGCTCAGACCAACAACGGATTTAAGAAACGTAAAATCAAGTCCGGCCATGGCGCCGAAATCCTCTGCCACGCCTACACTGATTCTGCTGCTTAATAAAATCATCTTGTCTACGGGGCAGTTGGACGCGAGGTTGATTGCATCTCCATAGAGTTTGTTGTCATCGAATATTTCGTTCCCGGACATTCCGGGAGGAATGATCAGTTCATCGGAATTTATGTAATAAAAATTGATTTTCTCCTTTTCGCTCTTGAATGGCTCAACCTCGTAAAGTCCTTTGGATATTGCTTCGGTCACATCGGTCCTGAATGATTCGATGTCTCCGCCGTAGCCAAATGGGACGAACACCACGTCCAGTTTGTCCTTCGGGTCGCCGTTGTAGACCAGAGGCACGCATTTCACCGAGAAAACCGGGGCCAGGGAGATGCTCAGGGGCGTTGGAGCACTGTTATCCGGGGCCGCGGCGGCCAGTGTGGCTCCGTATACGGCAGCCAGCAATAGAAAACACGGTAGGACGGCCAGATGGTGGCGCACGATAAAGTTGTGCAAGACGGTTATAAATAGCTGCCAGAAATGTTTGGCTCATTTCTTCGCTTGCTGCTTCGCCCTTTTCAGCTCTTCCTCGAAAATTTCCCTTATCCTCGGACCGACCCGTGCTATCTCGATTAGCATGGTGTCCTTGTCCTTGCCTTCAACGGTCAGCTCGAGCGTCTCAATCA
The DNA here is from genome assembly GCA_043799675.1 of Candidatus Aenigmatarchaeota archaeon. GTDB lineage: Archaea > Aenigmatarchaeota > Aenigmatarchaeia > Aenigmatarchaeales > JACQIB01 > JAZDNN01. The sequence goes on along the minus strand of JAZDNN010000005.1, from coordinate 2,756 downwards.
GGCCCGCGAACTTGTTGAAGCCCCTTTTGTCCGCTATCTTGTGGAGACCGTTCAGCGTCTTGATCATGTCGTTCTCGTCCAGGACCGGCAGTATCCTGCCTATCCCCATCGCCGCCGAGTAGACGTCCGCCTCGATCTCGAACCCCGGCAGCTCGACCGGTTGTCGGTTTTCGCTCTTGCCTTTCGGGGTCTCAGTCTCTTCTTCCTTGGTTTCGCGGGCCGGCTTCTGGTAATCCGGTGATGCCGCATCCATGGCCGCCTCTATGTCTTCCGGTTTCCAGCCGGCCTTCTTCATCGCCTTCTTGATTGCATTCGGTTTGAAACCTGCCGCCGTCTGTGTCTTCACGTAATCGATTGCCGCTTTTGATACCATTTCATATCACTTGCAGCCTTTGGCTGCGAATCATCTTTTGGTCCGCTTCGCGGACTTGCTTTACTGTCACCTGCAGCCCGCGGCTGCTTTTGCTCAACTAGTGCAGTAGGGCTGGCCGATATTTAAAGGTGCCACGGATTTGACTTCATCCGTCGCAAAGGCATCGGCGTGTCGGCTATCTTGTCGAACTCCCGCTTCTTGGTGAACCATAGCAGCACGAACGCCACTATGATTACCAGCAGCACGCTGAGCAGCATCAGTCCGCTGGTAAACGATGTTGTGGATTGGTCACCTATGCCTAACGCTATGTTCAATGTCGCGGCGTTTGCAACGCCTACTTGAGGCAGTATGCCGAATGCGCCAACTATCAGCAGGACCAGAAACGAGCCGAGGACCGGCCTGTAACCGTAGTGCCTGAAGCTCGTGACCTGTACCTTCAGCTTCCTCTTTGCCATACCGTTCACTTGTCCAGCCGCATATTTATACGTTTCTTCCAGACGGCGAGCCCTGCCGCCCCCGCGAACAGCAGCAGGAATGCCAGACTGAATTGTGTGATAGAGAGCCTGATGAAGCCCGAATCGCACGCCCGCGACTCTGTCTCCGTCCGGTACATTCCGATGTCAGCGTCGCATGCATACACGACCCGGTCCTGGCTTCCGTCAATCGTGCAGTTGGTCCATTCCGAAGGCGCAGGCTGTATTCCGTCGCATGTTGTCATGTCCGCTGCAAACGTGCACGAAGGGAGGATCAGCAAGAACATGACTATGGACAATCCGGCAAAAACGCGCATCCATAAAAATCCTGGCACTCGGCTAAATAGGAGCGCAATTCAGGCCGGTTCCGGTGCCGGCGCCGAAGGGAGTTCCGGACCGCCCTTCTTCCGTATCTTGAGTATGTAGTACCCCGCTCCGGCCGCAACGGCTGCCGCAACCAACCCGATTGCCGTGAAATCCGCCGACTGGTTCCCGCCCGTCGCGCAGTCCTGCAGGCTGAGCGTGGACTTCCACTGCCCGTTCTCCGTGTTGCAGCTCCAGGTGGTCACGCTCTTCTGTTGCTTCCCGTTACCGTCATCCGTGCAGGGGCCTTCGGTGTCGGCAGGCTTTGCGGATGTGCATTGCACGACTGGGACGCCGACCCCGACGATTGCTTCATTGCTGTCGGCGGTGTTGCCCGCCCCGTCCGTGACGGATATCTTGAGTCTGTAGGTGCCCGTCTGCGCCGGTGTCCAGGTGAACTGCGGGTTTGCCGCCTTGCCGCTGAGTGAGACCGCCGAGGTCGCAATCCCGTTGACCGTCAGCGTGGCTGCTGCCAGTCCGTTATTGTCCGTGGCCTCGGCGGAAATGCCGGTGGAAGTTCCGACCGATGGTGACGGCGGATTGATTATGATGCTCCCTATCCGCGGTTTGACGGTGTCAGGTTCCGCACCGACCGTGAATGCAAGCGTGCTGCTGCCGCCTTCGTTGTAGCTGGTGTCGGTCGCAAACACCTTCCATGAGACGGTCCTGCCGACAGGCGTTGCCGGATTGAGCCACCTGAAATCCGTGGAAAATGAGGTCCCGCTGGCTGCGGCCGGCGAACCGTACAGGCCCGTCCTGGTCATGTTCCCGTTTTCATCCGTCGCGAGCTCTATCTTACTGAGCCCGACATCGTCCGTGCAGGCTGCGGTAAGGATTACTGCTGCCCCCAAGGCAGGTGTTCCGGTGCTCTGGCTCAGTGTGCATTTCGGGGCATCCGAATCCCCGCCCAGATAGGCCATGGAACCCAGTACCACCGAATATCCGGTGCTGGTCGCCTGTCCCGCCGCCGCCTCGCCGAAGCTCATGCCCAGCCTGTAACTCGTGCTGGTCGCCATCCCGCTTCCGGCGGCCGCCAGCTGCATCCCGTATCCCGTGCTTCCCATGACCGCATACGGGACCGAGGAGAGGTATGCCGCATCTATGAAGGCGATCGCCCCGATGATTGTTGCTGAAACAAAAACCGCCCAGAGAATTCCGTGTTGCACGCGCGGATGCAACCGCAAAGCCTGCGGTGTTCCGGCTGTTCCCCATGTCCTTGCCCCCTTCCCATGGGAGCCCGGATGGTAAGCATTTATTTTGACAATTTTCGTTGCGGCCTTCTTGCGCACGGCCGCCCTTCTTTTTTTAACGGGCATTGAAAACACCGTTCACGGAAGTCCGCAGCAGATATCGAAGTTCACCGGTGCGGCCCTCTGGGTCAGACTGCCGGCACAGCTTGCCCCACGTGCATAGGCAGAGTCGGTCGGGCTGCTGAGAGAGATTGATGTTGCCCAGCTCGGATAACTGCCGCCGCATCCGCCGATACAGGCGGTGCATCCCTTCACATCGGAGCCCAATTTGATCTTGGTGACCTGGGCGTCCGCTAT
>JAZDNN010000027.1:0-68514 GCA_043799675.1 Candidatus Aenigmatarchaeota archaeon | reverse complement strand
AACGTGGCAAGCCGGTGGCTCTTTGCCTCCCTGAAGATGGTGGGCAACAGGCTGAAAGCGGCGATGTACAGGAAGCCGCCGGCGGTGAAAGCGAGCATGGGCGTGGTAATCAGGTCGAAGCTTTTCGCGGCGAGCATCATGATGACAGCCCCGGCAACCGCAGTCAGTGCTGACAGGCCGTTGTAGATTATTATGTTCTTCCGCGACCAGCCCCCGCGCCGCAGAATCGAAACGTCGCTGAGCTCCTGCGGGATCTCGTGCAAAAAGACCGCCAAAGCGGTGATGCCTCCGAGGGCCGCGCCTGCCAGGAAGGTGGCGGCTATCACCACGCCGTCAACAAAATTATGTATGGAATCTCCGAACAGGACAAGGGTGGCTGTGACCTTGGCACGCTCCTTATCCGAATGGGTGTGGCGGTGGTGGCGCATCACTATCCTTTCGGCAAACCAGAAAGTGCCGAGACCGAGAACAGTGTACATGACCGTGGGAACCGCCCCGATGCCGAGCATTGCTTCGGGGAGCAGGTCGAACGCGGAGGCGGCAAGCAGGACGCCGATGGCGAACGAGACCATCATCAGCTCCGAGTCATGCGACCACTTCAGCTTCCATAACAAAAGGATTGCCGCGATGAAGGAAGCGATGCCTCCGCCGAATGAATAAAGCAGGACTGTCTCCCAGACCATGCCATTAAATCCCCCTGCTGTAATTAAAGTTATGCCTTTCAAGAACAGGCTGCCGCACAACATTTTCCTGCTGGGTCTTGTGAGCATGTTCAACGGTGCCGGCGGAGAGATAGTGCAGGCCGTCCTTCCCCTTTTTGTGGCAAGCCTGGGTGCCGGCGGGCTCGCCATCGGACTGATAGGAAGCATAGGCGATGCGGCCACCAGCGGGAGCCAGGTCCTTGCCGGCTGGTGGTCGGACAAGATAGGCAAAAGAAAGCCGTTCCTTTGGGTGGGCTACGGGCTGAGCGGCCTGATGCGGCTGGTCATGTCCGCATCGGTCAGCTGGCCACAGGTGTTTATTGCAAGGCCGGTCGAAAGGCTGGGAAAACTGAGGGATGCGCCGAGGGATGCGCTGGTCGCAGACAGTGTGCCGAAGGAAATCCGCGGGGAAGCGTTCGGGATACAGAGAGCGTTTGACGGTGCAGGGGGGGTGATCGGTTCGGTCCTTGCCCTGGCCCTCGTGGCATTGGGACTGGCATTCCAGCCGATAATCGCGATAGGCGGCCTGATATCTCTCAGCTCGCTGGGCGCGATATTCATGGTAAGGGAGGTAGGGAAGAAACCGGTGACCCGCGGACTGATCAAGAGCCTCCACGACATGCCGAAGGAATTCAGGCTATACCTCATGATATCCACACTGTTCGCCTTCGGCAACTTCACGTACTTCTTTTTCATCGTGAAAGCAAGCAGCATGTTCAGCGGCACAATGGCGCTCATCGCTCCGATAGGCATGTACGCGGTATTCAACATAGTATCGACGATAGCCTCCCCTTTTGTCGGAAGGTTCTCTGACAAAGTGGGAAGGAAGAGAATGCTCATCTCAGGCTACCTGCTGTTCGCGGCGGTATGCATCGGGTTTGCAATCAACGGTGAGATATTCGGACTGATCGCGCTGTTCGGTTTGTACGGGGTGTTCAACGCGCTGATTGACGGCAGCCAGCGGGCGTTCGCATGCGACCTCGTATCGGAAAAGGAGAGAGGCACCTCCCTCGGGGCGTTCCACACGGCCGTAGCACTCACAGCCCTTCCGTCGGGAATAGCGGCAGGCCTGCTGTACACCATAGCCCCGGCAATGACCTTCTGGTGGGGCGCGCTGATGGGACTGATTTCCGCAATCCTGCTGCTCACAATCATTGACAACCGCTAGAACCTGCTTTCAACAACCTTCCAATCGATTGCTTTCAGGAAAGAATCTATGTAACCGGCGCGGTTCAACCCATAATCTGTTATATAGGCGTGCTCGAACACGTCCATCACCAGCAGAATGTTGCAGCCGGCAAGCAGGCCGACGTCGTGCTCATTGACCCAGATGTTGAAGAACTCCTTCGAAACCGGGTCCCAGACCGTCATGACCCAGCCGATGCCGCGCATCTTTCCGACGGCCTTGAAGTCGGCCAAAAAGGCATCCCAACTGCCGTATATCCCGGCAACGCGGGCCTGGAAATCTTTGCTCGCCAGCGACGTTGGTGTCTTCGAGATGTTGTCAAAATAGTATTCGTGCAAGCGCATGCCGTTGAACTCCCACCCCAAGCGACGCTGCAGTTCGGCAAACTCGGGGGTGTCATTCCTCTTTTCGTGTGTCAGGCCCTCCAACTTGCTCACAAGGGCATTGATATTGTTCACGTAGCCCTCGTACAGCTTGAAGTGGTTTTTCAGGAGCTGCTCGCTGAAGCCCGCTGTTCCAAGCAAGTGCTCGAAGTTCTTTGGAGCAAACGGCATGCAAACGATTGACGGCAAGAATACTTATTGCTTTACCCGCAGGCGCTGTAACCGCAGGCGGAGCAAGTGACACAGCCTTCAACGAAATTGACGGGGCCGCCGCACTCGGGGCACTCAGGCCTCGCGCCGGCCTTGATGAGCTGCTCCATCTGGTTCGGTTCCTGCACTGGGGTTATTGCCCGCCCGTCCAGAGTCATGTTCTTTCCGTTCTCCTCCTTATGCTGCGGTATCGCCTCCTCGGCAAACACGGCAAGATGGGCCTGCTGGCTGGTGTCGCCGGCTATCACCTTCTCGAACGCCTTGGCGATGCAATCAGCGCAGCTGTAGGTGACCCCTCCGGTATCGAACACCGGCCGGCTGCACCGTATGCCTTTGAGCTGCTTGACCACCTGCTTCGGGTCGACGCCGCTGCGAAGAGCAAGGCTCACCAGCCTTGCCACGGCTTCGGAATAACTTGAGATACAGCCCCCGCTCTTGCCTATGGCCGCAAACAGTTCGAACGGACCCTTCTCATCGCGATTGACAGTTATGTACATGTCGCCGCAGCCGGTCCTTACCTCCTGGGTCTTCCCTTCCATCATCTTCGGGCGGGGGCGGGGCCTTACCTGCGGCTCCATCATTTCTATTTTCGGTTCGAGCTTCTTTGCGGACAGATTGAGGACCTGCTGCGACTTGCAGCCGTCCCTGTAAACGGTAATCCCCTTGCAGCCGGTCTTCCAAGCAAGCAGGTAGGTGGCGCGCACTTCCTCGGGCGTCGCGCTGTTCGGCATGTTGATGGTCTTGCTCACGGCGTTGTCGGTGAACTTCTGCCAGGCCGCCTGCATGCGCACGTGCCACGGGACGCCGATATCATGTGCGGTCGCGAACGCACGCTGGATTGCTTCCGGTATCTCTTCGATCCCGCGGACGGAGCCGTGGTTCTCCACTATCCTTTTCCACAAATCGGCCTCGGACATCCCCCAGAACGCATTTGAATCGGCGACCTTCCTGAACACGGGGTTGACCTCATAGAACACGTCGCCTTCCTCGGGCTTCTCGCCCTTCTTGAGGGCGTCCAGCGCCTTTGCGTTGTAGCGCGTATAAACGAGCGCGAAGAACGGCTCTATCCCGCCGCCCTGCAATCCGGCGGTGATGGCTATGGTCCCGGTCGGGGCGATGGTGGTACGGGCACAATTTCTTGGCCTGCCGACCGCCCAATCCTTGCGATAGGGGCTTGAAGGATCATACATCGAGCCGACAAAGTTCGGGAAAACACCGCGCTCAGCGGCGAGCTCCTCGCTGGCTGCAAGAGCTACGTCTTCCAGGAACTTCGCGGTCTGCTCGGCCTTCGACAGGGCGGCCTCGGAGTCGTACGGTATACCCATAGCTGAAAGCGATTCGGCCCAGCCCATCACGCCGATGCCCAGCCTGCGGTTGCCCTTGGTTATGCTCTCGATCTCCTCGAGCGGAAGGTTGTTCACATCGATGCAGTTGTCCATGAAACGGACGGCGGTGCGCATCGCGGAGCGCAGCCGCGGCCAGTCGAAATCATTTCCCGAGGTGAAGTTGCGCAGGTTGATGCTTCCGAGGTTGCAGCTCTCGAACGGCAATAACGGCTGTTCACCGCAGTTATGGACCACGAAGCCGTTGGCCACGAAGCTGTGGGTCCGCGGCTCGCTCAGGTCAAACACGTCTTCCTCGCCTTCGGATTTCAATTCAATGAATGAGACCGTGAAATGCTCCCGTGATGTGACATGCGCTCCGTTGGCGAGGCAAACTTCCAGCCGATCAATCAGGGAATCCTTCAAGAATCCGATTTCACGATGGAAATCTTTAGTCTGTTCCGTCCGTATATGGAGCTCATCCTTGTTTACTATTGAATATATACCAAAATTCAGAAGCATCTGTTGTATGCGTTCATGTATAACGTTTGTCTTTCTGAGATGGATGCCATTTTCATCGATTTGTCCGCAATCCGTGAATAACACTTGCAAGAATCCACGCTGGAAATCCTCTGAAGCTGCAATGATGTCATCTGATATTGTTTCCATCGATTCGTGTCCAGCTATCCGACCGGTATCGAGGTCGCCCTTCGTGCCGAATCCGCCCTTTCTGGATAAAATATGAATCCTGTCGCCCGGCATAAGGTCCCTGGCCTCAACCCATCCACGGTCGGTCATCACGCGGTGGTTTCCGGTGAGCCTTATCGAATAACCTTCCTGTGTTACCAGACGGTAGACCGGCTTCCTGCCTGTCCAAAACACGTTGCTAGCCGGCAGCATGGCATCAGGGCTCATCCTGCCATCGACCGTAATGCCGAGGGACATCGGAATCGGATTCGCGGCAAGCTCCCCTGCGGTCATGAGACCGGAACCGGTGTACACCAGCGTGTCGCCGGCCACGCAAGGATTTGTGCTCTCTATCTCGCCCAAGGCGGGCGTCGGGTTGCTCAGGCTGTCGTTTATCCTGTCCATGAAAATCACGCCCGGGTCGCCGGTCCTCCACGCATTGTTGATTATCTTGTCGAACAGGTCCTTCGCCCTGATTTTTCTTACCGGTTGCTTCGTCCGCGGGCTGACAAGGTCGACCTCCTCGTCGTTTTCTGCGGCCGTCATGAAGCGCGCGTCAAGGGCGACCGAGATGTTGAAGTTCTCGAGCTTGCCCTCCTCTTGCTTGGAATCTATGAACTCGACGATGTCAGGATGCCACCAGGGAAGGATTCCCATGTTCGCGCCCCTTCTGGTCCCTCCCTGCTTGACCAGGCCGGTCGCCTGATTGATGAGGATGAACGGACTCAAGGCGCCGCTCGCTATCCCGGCGGTGCTCTTCACGGTGTCGCCCCGATGCCTCACGCGCCCGGCGGAAAAACCGGTGCCGCCTCCGCTGTTGTGGGAAATGAAACCGTTGGCCAGATAGGCATGAATACCTGGCACCGTTAGGTCAATAACGTCCGCCTTTCCGGCTGGCTCCACAGCACGGACTCGGGAATAGAAGAATCGGCCGTCCAGGAGTTCCCCGAACCAGTCTACCGCCTCAGCAGGATAGGTATCAGCTAGGAGCTGCAACTTCTGTACGGTCAGCTCGCGGCCCTGATACTGGAACTCCAGCAAATGATTGGTCCGAATATCTGCCTTGACATGCTTGGGTAGGCCGTCATACCACTCGCGCAGCCGCTCAATCTGTCGCGGCAGGTATTCCCGGCGCGTGAAAATCTTGCTGGAGTCGACCGCAAGCAAGCGCCCCTGCTTGCGCGCAGCCATGAAACCTATCTTCTCCCTGAACAGCTCGAATCCCCGCCGGCTGCAGACATTGAGTTGCCACACCCCTGTGCTGAGCCGGAGATTACGCGTAGGGATGCCCAGATGTAGCAGGGCAACCTGCGCCTGGTCCAGCAACTTGTGCGAGACTGTCGCCAAGGTTATATATCCCTTCTGCCGCACGCAGCCATCGGCGCTGAACAGTCCGCGCAGGAAGGCGCAAATAACCGGCTCATCGGCCCGCCGTACAATCCCAGGTATGCTGGCATCATTGGCCGAACTCTTGGTCACCCCGATAGCAGCCATCCATGCCTTGAGCTTGACGCTGAGCAAGGCGACCTCGTAGCACCTGCCATCCCTTTTCTTCGAGACCACGGGGTCCACTCCGAACATCTTCTTGCTCAGCTCGGTTATGCGCGCGACCAAATCGGCATCATCGAAACCGATTGAAAAACGGATGCCGTCGCGATGGTTGCTGCCGTCGCCGATATACAGGCCGATGAGTTCTGCAAACTCTTCGCTCATCTCAGTGGGCAGCCTGATGTCCCGGGCCTTGAAACTCGTGCGATTCCTGCCGGCCTTCGGCTTCCATTCGAACGGCGGCAATTCTCTGACACCGCCGTGCCAGCCGCCGGTAGACAGCATCAACCAATCACTGGGCCGAAGCTCGCTGATGGGTCGCCATGCCGGAAGCCCCGTTTCATTAATCACAAGCAGCTTGTGCTCGGCGGTGCCGGTAAGTCCGTAGCCGTGCTCGGTGGTTACTTTGAAAATTGGCTGGCGGCCGTTGCGATAGGTGGCGGACACTTGTCTCGGACCTAGATGGGTCAGGATATGATGATTATCCGTGACCGTGCCAAGCTCGGCCAGCCCGGCGTCGGTCATCACCAACGTCTCCGGAACCAGACATTGATGAATTATCATGGTGTTCTTCACGGTATCGCCCCAGCCCTCGATGCTGTCCTCGATCGGCAGGACATAACAGGCGCTCAGCTGCTGCAAGGCCCTCCCCGCATTCATCAGGCACGGGGAGTTCGGCAAAAAGTCCCATGCGGCCATCAGCTCGTAGAAATGCAGGGCCTGCTCCCTCACCACGGCCTTCGCGTGCGGATGTTCCCTTGCCAGTTTGTACAGGTTCGCAATGAAGCGGCGGTGGTTGGCCAGCCGCGTGTTGTGATCGTCGATGCCCGCATGAAGCAGCAGGCGCTCGCTCCCCCGCGCATCGCCTGCCTCCACCTTTTCGAGCCTGTGGCTCACTCCGGCAAGGATGTCCTCGCGCGGGACAAGAGAATCATAGAGCAGTTCGGACAGGGCGATGTTTTCGGCAACCCTCCACAGCCAGATATCCACCGACGGGTCGTCGCGCAAATACTTGTCCTTTATCACCTTCAGTTGGTTCTCGGTCACGAGCGGCTTCTTCAACTGGGGGGAAGTCTCGGCGAGCCTGGCCGCACTGGCCTCAAGATGCTGTTCGCTGTTCTCGCTCGTTCTGGTCTTTATGGCATCCAAGGGAATCACAGGGCAGCATTTCGCGGCGCACGCTTAAATTTCAGTGGTTCATGTGTTGCGCGCGAACCAGACTCTCCCCGAGCGGTATTAAAATGATTTGTCTCCTGCGGAGGCTGTTATTTCCGATAGCCTCTGTCCGAAAGGGATATTTAAACGGAGCAGCCTTTGCTATTCGCATGAAAATGAAACAGAACTGGTACTGGGGACTGATGGGATGCCTGGGATTCCTGGGACTGACGCAGAACGAGCCGCTGTACTATGCCTTTTTTGCGTTCTTCCTGTTTTTCCTGACCCCGTTCATCGGCAAAGCCAGATAGATGAAAAGCGGAAAAAGAGAAAACGGCGACCGTTCGGTCACGCTTATGTTATCAGCATCCAGCTGCCGGATAATTTCTTGGTCTTGGGTCCGCGCCTGTGCGCGTGGCAGCGCCTGCACTCGTATTCCCTGTCACCGTGGACAGCTTTGACGTAACCGATGTTCTTGAGATTCAGAGGGGTATTACAGATATTACACTTCAATTCATCGACCGCCTTCCACTCTAACTGGCGGTGGAAGGATATAAAGTTGCTGAAGGAACGACGGTTAACGAACTCCCATACGCTGAAAAGGCCGCAAAAGGTTTTTACACGCTTAAAGAAGGCCTTTTGTGGCTGTTTACAATTTCTTTTGCAGGCCGCCGTTTGTGAAATCCTTCAACGAGGTGTCCGGCGTCTCCTTGAAGCAGCGCTCCCTGAAGTCGCACTTCCTGCACATCCAGGAAAGATCGTCCCTTATCCTCGCCTCCGGGAACGGAAGCGAATTCGCGGCAATGAAATTATGAAGCTTGCTGAAGCGGTCAAGCGCCTCGGCGGCCAGCCTCTCGTCATACTTCACGTGGAAAGCCTTTGATTGCAGGGTGTTCTTTTCGACATAAAGCAGGATTCCGTCGCTTACCTGATGGGAATCCTTCAGGGCATGAAGATACAGTTGGAGCTGGACCATGTGCTGCGGCTGAGGCTCGTTGGTCAGGTCTATGCGGGAGGTTGACTTCACCTCGACCAGCAATCTCCGGTTATCGGCAACCACCAGCAGCAGATCGTCTATCCTGCCGGAAATTATGAAATCGCGGATGCTTATCTTGAACGGCAGCTCGCTCTCGAGGAGCTTCACCTGCGGGTTCTTGTCGCTCCTCATCACCTCGGCCACGAAATGGTGCATGATGTTGCCCGCCTCGAATATCATCAGCCTGTCCAGAGGGGTGGGCAGCGGAAACTTGTACGAATACCACGTCTCCCTCAGGCACTTCCCTATCTCGCTCGGATAGTAGCGACCGACGGTTTTCGGTTTGAACTCGCGCGTCAGATGATTTTCAATCAGCTTGTTGAAATCGAGCACATGCAGTTAGTGCTTTCGGAGGTTTTATTGCTACTGTGCGTGACCGGAAGGGATTATCCAGCCCCAATCCAGCAGCTTCCCGTCCTCGGTGAAGCGGATGAATACGTTCTTCTTGTCTCCCTTTATCGCGACCTCAATGGTGAGGTCCTTCTCGGAAAAGAACGGGACGTGAAAATCAACCAGCTTGTGCACCTTCAGCCCGCTGTCCGCCTCGAACAGCCCAACGACCTTCCGCAGGACATCTTCCATCAGAATGATAGACAGGCCGCAAATAAATGCCGCACTTTACGTCACCTGCCGAATTCGGCAAAACGCTGTCACCCGCCTGGCGCAGTTAAGGAGCCGTTTTACAGACCCAGGGACACTAATTATGTATGAAATACACCTGCGCAGGCTGCGGCAGCACCTCCGACTTCCCGCGATGGGAATGCGGCTCATGCAGGGCGGACTTCTGCCAGAACTGCGCGGAGAGGCTGGTGCAGCACGACCATTGCCAGGCACCGATAAGGCCGTTCGCAGTCCCCCAGGTGCCGGTAAGCTTTTCCGTCATCCGTGACGAATGACCCTTCAGAAGGTGCCTTCGTAGTCATCCTCGGCCACATGATCTGCACACCTCTTCTCCTGACCGCGGGCGTGCCTTCCCTGCACCGCACCGGGATTCCCGTGCGCGAAGTAGCGCTGATTCGACTTCTTTCCGTCGTCGCCTGCGTCGCGTTTTCTCGACATGAAACCCTCATGTTCGAGTGTTTCTATGCTGTACCTTGCCGTTCCGTTCTTCAGAAGGAGGGTATTGGCTATCTGCGAGAAGCTCGCCCCCTGATTCTGCATGACGTAATCATGAACAGCCAGCATGTTGTCAGTCAGCCCGCTGTTTCGCGCCCACCTTCCCATGGGACCAAAATGCATGGAAGGGATATAAACTCCGCAGCCGAATTGGTGAAATGAGTGAAGGAATATCCTTTCCAGCATCCGGCAAACAGGCGGTTTGCCGATGACGCGACAGAAATGGAAGGAGAGCCTGGCGGACCCGAAGGAGCTCAGGAAGACCTTCGGCGGCGTTTTTGACGGAAGGACGATACAGACGCTGTCAAAGATGCTCCAGAACGGGAAGATAGCGAGCATTGACAGCGTGATAAAGGAGGGAAAGGAGAGCAAGGTCCTGGCGGGCAAGGGAGCGAAGGGGCCGATAGCGATAAAGGTGTATGCGGTCGAAGCCGCGAACTTCAGGAAGATGCAGCCCTACCTGGAAGGGGACCCGCGATTCAGGGGCGTGAAGAACGACAGGGCGTGCATAATCAGGGTTTGGGCGATGAAGGAGTTCAAGAACCTCCAGAGGGCGAGGGCGGCGGGAGTGAACTGTCCCGAACCGGTGGCGGTCAAGAACAACGTCCTTATCATCGGATTCATAGGCGAGCTTCCGCTGCCGGCCCCGCGACTGACCGATACCGAAACGGAAAATCCGCAGGAAATCTTCGATGACATCATCCGGCAGATGCGCCTGCTTTGGGGCAGGGCGAACATCGTTCACGGCGACCTGAGCGCGTACAACATCCTGATTTGGGAAGGAAAGCCGTGGCTGATAGATTTCAGCCAGGCGGTCGTCAAAGACCACCCGTCCGCAACGGCTTTTCTCGAGCGGGACATAAAGAACGTGGTGAACTGGGCCAGGAAAGCGGGAGCGGAAGCAGATGCTGAAAAGGCTATGGCGGAGGTCATAAATCCTTTTTAACGGGTGAGAGCATGATGGAAGCGCTATTGGTTCCGGAGGAAAGGGTCGGCGTCCTGACGAAGGAGGTCCTGAACAGGCTGGAAAAGGAGACCGGAGTGAAAATAAGGATCGAAGGCAACGGCGTGATGCTGGACGGCGAAGGGCTCGGGATGCTCACCGCAAGGAACTTCGTCAAGGCGGTCGGACGCGGCTTCAGCCCCGAAAGGGCATGGAAGCTACTCGGGGAGGACCAGACACTGGAAATAATCGAGCTCGGCGGTCTGAACGAGAAAAGGCAGAAAGAAATCAAGGCAAGGATCATAGGTACCGGCGGAAGGATGAGGGAACGGATGGAAGAAATAACAAATACCCGCATAAGCGTGTACGGGAAGACCGTCAGCGTGATAGGTGGCTGGCAGGAAGCGCACAATGCGAGGGAAGCGATAGAAATGATAATAAAAGGCGCGGAGATACCTACGGTGAACCGCTGGCTTGAGAAAGTGAAGTAAGGGGAATAGCATGAGCAAAAAATTTGCCAAGAGAATATTTGCCGCCAGAGGCGGGAGATGCATGGTTAGCATGAGCAACAGAGTTGCCAAAAATAATTTTGCTGCCCGAGGCAGCAGGTGCTAGAATATGGCTGAAAGCAAGATAAGAAGCGCGGAGGAACTGGCATCGAAGCTCAGGGAGATAAGCATAGCCGAATTCTTCGAGAAGAACCGGCACCTTCTCGGCTTTGACAACCCGGCAAAAGCCCTGCTTACCGTGGTAAAAGAGGCGGTGGACAACAGCCTCGACGCGTGCGAGGACGCGAGGATACTGCCGGAAATCGGGATAAGCATCAAGGAACCGAGGCAGACCTTCAAGCTGATTGACGAGAAGGCCGGGGAGATAGGACAGATGATACGGGAGGAAGGAAAGGCGGAACTGAGTATAGGGGACGAGAAGGGAAAGCTAATTGAAATCAAGGAACCGAGACAGGGCGAAATAAGCTTCATCTTCGAGCACGGGGATGCAACTTACAAGCTCAAGATTTTCAGGAAAAACGAGGAGGAGGCATACGAAGCCTACAGGAACCGGACGGAACTGAAAGTGGCCAAGCAGCCGGCGGACAGGTTCCTCATCGCGGTGGAGGACAACGGGCCGGGAATAATGAAGGAGCACATACCGCGGGTTTTCGGGAAGCTGCTTTACGGCAGCAAGTTCGCCGGCGGGAAGCAGGGGAGGGGGCAGCAGGGGATAGGCATCAGTGCGGCCTTGCTGTACAGCCAGCTCACGACCGGGAAGCCGGCAAAGATATGGTCGAGAACAGCAAGCAACAAACCGATATGGTACTACGAGCTGAGGATAGACACCACAAAGAACGAACCCATCATAATCGAAGAGAAGCAGATGAAACACTTCAACGGCGAGTCGGGAACCAAGGAACACGGAATAAGAATCGAACTGGAAGTGGAAGGCAAGTGGATACAGAGGCACCACAGCGTCGAGGAATACATCAAGCAGACGGCCGCCGTGAACCCGTTCGCAAACATAATCTACCGGAGTCCCGAAGGGGAAACGTTCGAATACAAGCGCGCTGTCGAACAGCTCCCGCCACAGGCACGGTCAATCAAACCCCACCCGCACGGCGTGGAAATGGGGATGCTCGAACGGATGCTGAAACTCACCGACAGCAGGAGCCTCTCCGGATTCCTGGGCAACGAATTCGTAAGGGTCGGAGGACAGGCGGCTGCGGAGGTATGTAAACTTGCAAAGGTGAAGCTGGACCTCAAACCGAACACGCTCGACCACGAACAGGTGGAAAGGCTGTGGAGAACGATGCAGTCGTACGCGTTCATGAAACCGCCGACGGACTGCCTGAGCCCGATAGGCGAGGAAACGTTCATGGAAGGCATCAAAAAGGAATACCAGCCGGAATTCCTTGCGGCCGTGACAAGACCTCCGTCGGTGTATAGGGGGAACCCGTTCCAGATAGAAGTGGTGATAGGTTACGGCGGAGAGGCGCTGAAACAGCAGAACTCGGCAAAAATAATGAGGTTCGCAAACAGAGTGCCTTTGCTTTACCAGGCGGCAAGCTGCGCGACCACCAAATCGGTGCAGAAGGTCGACTGGCGGCATTACGGGATGGAGCAGCAATCGGGTATACCGAGCGGACCGGTCATAGTCGCCGTGCACATGGCCAGCGTCTGGATACCGTACATCAGCGAAGCAAAGGAGGCCATCGACCCTTACCCTGTCATAATCAAGGAAATGAAGCTCGCGCTGCAGGAGGCCGGAAGGAGGCTGCAGCATTACATGGCCGGCAGGAAGAGAAAGGAGGACGCCGCGCAGCGGACCAACCTGTTCGAACGTTACATACCGATTGCCGCCGAGGCCATAGCGAAGCTTGCGGAGACGCAGCAGGGCAAGCTCGAGGCGGCCCTGCTGGGAATGCTAAAGAAAGGCGACGCGATAAAGGAAGCGGAGCAGTCAACGGATGCGGAAAAGTTGCCTGAACCAGAGAAGAAGAAAGAGGAAGAGGGAGAATAATGAAGGACGAATCAAAAAGCAAGATCAAGCTTGTCGGAACGAAGCTCGCGAAAGACATAGAGGGTGCTAAGAACCCGACGCTGGATGTTCCTGTGAGAGCACTCAGCAACGTGAGTTATGACCAGAAGAGCGGCTTCATAACCCTCGGAAACAAGACGGCGAAACGTTTCTTCTTCAACGTCGCTCACGTGCGCAAGTTCGTCCAGACGATAGAGGCGGCGGCAAGCGCGAAGGACCTGCTGGAAGCGGGCAAGCATCTCAGCCTCCGAGAAATTTTCTACAGGATGAAGAGGACGATACCGGGAACCCAGATAAACGTGGTGGACGAGCAGGAAGAGAGCAACAAGGCGGTCGAGGACCTGGAACTCATCACGGGCGTGAGCCGTGAACAATTGCACATCAACGCGAACAAGAACGGCAGCGCCGCGGGAAAAATAATAATCGAGGACAAGGGAGACATCATCGACTGGTCCAAGCTGGGCTCGGGCGGATGGAGCATACCCAGCAACGTGGAGGACATCCAGTTCAAGAAAGTGAATGCTAAGTTCGTCATCTACGCCGAGAAAGCGGCCGAGTGGGAAAGGATGCATGAGGACAAGGTTTGGGAGAAGCTCAGCTGCATAATCATTGCGAGTCAGGGGCAGGCAACAAGAGGGGTAAGAAGGCTGCTGCAGAGGCTGCACGAGGAACACAAGCTCCCTATCTACGTGCTGGTGGACCTCGACCCGTGGGGAACATATATCTACAGCGTCCTGCGTTCGGGAAGCATAGGGCTCGCCCATATCAGCGAACGGCTGGCCATACCGGACATCCGGTATCTGGGCCTCACTCCGGACGACGTAAAGAAATACGAGCTCGGCAGGCATCTAGTGCACTTCAATGACATGGACCTGAAGAGGCTGGATCAGATACGTAACTATCCTTGGTTCAAGGAGGACAAGAAATGGCAGCTATTCTTCGACAAGATGCTGGCACTGAAGGGTAAGGTCGAACTTGCGGCATTCACCAGCAAGGGCATCACTTTCCTGTCGGACAAGTACATCCCGGATAAAATCAAGAACAAGGACTGGATGGGTGCTTGATTTGACTTACCTGAAGATGTTTGAAAAGGTCGAGAAGGAAATAATAGCGAAACACGGGGAGCCTGACATGCCAATAATTGCCATCGGCGGCTGGGCGGGCACGGGAAAGGACACCGCAGCATACAACCTGCAAAAGCTTCTGAAGAAGAAAAATAAAATAAAAATGACCGTGCACGTTGCAGGCGACATATTCCGCGCGGTTGCAAGAGAAGCCGGCTACAGTGAACGTGAACTGGAAAAATTCTCGGCAGAAGTTAAGGGGGACGAGCTGGACATCAGGATAGACCGGACCACCCTGGAAATGGCGCTAACCAAGGGCGGAATCTATGTCGGAAGGATGGCACCCGCAGTGATAGGCGAGCACGGGATAAAGGTCTGGATAGAAACCGACCCAAAAATAATAGCTGAAAGAGTCAGCTCAGACCCGAAACGGAAGGAATACAAGATGCCGATCGCTGAGCTCACGAAAAGAGGGAAGGAAAGGAACAAGAAGGATGCGGCAAGATACAAACGGATATACGGAATCGATCCGGAAAAACTGAAATCCAAGTACGACCTTGTCCTAGACAACAGCCATTACACGAAGAAAGAGACGGCAAACAAGCTGTACGAGTTCGTCGTCTCAAAGATAAAGAGTTTTAAATAAAGCGGCGGTCCTATGCCAATGGGGTAGTAGCTCAGCACGGGAGAGCGAGCGGCTGAAGCAAAAAGCAGGAACCGCTATGTCGGGCGTTCAAATCGCCCCTACCCCACCATCAGCTTGCTTGCATGCTTCGGGTTGCTGAAACCAATGTGTTTATTCCACAATCCGAGATTCTTCTTTCCGGATATATACAATCGGTGTCCTGTAGAAACGAAACCTCTTGGGTCTTTCCTGACAATATCGTAATCTACCCAAACGGTGAACCCGTTTGCCTTTAATTGTTTCTCGACCGATTCTACAAGCTTCCTACTTTTCTGCGCTAATGAAACCACCGGATATGTTCCGTTTCTGAGGTAGATGCCGCCATCTGTATCGAAAAGACCTTTCAGATATGCTAAAATGAAAATACGTTTCTCCAGAATCCACTCTGGTATCGACATATTAATTTTTCTGCCAACATTAACCCCAATACTTGAAAGATATTCCAAGAGAAGCTTGGATCTGATGACAAGGTGCATCGTATGTTGCGATTTCTGATACCAGTAAGTCGGTTCCAAACCAAACAGCTCTTTGACGAGCGAATGTACATGTTTGGTCAGGTATACGGCATCATCTCTACTATCGCCGGATACTATAACACGATAATCTGTCTTCGTACCTCGTCGATAAACTGCCATGGAGCCATCACCAGCCATTATTCCTAAGAATTCAGCAAGTTTCTCTGATTTGGATGGAAAAACCATTAACTTCATATCCAGAAATGAGCGTCCGTATTCTAATTCTTTTATCTACTCGAGAACAACCTTTGCGAACTATCGAAGATGCAGTTAGGCAGTTGACGTCACTCGAATTCACGCTTTTAACCTCTATATTATAATTGATGTTATGCTGGTCCGGGTCATCCCCGTCGGACGGCCTCCTCAGTCCATAGTTGAGACGATAGCGAACGAACTTTCATTGAGGACTTCGGTAAAGACCAGAATATTGCCGGCGCTGGTTGTCCCGAAGGAAAGCTGGAACCAGTGGAGAAAACAATACAACGCGGAGGGCATGCTGTCCTCCCTGAACGGGACGGGCGCGGCAACCTTCATAGACAGGAGCGTTCCCAGCCTGTTCGTGACCGATGTGGACATCTACTACGACGGCCTGAACTTCGTGTTCGGCCTGGAGGACCCCACCCTTGCCTCCTGTATCGTCTCGCTTGCAAGGCTGCGCCAGGAATTCTATGACAGGGTGCCGGACATCGGCGCGTTGACGGAGCGCGCGGTAAAAGAGGCGGTGCATGAGGTCGGACACATGCTCGGAATAGAACACTGCAGGCATCCGTCATGCGTGATGGCGTTCAGCCCGTCAATAGCCGACGTGGATGCAAAGAAGACGGAATTCTGCCAGGACTGCCAGCTGAAAGCAAGCATCCGCGGCGTCGCTCTCGAATAGTGATTTATTAAGTGCGCAGCGAATTGCGGTTATGGTCGAGGGAATCATCAAGGAAAACAGGGTCACAATGAGCGGCCCGGCAGGGCGCGAGCTTTACGATACGGTCTGGTACGGGGAGCTCGAGGGGGAGAACGTGGTCCTTGACATGATTGAGGCGGTCCTGCTGTCCGAAAGGGCCAGGCTTGAAGTGACGGACGGAAGCAGGAAATTCAGTTTCAACGAGCTGTATCACCTCGCGGCAAAGTCCGATTCCAAGTTTGCAGCCAGATACGCTATTTACAGGGACCTCAGGGAAAGAGGCCTGCCTGTCAGGCTGGGTTTCAAGGGAAGCGATTTCAGGGTGTACGACAGGGGAGCAAAGCCCGGTTCCGCGGCTGTTGCAAAATGGATAGTGTTCGCTTCGGCCGAAGACTGGCCGGCCGCACTTGAACAGCTCGGAAAGGCCATAAGACTGGCAGCAAACATTCGCGCCTTGGCACTGTGGGCCGTTGCGGACAACGACCTGGATGTGACCTACTACATAATCAACGAGCTGGTTCCATGAGCAAAAGCAAAACAACTAGGGATGGAAAGGTCGAGGCGCGGCTGATAGAGGACAGGGCCATAATCTGGGACGCGGAGGAAGGGAAGAAAATTTTCGAGAGCGATTACTACGGGAAATTCATGGAAGACAGGCTTGAGCTTGCCCTGGTTGAGGCGACGCTCCTGCTTGAGGAAGGAAGGATAGAGATAATCGATGCCGACGGAAAGCGGCTGGGCATCGATGAGATGAAGGAAATCTGCAGGAAGGCCGACCAGCGGTTCGATGTGCGCTACACGGTGTACAGGGACCTGAGGAAGAGGGAGCTGCCCACCAGGACCGGATTCAAGTTCGGCTGCGATTTCAGGGTTTACGACAGGGGCGTCAAGCCGCTCAAGCGCGGACCCAAGGCCGCCAAGGAACATACCAAATGGATAGTGTTTTCCGTGCAGGAAGGTTACACGTTCAGCTTCCCGGAGCTGAGCAGGGCGGTCAGGCTCGCGCACAACATCCGCGCGAACATGCTCTGGGCGGTAGTCAGCGAAAGCAAGGAAGTCAAGTACTACCAGGTCACTTTCTTCAAGCCCTGAAATGCAACCTTGTTTCGCCCAGCCAACGGGGGCAACCCTTGAAACGCGATTTCAAGTCACGTCTGAAAATCTTCAACAGGTCGGGTGAAAGGAACCAGACCCGGGACGCTTCCTCCAAGCCGAGCCAGCGGATGCATGCTGTCCTGTCAATATCTTCTTTGGTCACACCGGGCCGGAGCTTTCCTCCGACCGGTCGTGCCAGATGAACAAGTTCCACTGTCGTGTCAAAATCCCTTTTCTCGCCGTGTTTCCATCTGTTCGGGTGCTTCCACTTTCGCACGTACAGAAGGCGCCCGACCTTTATTTTCAGGCCGGTCTCTTCCATCGTTTCGCGGACGGCACACCTCTCGGCGGTCTCGCCATGCTCGATGCCGCCTCCGGGAAAATACCAGTATCCGGCGGGCCTCTGGTAGAGCAGGATTTTTCCGTCCTTGAGGATGAGCACACCGCTGCGAACACGGTATTTCATGAACAGAATGCGATTCGTGCGCCTTTATATTCCTCTTTGGAGAAAGAAGGTTCATGCTGGTTTCTGAAATCATGTCAAACGAGATTGATGAGGTCTCTCCGTCCGACCCGGTTTCGATTTTCATTTCGATGATGGAGAAGGAACACGTGCACGAGGCAGCGGTCATAGAAAACAAGAAACTGGTCGGCATGGTGAGGTTTGACGGGTTGCTGAAAAAAGGGGTAACGGACCCGACCAAGCAGAAGATAGGCAACGTGATGGAACCGGTTCCGGCAACGTTGATACCGGAAAACACGGTGGAAGAGGCGGTCGACCTGCTGTGGAAGAGCGGGATGAGATCGCTTCCAGTGTGCGAAGGGAAGAAAGTCATCGGCACGCTTTCAGTCTGGCACATTCTCGAGGTGGCAGCGCAGACCAAGCCGTTCAGGCAGACCAGGGCCGAAAGCGTGATGTCCGTCGCGGAAGTCATATCCAAGGACGCCGACATAGGGGCGGCAAGAGTAAGGATGAGGGAGCACGGCTTCAGCAGGCTTCCGGTAGTCGATGATTCGGGAAAGCTTGTGGGAATAGTTGCCGTAAATGACCTGCTTAAGGCGTTCAGGACGCCGAGGGAAAAAATGACGTGGTACGGGATGGCTGCGGAAATGGAACGGATGACCAGCCTCCCCGTGAGCAACATCATGAACGACCGCCCCCCGACCGCAAGCAAGAACGACAGCCTCAGTGACGTGGTCCGCCGACTTGTAGAAATGAAATCGTCCGGGATAACGATAACCGAAAACGGGGTGCCTGTCGGCGTGATAACCGTAAAGGACCTTCTCGACGTGTATGCGGCCGGCATGGTCCTGAAAGGCATGTACTACCAGACCATCGGGCTGGAAGGGGAGGACGAGACGGTGATGGAGACCGTGCACCGGATGATAGGCGACTCCATACAGAAGATATCCGCGATCGTCCCCGTACAATTCGCGGTCATCCATTTCAAGCGGCACGATTTCGGCGGCATGAAGGTGAAATGGTCGGTAAGGGCCAGGTTCAGGACGGCCCGGGGAACCATCATGTCAAAAGCATGGGCATGGGATTCGCGGGACGCGACCGGTCATGCGATGGACAACATTGAAAGGGAGCTCCTGAAGAAAAGGGGGACCGTAAGGGACAAATCCAGGGAAAACGCGCGGAAGCTAAAAGAAATGCTCAAAACGGGGTCAGGTTGATTGCAGACGGTATGTGACGGCTGCGACAGGTCCGTCAAAAAAGTCGGCAGGCTCAGCAAGATAATACGGCGCGGCCTGTCGCAGATGCTTTGCAAAGATTGCCGGAAAAGGCAGAAACTCATTGGCGCCTGAGATAGCGGTCTTCCCATCTCTGCCATGCCGATTCCGGAATACCATCCGAATATCTTCTGACCGCCGAAGCGACCTCCCCGAACCTTTCCCTCAGTTTCCATCCCGCAGCCAAGCCTACAACCAAACCGGCCAGATGTGCGACGTTCGCTATGTCAGACGGGAAAAAGAAACCGAAAATATCGCTGGCTGCCCAGATGATGACCGCAATGGCCATCGGCATCGGGACATAGCCGAGATAAACGGTCATGCGCGGACGGAGCATCCCCAGCGCGCCTATTATTCCGAATATCGCCCCGCTCGCGCCGAGAGTCGCATCGTAGAACGGGAGGCCTACCAGTCCGCCAAGCAGGCCGGCCGCAAAGAAAATCTGCAGCCATCGCCTGCCGCCTATGATGTTCTCAAGCAGCATTCCGAACAAGAAAAGACCGAACATGTTGAAGAAAATATGCTCGAAGCTCGCATGAGCAAAAATCGAAGTCACCAACGTCCACGGCTGGTAAAGGACCGTTGAGGAGGAAAGAACGAGATAATCGGTGAGCGGCGGATAGGCCACCTGCAACAGAAACACGAGGGTACAAACAACCACTATGCGGACGGTCCAAAAATCGAATATCATTTCATTCGCTCGCGGAGCCATTTCTCAAGCTCGGTTATCTTCACGCGCACCTGCTTGGTGGTGTCACGGTCCCTCACAGTCACCGAACCGTCCTTGAGCGTGTCATGGTCTATGGTGACGCAGGCGAAAGTTCCTATCTCGTCCTGCCTGTAATAGCGCTTTCCTATGCTTCCGGAATCGTCATAGAAACAATCAACGGACTTCTTCAGCAGACGATAGACCTCCATCGCCTTCTCCGGCAACCCGTCCTTGTTCAGGAGCGGAAAGACGGCAACCGAAAACGGGGAAATCGAATGCGGGAGCGTTATGAACGTCCTGTCGCCTTCCTTCGCGTTGTGGACGTCAAGGAGGCAGAGGATGATCCTGTCAACACCGAACGAAAGCTCCAGCACATGGGGGATGAACCTCTTGCCGTCAAAGAACACTTCCTGGTTCTTTCCCGAAACCTTCTGGTGCCCGGCGAGGTCATGGTCGGTACGATAATGCACACCGCCGACCTCCCTGAATCCGCCCAGAGCCGAGCAATCCATTTCCATATCCCAATGATACTTGTTGTAGAACGCCTTCTCCTCGTCCGAGAGCTGTCTGAACCTGAACTTCTCGCGCGGGACCTTCAGGACATCCAGGAAGAACTTCTGGACCATGGCCATGTGGTAAACGTAGAACTTCGGAACGTCCTTCAGGAGCTGCTCGCATGCAAGCTCCTTCACGGACCCGCCAACGTGCATCGCAAGGAGCCTGTAATCCTTCACCGAGTTCCAATCAGGATGGTCGCTTATTTTTTCGGGATCGAAGAAAATCTGGAGTTCGGCCTGCGTGAATTCGCGCTGCCTGCTGGTCAGCTGGCGGGGCGATATCTCGTTCCTGTAGGCCCTTCCCACGATCGCGAGGCCGAGAGGGAGCCTCTTTCTCAGCACCTCAAAGCACTGCTGGAAGTTCACATATGCGCCCTGCGCGGTCTCGGGACGGAGATAGGCGACGGTCTCCCCGGTCGGGCCGACACCCAGCCTGAACATCATATTGAACACGGAAACGTCCCCGAGCTCGCCCTTGCATTTCGGGCATCTTATCTTGTGCTTCCTTATCAGCTCCGAGAGCTGCTCCGGCGTCATGCCCTCGAACTTCTCGTGCAGGAGGTCCTCCATCATCTGGTCCGCCCGGTGCGGGGTCCCGCACTTCCTGCACTTTGCAACGGGATCAACAAAACTCTCAAGGTGGCCGGATGCCTTGAACACCTTTTCCGGCATTATGTTGGTCGCATCAATCTCGAAAAAGTTCGGATCCAGGCCGAGGAAATACCCCTTCCACGCCCGCTCGAGCTTCCTCTTCAACAGGGTCCCTACCGGACCGTAATCGTAGAAACCGGATGCGCCGCCGTAGAGCTCGGAAGATACCCAGAAGAATCCCCTGCGCTTCGCGAGGGCCTCAACGTCCTCTATGCTTGGCATACAACAATACTCCGACCAATCCTTATATCGCGTAATTTATAATAGCCCGCTCTAGGTATTGCTATGGCGGACATGAAGGTAACGCCCTGGGAAGTCATCGGGGACGTGGATTACGAAAAGCTGAGGCGCGATTTCGGGCTGGACAGGATAGAACAGCCGCTGCTGGACAGGATAAGGAAGCACACGGGCGAGCTCCATTACATGCTCAGAAGGGGCATATTTTTCGCGCACAGGGACATGAACTGGCTGCTGGACGAGTATGAGAAGGGGAACAAGTTCTTCCTCTACACCGGAAGGGGCCCGTCCGGGGACACCCACCTCGGGCACCTGATACCGTGGATGTTCGCAAAGTGGCTGCAGGACAAGTTCGGTGTGGAACTGTGGTTCCAGATGACCGATGACGAGAAATTCCTGTTCAAGGACAAACTGAGTGCAGAGGAAACGCATAATTACGCGCTCGAGAACGCGCTCGACCTGATAGCGCTCGGCTTTGACAAGAAAAAGACCAAGATATTCATAGACACGAATTATGCGGGCAAACTGTATCCGCAGGCGGTTAGGGTGGCGAAGCACATCACGTTCAGCACGGCAAAGGCGGTGTTCGGTTTCACGAACGAGACGAACGTCGGAAGCATATTCTTCACGAGCGTGCAGGCGGTACCGGCATTCCTTCCGTCCGTACTTGCCAAAAGAAACATACCGTGCCTGATACCGCTGGGTGTCGATCAGGACCCGCACTTCAGGGTCGCGAGGGATGTGCTTCCGAAGCTCGGCTACTACAAGCCGGCCATAATCCACAGCAAGTTCATGCCCGGTCTCGGGCCCGGCGGCAAGATGTCGGCCAGCGACCCGAACAGCACCATCTACACCACCGACACGCCGGAGACGGTCAAGGTAAAGATAAACAGGGCGTTCACCGGCCAGCAGGCAACAAGGGAACTCCAACAAAAGCTGGGCGGCAATCCGGACGTCTGCTCGATATGCCAGTTCTACAGGTTCTTCTTCGAACAGGACGACAAGAAGCTCGAGAAGATACTCGAGAGCGAAAGGGACGGGAGCCTGCTCGCCGGCGAGCACAAAGCCGACCTCACCGTGAGGATAAACGCATTCCTCAAGGAGCACCAGAAGAAAAGAGAACAAGCGAGAAAGGGCCTGGACAAATGGCTACTGAAGGATTGACATGTGGAAACTGACTTCGGAGGGGAGAAAGTACCTCAGTGAAGGCCTGCCGGAAAGGCGGCTGTTGAAGGTACTGAAGGAAAGACCGCACCGGATGGAGGAACTTGTCAACCATCCCGACTCGTCAATCGCCATACAGTGGGCAAAGAAGAACGGCTGGATCGAGGTGACCAACGGCGAGGTCAGTCTCACACGTGCAGGCTCGAAGGCGATAAACGAGAACGATCCGCTTCACGGTGCGATAAACGAGATAGAAAGGAACGGCAGGGCGTCTGAAGAGATACTGAGAATCATTGTCACGAGAAAGCTGGCCACGGAGGAACTGACCAGGGCGGAGATAGCACAGATAACGCAACTGACCCCCGATATGTTAAAGAGCGGCGCATGGAAGACCGCTGGATTCAGGCAGTACGACCCGACCGCACCGGCGCCGGTCATCCATCCGGGAAAGAAGCAGGCATACCGGGCATTCCTGGATGAGGTGAGGGAAGAGCTGGTGGCACTGGGTTTCGAGGAAATGACCGGACCGCTGGTCGAGCTCGCGTTCTACGACCTCGACGCGCTGTTCGTCCCGCAGGACCACACCGCAAGAGGGGTGCACGACATCTACTACGTGAAGGACCCGAAGTACGGCGGAATACCGAAAATCCATTCGGGCTTCCTGCCAAAAATAAGGGCGGCGCACGAGAACGGCGGAAGTACCGGGAGCACCGGATGGAGAGTGCCGTTCTCCGACAGGGAATCGGCAAGGCTGCTGTTGAGGAGCCACGGAACCTCCCTTAGCGCACGATGGCTGATGAAGGAAAACATCAGGTCGCCCGGCGCTTATTTCGCGATTGCACGGACGTTCAGACCGGACAGGATGGACGCGACGCACATGCCGGAGTTCAACCAGCTGGAAGGGATAGTGCTGGATGAGCATGGGAACTTCAGGAAGATACTGGGACTGCTTTCCGAATTCGCAAAGCGCATTGCGGGAACGGATAAGGTGAAGTTCAGGCCGGCATACTTCCCGTTCACCGAGCCGAGCGTACAGGGCATGGTCTGGCACCCGGGAATAAAGAAGTGGCTGGAAATGCTGCCGGCAGGGATGTTCAGGCCGGAACTCACCGCGCCGCTGGGAATCAAGGTTCCTGTGATGGCGTGGGGGATAGGAATCGACAGGCTGTTCATGATAAGGGAGAACATCACCGACATCCGCCAGCTGTTCAGCCAGGACATTGACTGGCTGAGAAATCAGGAGGTAAGTTAATGCCGACGATAGAAGTCAGCATCAATGACTTGGAGGAGCTTACCGGAAAGAAGCTGCCGCGCGACATCGAAGAGCTTAATGATGTCCTGCAGGCAGCGAAGGGCGAGGCTGAAAGACTGGAAGGAGACAGGCTCACGCTTTCAATCGAGGATGCTAACCGGCCCGACCTGTGGTCCGTCGAAGGGTTTGCCATGGAAATGCGCGGGGCGCTCGGAGCGGAGAGGGGGCTTCCGGCATTCCCGTTCAAGAAATCTAACTTCACAATCAAAGTGGATGCGAACCTGAAGGAAATAAGACCGTACATTGCGGCCGCGATAATCAAAGGGGTCAGGCTCACGGACGACATCATCAAAGGGCTGATGCAGACACAGGACAAGATTGACGGAACGTACGGAAGGAGCAGAAGGAAGAGCAGCATAGGACTGTACAACTTCGACCTGCTGTCCTGGCCGCTGACCTACGAATCAGGCAGCCCCCAGGAAAATCCGTTCGTGCCGCTCGGTTTCGGTGAGAAGATGCTGCCGGCCGACATCATCAAAAAACATCCGAAAGGGCAGGAATACGGAAAACTTCTTGCAGGAGCGTCCAGGTGGCCGATATTCAAGGATGCCGAAGGAAAGATGCTCAGCCTGCCGCCGATAACCAACTCGGCCGATCTGGGCAGGATTACGGAGCAGACGACCAACATCCTTATCGAAGTGACCGGAACGGACTGGGCTACGGTAAGCAATGCCCTCAGGATAATGACGATCGCCCTGACAGAGCGCGGGGGACAGGTGATTCCGGTCACAGTCGAATATCCCTACTCGGTCGCGGGGAGCAGAAAAATAATCACTCCGGACTTCGAGCCGCGGAAAATCAGGGCGAAGGTCGAGGAAATAAACTGTCTTCTCGGGACGGAACTGAGCGGGGCGCAGATGGTGACGCTCCTGGCAAAGGCACATTGCAAGGCCCAGGCGAAAGGAAGCACGCTTGACGTCCAGGTCCCTGCGTGGAGGACCGACGTCATGCACTGGGTGGACATAGCGGAAGACATCGCAATCCACCATGGCTACCAGAAGTTCGAACCGATACCACCGGCCCTTCCGACGGTAGGAGCATCTGCACCTCGGGAGAAGTACAGTGACCGGATACGGGAGCTGCTGATAGGACTGAAGATGCAAGAAGTCCTGAACTTCACGCTTACCAACACGAACGACCTGCTGGCAAAGATGAACATGACGCAGGAGAGATTGATTGAGCTTGAGAATCCCGTAAGCAGCGAATATGCGGTGCTGAGGAACTGGCTGCTTCCAGGCCTGCTAAGGTTCCTTGCATCAAACCGCATCCATGAATATCCGCAGAAGATATTCGAGGTCGGCGACTGCGTCGTGACGGATGCGCTGGCGGCTGAGCGGAGCAGGACAATGAGAAAAGTCGCCTTTGCGGTGGCGCATGACAAGGTGAACTTCACGGAAGCGAAATCCAAGATTGAAGCCCTCCTTAGGAACATGGGGATAGAATGGTCAATTTCCCCGTGCAGCCATCCATCGTTCATAGAATCCAGATGCGGCGAAATCAAGGTGAAAGGAAAACCGGCAGGTTTTCTCGGCGAAATAAGACCGGAAGTGCTTGCAAACTGGGGAATTGAAATGCCCGTAATAGCGGCAGAGATAGACTTGGACCAGCTAGCGCCCCAGAAGTCCGAGCAGGGTTGAAAAAAGACCGGCCTCGGGCTCCGCTTCCCCGCATACCGTGGCGGCTAGCCGGGTGAATGCCCGTGCCGATTTGCTTCTCGGCTTGAAGGTGACAACGGGCATGTGCTCGGCTATGGAGGCGTGAACCCACTTGTCCTCGGGAACAGTGGCAAGGACAGGGACCTCGAGCATGGCGGATATTTCCGCGGCCGAAAGCTCGCTGGAATGCGCGCCGGCACGGTTGATGACAACACCGGCAACCGGCCTTCCCATCCGTTGCGCGACCCTGATGGCTTTGAGGGCATCAGTGACCGCAGGAAGTTCAGGATTCGTGACTATCAGCAGGCTGTCGGCACATTCCATCGCCGCCTTTGCCTCCCTTCCCAGGCCGGCGGCACCGTCGACCAGTATCAGCCCCCGTCCCGTTCCAAGGCTGCGCACCGCGGCCAGAAGCTGGTCAGGCTCAACTATAGATAAATCATCAACGGAAAGGGATGCAGGAACCACGTGAAAACCTGCGGGATGCCGGTACGTTGCCTCGGCAATCGTGGCCCTTCCAGCAAGAACGTCATGCAAGGTAACGGGATAGAGGGCACAACCAAGGTGGATGCTGAGGTTCGGGGTGGTTATGTTGCCATCCAATGCGGTCACCTGACGCCCCCTTTTCGCAAGGGCGGCCGCGAGATTGGCGGTGGTTGTGGTTTTTCCGACGCCACCTTTAGCCGAAATCACCGAAAGCACGGTCGACATGAAAAGCATTCAGCTGTCGCACATTTAAGCGTGCTTCGTTTTCAGGTAGGATTCTATCGCCTTTCTCGTGTAAGGGTCTATGTCCTTCTTCAGCGCTTCCTCGGGATTAACCCACTCAAAAGACTGTAACTCATCATTGTCAAGCTTCACTTCATCGGTCCTTGCGTAGCAGAGATAATCGAACTCGATGAAATGCTTCCGTTTGCAGAATTCGGGACCGAAGATAAATTCCTGGACAAGCAGCAACGGGCCGACATCGACTTCTATACCAGCCTCCTCCCTGGTCTCCCTCTTCGTCGCCTCCTTTGCGGTCTCGCCGAGCTCGATGTGGCCGCCAGGCAGGGTGAGCTTGTTGAACCA
Organism: Candidatus Aenigmatarchaeota archaeon; assembly: GCA_043799675.1. Taxonomy (GTDB): domain Archaea; phylum Aenigmatarchaeota; class Aenigmatarchaeia; order Aenigmatarchaeales; family JACQIB01; genus JAZDNN01. The sequence goes on along the minus strand of JAZDNN010000027.1, from coordinate 42,345 downwards.
CTTGTACGAGCGGCAGAGCAGGACCTCACCTTTCTTGTTCAATATCACGGCCCCTGTTGTCGGCTCCGGATACTTCTGCTCCGACATATGGCGCCCCTGAAGGGATTCGGACCCTCGACCTCCTGATTTCTTCCTTTCATCGGCCTAAGCCTCGTCTCTTCTATCGAGAGATAGAAGTCAGGCGCTCTATCCATGCTGAGCTACAGGGGCAAACGGAATTTGCGCCGCAGAACTTATAAAGCGTGACAGCAATTTTGGGGTTATGCAGGGGAAAAACCCGGACATGCAGACAAAGTGGCAGGACGCCTGGTACGGCAAAAAAGTGTTCGAGACCGAGCCGGACAAGAAGAAACGGAAGTACTACATGCTGTTCGCCTATCCCACCGTTTCGGGGACGTTGCACGCCGGACACGCGCGCTCATACACGATTCCGGACGTCATAGCACGCTACAAGAGGGCAAGGGGCTTCAACGTGTTCTTCCCGCTGGGCTTCCATGCGACCGGGGGGGATTGCAGCAAAATATGCGAACTCGGCAAAAGCGACCCGCTGGAGCTCATAAAATACGGAATACCGATGGAGAAGGCAAAAACTTTCACTGACCCGCTTGACGTGGCCGACTACCTGCAGGACAGGATAATCGTTGATTTCAAGAGGCTCGGTCTGAGCCTTGATTTCAGGCCGGTGATAAGCACCATCGACCCGAAATACGGCAAGTTCATCCAATGGCAGTTCAGGAAACTGAAGGAGAAGGGATACCTCATCCAGCGCGACCACAGGCTGGCGTGGTGTCCGGTGGAGGACCACCCGGTCAGTCTAGACCCGGCCGAGGCCGACATAAAGGAATGGAAAGGGGCGCAAATCAAGGATTACACCATCATCAAGTTCAGGGCCGGCAAGCTGGTGCTACCTGCCGCAACCATGCGGCCGGAAACGATTTTCGGGGTCACCAACGTGTGGGTGAATCCGAAAGGGAAGTATGTCACGGCAAAGGTCGACGGCGAGGAATGGCTGTTATCGAAGGAGGCCGTAAAGAAACTGCAGGACCTTGAAAAGAAGGTAGAAATAATCAAAGCGGCCAAAGTGGCAGACATACTGAAACTCACGGCGAAGAACCCGGCAAACGGGGCGAACGTCCCGATACTGCCCGGGGAATTCGTCGACCTTAGCGAGGCGACAGGCGTGGTGATGTCCGTACCTTCGCATGACCCGTTCGATTTCATCTACCTCAGGAAAATCTCCCCGCAGACCAAACCGATACACGTGGTGGACATAACCGGATACGGGGAAGCGCCAGCGGGAGAATTGCTGGAGAAGCACGGAATAACCGACCCGAAGGATCCGCGCATCGAGGGGGTAGTCAAGGAACTGTACAAGATGGAGTTCGGGGGAATGATGCGGGCAAATATTCCGAAGTTCGGCGGACTTCCGGTGTCCAAGGCAAAAATCCAGATAGCATCCTGGCTGAAGGAAAGGGGAAGCGCAGACTCCATCTATGAGCTGTCCGTAAAACCGGTGCACTGCCGGTGCGGGGCGGAGATAATAATCAAGAAGGTCAGGGGCCAGTGGTTCCTGGACTACGGCAACCAGCAACTGAAAGAGACGGCAAAAAGACACATCGAGAAAATGAACATATTCCCGCCCGATTACAAGAACGAGCTTCCGGGAATAATCGACTGGCTGGAAGCTAGGCCGTGCGTGCGGAGAAGAGGGCTGGGCACCCCCTTCCCGTTCGAGAAGGGATGGGTGATAGAGGCGCTCTCGGACAGCACCATCTACATGGCGTTCTTCATAGTCAGCAAGTGGCTGAACAACGGAAAGCTGAAGGAAGAGGAACTGACGGATGATATGTTCGATTTTGTTTTCCTTGGAAAAGGCAAGCCCAAAACGGAGAATTGGCAGAAAATCAGGGAGGAGTTCCTGTACTGGTACCCGCTCGACCTGAACATGAGCGGGAAAGAGCACAAGACCGTGCACTTCCCGTTCTTCATCATGAATCATGCGGCCGTTTTCCCGGAGCAGCTCGGGCCTCTGGGAATTTTCGTCAACTGGCACCTGATAGCCTACGGCAAGAAGATGTCGAAGCACGTGGGGAATGTCGTGTTCTGGAACGAGGCCGTCGACAAGTGGGGTGCGGATGCCGTGCGGTTCTACATCTCGCACGGGGCGAACCAGTGGATGGACTTCGACTGGACCAACGAGGCGGCGGACAGGTATGCGGAAAAGCTGGACGAGTTCAACCGGATGATAGACACCTTGCTTGCCAAGAAAAGCGGCAAGACCACCGAAATGGACAAATGGATGGCATCCAGACTGAATCACACCATCAACGGCGTGACCGTGGCGATGGAAAGGAACGAGATACGGAAAGCAATAGACCTTGGGTTCTTCGGCGTGATGAACGACCTCAACTGGTACATCAAACGAACAAGCAGTTGCAACATCGATACCACCCTTTCCGTATGGCTCAGGCTCCTCGCACCCTTCATTCCGCACACGGCCGAGGAATGGTGGGCAAGACTCGGGAACAAGCAATTCATACATGAGGCCGGCTGGCCGGATTATGACGGAAGCAAGGTGCACATCGGACTGGAAGCGGGCGAATGCCTGCTAAGACAAGTACTGGCGGACATCAGCGAGATACGGAAGATATCCAAGATAGTGAAGCCTTCCTGCATCACACTTGTGGCATCGCAGCCGTGGAAGTACGAGATGTACAATGACGTGATGCAGGGAAAGAAGCTGCCGGAGCTGATGAAAGTACAGAAGTACCGCGAGCTTGGAAATAGGGCGGTGGATTATGCGAACCGGCTCATCAAGAGGGGCCATCTGGACGAGCTGTTCCTGGATGCGGGCAGCGAATGGGCGGCATTGCGGGAGGCGCAGGGATTTCTCACCCGCGAGACCGGCTCGAAGGTCGAGCTTCTCAAGGCGGACGACGTCCTGAAACAAACGCAGCCGAAGACCGGCACAGACAAGAAGGCGGCCGCAGCAGAGCCGTGCAAGCCCGGGATACTCATCGAGTGATGTTCGCCCACTTGCAGCCGAGCTTGTTCACGATGGCGGCATGCTCGACCGCTGCGACCTTTTCCTGGTACTTGGACTTCTGATCGAACCTTGCCACGGCCAATCCCTCCGCGACCATCTGCTGGTTTATGTTGACATCGTCGAGCCATATCCAGCGCAACAGCCGGTCGTACATGTCCCTGTCATCACCCTCGCGCTCAAGCGTCACTTCCCGGTTGAGAACAAGGTCATACAACCTCTGCTTCGCGGCCGCAAAGCAAGGCTGCCCCTTCTCGTCGGTATCGATTCCGAGGAGGCGGACATGCTCACCGCCCTCAACAACTATGGTGTCGCCGTCGATTATCTTGGTGACTATCAGTTTCTCACCTCCGGAAGTCGCCACGGCGGCGCCTGTCGGGGAGCCAGAAGAGCTGAGAGTGAAAAAAGCGCCTACCAGAAGGATGGCACATGCGACCAGCAGGGCGGCGAGACGCATAACTTGCTTGAGCAGGACTGGGATTTATAAGATGTGTTGCCGATGAGAACGTATGCAAAAGGGCGATTTCATAACCATCACCTACACAGGCAAGCTCAAAGAGGGTGGACACACTTTTGAGAAGGCGGAGAAGGTTCCGGTGGTGCTGGGGGCCGGATTCATCATTACCGGTCTGGAGCACGCGCTCGAGCAGATGAAGGTCGGGGAGAAAAAGACCGTCGAAGTGGAGCCCGAGAAGGGGTTCGGCGAAAGGACGCAAGAGCTGGTCAAGGTAGTGCCTGAAACGGAGATGAAGAGGCACAACGTCCAGCCGCAGGTAGGGATGCCTGTGGAAGCCGACGGAAGAAGGGGGCGCGTGGTCAGCGTGACCAACGGAAGGGTCACGATAGACTTCAACCACCCGCTCGCGGGCAAGGCACTCGTTTATGACGTGGAAATAATCGGCAAGATAGAGGGAAGGGAGCAGAAGATTTCCGCGCTGGTCAAGGGATTCTCAAGCCTGGAGCCGACATCGGTAACAATCACAGGCGACATGGTGGAAATAATACTGCCGCCGTTGCTTCACCCGGTGGTGAAGAAGAGGCTGGCCGATGAGATACGGAAGTACACGAACCTGAACAGGGTGAAGTTCTCCGAGATATTCGAAAAGCCGAAGGCCGAGGTCGACAAGGCCGATCACGGTGCCTGAATCACATCTTTAAATCGATTAAATGCTCTTTATTGCCATTAAATCCGATGGTGAAAATATGGCGGTAAAGGCCGAACACGGGGAAAAGGGAAGAAGTTCTGCAGACGAGGACCTGAGGAAGCTGCTTGAGGCGAGAAGGGCGGTAATCAAGGTCGCCGGAGTGGGCGGCGCTGGCAACAACACCATCAGCAGGATGATGCAGGTCGGCATCATCGGGGCGGAAGTGGTCGCAGTCAACACCGATGCGCAGGACCTGCTCTACACCGATGCGGACCAGAAGATACTCATCGGGAAGGAACTGACCCGCGGACTTGGTGCAGGGGCGGACCCGCACGTCGGGGAAGAGGCAGCCAAGGAAAGCAGGGACGACCTGAAGGAGGCGATGGCCGGTTCGGACATGGTTTTCATTACATGCGGACTCGGGGGCGGAACAGGGACCGGAGCCGCGCCGGTGGTGGCGGAAGTTGCCAAGAAAGCGGGGGCGCTGACCGTCGGGGTTGTTACACTGCCGTTCATGATGGAAGGGAAGGGCAGGATGGACAACGCCAAGGCCGGACTGGAGAAGTTGCAGAACGTGGTGGATACCCTGATAGTCATACCGAACGACAAGCTGCTCGAGATAGTCCCGGACGTTTCCATAGCCACCGCGTTCAAAGTATGCGATGAAATTCTGGTCAATGCTGTCAAAGGGGTGGCCGAGCTGGTCACGAAACCCGGGCTGGTCAATCTGGACTTCGCGGACATCAAGGCCGTGATGGGAGCGGGCGGGATAGCGATGATTGGTCTCGGCGAATCTGATTCGGAGAACAGGGCGCTTGAGGCGGTGGAGAAAGCATTGAACAATCCGCTGCTGGACGTGGAAATAGACGGGGCGACCGGGGCACTGATCAACGTCTGCGGCGGCTCGGACGTGACAATCAAGGAGTGCCAGCAGATAGTCGAGGCGGTCAGCTGCAAGCTCAGCACGGACGCCAAGATAATCTGGGGCGCGCAGATAGACAAGGAGATGGGCGACAACGTGCGCGCGATGCTTATCATAACCGGAGTTAAGTCCGGCCAGCTCACGGGACCCATCAAGCCGTTCAACAAGGCAAAGAGCAGGGAATTCGAGAAGATTCTCGGTATCGATTTTGTCTGAGCGCAGACATGGATTTAAATACTCTTGGGGCGAGCTACAACTATTCTGAGTGGTTTAATGGGAATATTGAGCAAGCTGTCGCCGCAGGCCATGAAGGAACGGTTCCAGCAGTACAGGCGGACCATCGAGATAGCCAGAAAGCCGGACCGCGAGGAATGGATGAACACGGCCAAGGTCACCGGCGCCGGAATAGCCCTCATAGGGGCGATCGGATTCGTGATATTCCTGGCATACCATTTCATAATCAACGCTGTCGTGGGGGTCGCTTAGAATGATGTGGACAATCAGGACGACGGTGGGAAGAGAAAATGCGGTGATAGAGACCCTGACGAACAAGATACGCAACACGGGAAGTTCGGTGTATGCGGTCCTTCATCCGGACGAGCTCAAAGGCTACCTGTTCATCGAGGGCGAGACGTCGGGGATCGAGCACGCCATCCAGGGGGTGCCTCACGTCCGCGGACTGATACGAAAGGAAGTGAAAATGGGCGACATACGCAAGTTCCTGGAAACAAGGAAGGTCGAGATAAAGGTCAACCGCGGGGATATAATTGAAATCACCGGCGGGCCGTTCAAGAACGAGAAAGGGAAGATAACAAGAGTGGACGAATCAAAAGAGGAAATCACGGTCGAACTGCTGGAAGCGGCGATACCGATTCCGGTGACGGTCCCGATAAGCAACATCCGGCTGGTCCAGAGCGCGGAGGCCAAACTGGCCGAGGAAAAGAAACAGTGAATGATATGGGAAGCATAACGATCAAGCTGATGGTGGAAGGTGGCAAAGCCACTGCCGGGCCGCCGCTCGGACCCGCTCTTGCCGTGCACAAGATAAACATACCGAACGTCGTGGCAAAGATAAACGAGGCGACCAGGGAATTCTCGGGAATAAGCATACCCGTGGAAGTCATAGTCAACACGGACACCAAGCAGTTCGAAATAAAGGTCGGCAGCCCGCCGACAAGCCAGCTGATAAAGAAGGAGCTCAAGCTGGAAAAGCTTGCCAAGGCCGCATGGAAGGAACCGGCTGTCGGGAACCTTACCTTGCACGCGGCGGTCAAGATTGCCAAGGCAAAGCTGCCCGTGCTCGGCACGAACGACCTGAAGAAGGCGACAAAGGAGATAGTCGCGACCTGCGTGAGCCTAGGGGTGACGGTCGAGGGGAAGAACCCCAAGGAAATGATAAAGGAGATAGCCGAGGGCAAGTGGGACCATCAGATCAAGTAATGGGTGCTCGAAAGTCTGTCTTTAAATCTTTGTTCTGTAATCTATAGCCCATGAAATCGGCCACATTCTTCTGGTTGTTTGCCGTGCTGTCGCTCGGAGCGCTGGCGGGAACGCTGCTTGGGTACACCACATTGCCTGTGGCAGTGACGCTGATGTTCGTGACGATGGTGCTACTGAAAGCCTCCGGCAGCCCCTCGAAGTTCGTGGACAACCTGAGGATGGAGCTCAGCAGCAGGATAGGTTCCATGGAATCGAGCATGAGCGGTCTGACACAGAGGCTCGAGGAAGAGAAGGGTGCAAGGGACCTTACCCTTGGCGCGCTGGACAGCATCAAGTGCGAGATGCAGACCGAGTTTAAGGGCGGGATCGACCGGATGGCGGAAAGGCTGATTGATTTCGAGAACGGCATGAACCAGATGAAAAGGACCTTCTCAGCTGCCGTGGCAAGCCTGGACGACAGGGTGAGAGCGATGGAACCGAGGATGTCGGCGGACGGCGCACCCATCGGACCGAGCATGCAACCGAACGAGAACATGATGCCGGAAGTGGAAGAGTACATCGAGCTTGACAAGCCGTCGGCGCAGTAGACTATTTATCATTCTGATTGCAAAAGCTTTGCATGCCAAGCATGGAGAAGATGCATTACGTGGTGGCCACCGGAATCATAATCAGGGACGGGAAGTTCCTGATTGTCAAACGGGCCCCGCATGAGATAGCGTTCCCGAACAGGTGGACGGTTCCTGGCGGGAAGCTGGAACCGAAGGACTACAGCAACAGAGAGAAGGATACCCCGTACCATTGGTTCGGCGTCCTGGAAAGATTGCTGGAGAGGGAAGCCATGGAAGAGGTGGGGCTCGAAATAAGCAACATCCGTTACCTCACCAATCTGGCATTCATCCGGCCGGACGGAGTGTCATCCCTTGTTATCAGCCTGTTCGCGGACCACAAGGGAGGAGACGTCAAGCTTTGCAAGGACCTTACCGAGCATGCCTGGGTGACGGCCGAAGAAGCAAAAAGGTACGACCTGATTGAAGGGATACGCGAACAGATAGAGGAAGTCAACAGGCTCATCCGATAACATTATATAGTCTGCAGCAGCTCTTTGGTCACTGCTTAGGCAGTAGCGATGGTGCGAACATGGTTAACGAAAAGGTACTAACGGCAGTCAAGTCAGCCAGAGAGGGCTCTCCGAAAAGGAACTTCAAGCAGAGCTTCGACATGGCCATTAATTTCAAGAATCTGGACCCGAAGAAACCGGAGGGAAAGATCAAGGCGGAGGTAAGGCTGCCTCACCCGCCGGCGGGAGTCAAGATAGGATTCTTCGCGGACAGCGCGATACCGCTGGTAAAGAAACTCGGGGACAGGGTGATACTTGTAAGCAAGGACCAGCTCGAAGGCCTGTCAAAGAACAAGAAGGCGGCGAAGAACCTTGCGATCTCGGTCGGCGGCTTCCTCGCCGAGGCACCGCTGATGCCTCAGGTCGCGAAGGCGCTCGGTCCGGTGCTTGCAGTGAGGGGGAAGATGCCGAAGCCGGTGCCACCGACGTTGCCCGATTTCAGCCAGGCGGTTGACAACGCGGCCGCAACCGTCAGAGTGGCGGTGAAGGACAGTCCGGTGGTGCACCTGCGGGTGGGCACGGAGGACATGACCGACGAGCACGTGGCGGTCAACATCGAGGCCGTGTTCAAATCCGTGATTGCAGCGCTGCCGAAGGGAAGGGAGCAAGTGAAGAACGGAATAATCAAGCTCACGATGGGGAAGCCGGTCAAGATGGAGGCGCCCGTATGAAGCAAAACATAAAGAAAGGAAGGGCGGCCCCGAGAAAGGAAAAGACCGAGCAGGTCTTGAAACTCGCGCACGAGATGGACAAATCTACCGTCATAGCGATACTCAACCTGCATAAGATGCCGGCCTCGGCACTGCAGAAAATAAAGGGAACACTGACCGGACAGGCGCACATCAGGGTGGTCAAGAAATGCGTGCTACGCCTGGCACTGGAGAAGGCGGGCAGGGCGGACCTGGTGAAGCTGCTGGGCAGCCAGCCGGCGGTGATGCTGAGCTCCGGCAACCCGTTCAAGCTGTACAGGACGGTCAGCATGAACAAGAGCCCCGCGTCGGCCAAGGCCGGGGACATAGCTCCAGAAGACATCACGGTTCCGGCAGGACCGACGGACATCCCGCCCGGGCCGGCGATAAGCACGCTCACGAAAGTCAAGATTGCGGCGAAAGTGGAAGGAGGCAAGATAGCCGTCTCCAAGGACAGCCGTGTCGCAAAGGCGGGGGACGTCATAACTGCCGACCTCGCAGGCGCGCTGTCGATGCTGAAAATAAGACCGATGTCAATAGGGCTGGACATCGTGAGCATGTGGGAGGCGGGCACGCTCTACGACAAGAACGTGCTGGCGATAGACGATGTCAAGACGATGGCTAACCTGATGAAAGCGATAACGGGCGCTTTCAACCTGTCCGTGAACGCGGGTTGGCCGACCAAGCTTACAATGGGCACGATGCTCGCGAAGGGATTCCGCGAAGCAAAGACGCTGGGAATGGAAGCGGAAATACTCGATAAGGGCATAATTGAAGAACTGATGGCAAGGGCCAAGGCGCAGGCCGAAGCGCTTACGGCAGCCAGCGGAGGAGCATGACGACAGCGTGAACTCACGTTCACGCGTCTCGAGGAACGATGTTCCTCTTGACCTTCGGTCGTCCACAGAACGAATCATGAGCATGGAGGTATGAAAAATGGAAATGGTATACGCAGCACTGCTGTTACATGCCGCCAAGCAACCGGTGAACGAGGCAAACGTGACCAAGGTACTGTCAGCGACCGGCGCACACGTCGACCAGGCGAAGGTCAAGGCGCTGGTAGCGAGCCTCGAGGGAGTGAACATAGACGAGGCGATAGCCAAAGCGGCAATAGCCCCGTCAGCTCCGGTGGCTGTGGCAGCCCCTGCAGCGGCTGAGAAGAAGGATGAGAAGAAACCAGAAGAAGAGGCCAAAAAGGCCGAAGAGGCAGCGGCCGGTCTAGGCGCACTGTTCGGTTAAGGCAGAAAAATTATGGCCGGAGACAAGGCCGCTCTACTTGGGCAGCTGCAGCGCGACTGGCAGCGGTACTGGGACCTAGAAGCACTTCACAGGTTAGGTTTCAAGCGAGGCAAATGCAGGAACTGCGGCAAATGGTTCTGGTCAACCGCACAGCAGGAGCTCTGCAACGACAGCAGCTGCAGGCCGTATGAATTCATTGACAACCCCCTCATGCCGAAAAAGTGGGACTACTTTTCCGCTTGGGACGCGATACAGAAGTTCTTCGTCAAGGAAGGACACACGCCCCTCGAGAGATACCCCGTGATGGCAAGATGGTTTCCGAACCTCAACTTCACCATCGCAGGAATAGTGGACTTCTACCGGATGGATGAATCAAAGTTCGTGTTCGAGTTCCCGCCGGGCGTGGACAAGGCGATACTCCTCCAGCCGAGCCTGAGGTTCAACGACATACCGCAGGTCGGAGTGAGCGGCAGGCACTGGACGACCCACGGCCACGTGGAGCAGGCTTCACTGTTCGATCCGGTCAACAAGACCGGATACTGGAAAGACAAATGCATAGAGCTTGATTACAGGATGCTGACGGAAGTGTTCGGCATCAAACCGGACAGGATAAACTGGATAGAGGATGCATGGCTGGGAGCGGGTGCGTTCGGCTATTCGCTCGAGTATTTCGCGGGTGGACTGGAGATGGGGAACGCGGTATTCACCGAGTTCGAGGGCACGCCCGATAATTTCAGGGTCATGCCGAAGAAGGTCATAGACATGGGGGCGGGGCTGGAGAGGTTCGTCTGGGCCAGCCAACGGACACCGACCGTGTATGATGCGGTCCTCGGGCCGGTCATAGAAAAGATGATAGCGAAGGGCGGAATAAGCTATGACAAGGAATTCTTTTCACGCTACTCGAGATTGTCCGGAATGCTGAACCTCGACGAGGTCGGGGACATCGCGAAGGTAAGGGAGGAAATAGCGAAGAAGCTCGGCACGGACACCGAGACCATGCTGAGAAAGACCGAACCGATGCAGGCGATCTATGCCATAGCCGACCACGCGAGGACGCTGGTGACGGCAATAGCGGACGGCGGAATTCCGAGCAACATCGGGGGCGGGTACAACCTGCGGGTCCTTCTCAGGAGGGCATTATCGTTCATCGACAGGCACAGGCTCGGCTTCGACCTGATATGGGTCGCAGGACAGGTATCGGAATACTTCAAGCCCCTGTACCCTGAAATGCTCGCAAACATGGACCGCTTCACCGAAGTGATACAGGCCGAGGAGAAGCGGTACCGGGGAAGCATGGAAAGCGCGAAGAAATACGTGGAGACCGTCCTGGAGAAAAAGGAAAAGCTCACTGACAGCAGGCTGGTAGAACTGTACGATACCCAGGGCATCACCCCGGAACTCATGGAGGAGGTCGCGGAGCAGAAAGGCATCAGGGTCGAGATACCCGGCGACTTCTGGACGAAGGTCACCAAGCTGCACGAGAAGGAGGCGCAACAGAAGGGGAAGTTCAAGCTGGACGTGTCTGGCATCCCGAAGACGGAGCCGCTATATTATGGGGACGTCCGCACGTTCGAGGCAAAGGTGCTCAAAGTCATTGAGGACAAGTTCGTCGTGCTTGACAGGACGGCCTTCTATCCGCGAGGCGGCGGGCAGGAACCCGACCACGGAACGATCGGAGGAAAAAAAGTTTACGATGTTGAAAAGGTCGACGGGGTCATCGTGCATGCCGCCGAGAGCCCGCACTTCAAGGAAGGAAGCACGGTCAAAGGCGCCATTGACAGGACACGGAGGGAACAGATAACAATCAATCACGATGCGACACATATCGTCAACGGTGCCGCCAGAAGAGTCCTTGGTCCGTGGGTGTGGCAGGCCGGTTCCAAGAAGGACGCCGACAAGGCGCACCTGGACATAACGCATTATGCGAGCCTTACGCCCGAGCAGGTGGAGAAGATAGAGAAGCTTGCGAACGACACGGCAGCGAAAAAACTGAAGATAGAAAAGCTGGTCCTCCCGAGACCGGAAGCCGAAAAGAAATTCGGTTTCGGTATCTACCAGGGGGCGGCGGTCCCTGCAAAGAATCTCAGGATACTTTCGATAGGAAACTTCGACACGGAGGCGTGCGGCGGTACGCACGGGGACAACACCGCGGACCTCGTGCCGATAGTGATAACCAAGACGGAGAGGCCGGCCGACGGGACCGTCAGACTGATATTCCGGGCAGGCCCTGCAGCGGAAAAATATCTGGAAGAGTCGGGAAGGACGCTGAAAAAGGCGGCCGGACTTCTGAAGACAAGCGAAGCCAGGGTCCCGAAGGCGGCGGAGGAACTGCTGGAAAAATGGAAGGAAGCCAACAAGGAGCTTGAAACTCTGCGGGGCAAGGCGGCGGAAAAGCGCATAAGCAATCTCCACCTGACAAAGAAGGACGGACTGCGCTGGCTGGTCGAGCATGTGCCCGGTGCAAATGCGGAACAACTGCGGGAAATAAGCAGGAAGCTCAGCGCGGAAGATACAGTGATAATACTGATCGGGACAACGGACAAAGCCTACCTGTTCGGTTCCGCGGGAGCAAGGGCGGGAAATGTCAATACGGGACAACTGGTGGCAAGGCTTGCTGCCGAACTCGGAGGAAGGGGCGGAGGCACTCCAATCCTGGCACAAGGTGCCGCACCGGACAAAAAGGAAGCGGACAAAACGATACAAAAACTCAGGAAGGAGCTGCTGAAATGACGGACAAACGGGAAAAGGAAAAAACGCTCAGGGAAGCCGCAGAAGCATTGCATACCGAACCGGAACAGCTGTGCGCGGTCATAGAAAAGTTCCGGCACGAGCTGAACGAGACCGAATCGGAAATAACAAAGCTGAAGAAGGAACTGAAGGACTGATTCTCAGATCGGGCAGGCCATTGGCGGGTCGAAATAAAGCCTGCAGGCCTCCGTGAACAGGCGGTCATAAGTCGGCGCACCGCTGAACATCATCGTGCTTGAACCCTTCAGGTAGACCGAGGGTATCTGTGTAAGACCCATGGACTCCGTCTCGTTGGCAAACTCATCGACCGAAATCCGCTCAAGCAGGATCGGGGCGAGCTCGCTCCGCAGGCCGCTTATCGCATCCTCCGCTCGCGCGCAATTCGGGCAGTTGGCGGAATAGTAGTACCGGACTATCAGGTAATTGTTTTGCAAGTAGGGGGCCTCTTCGCTGTCGGCCAGGGGCCTGTCCACCTCATCGGGCTGCGTTTGTTTGCTGTTGCCAGTCACAAATTGCATGGCCGAGTCAAACGCCAGGGCGACGGAACTGCCGGCGAACGCGAAAATTATCACAAGGGCAAAGATTATCCGCTTCTTCTGCTGCTCCATGCCCAAAAAAGCATCGGCACAGCTTAAGAACGTAACGCCTTCTCTATTGCCGTCCGGAGGGAGGTCTCGCTCGGGACGCCGACGGAAACGACCTTTTCCCCCACGAGTATGGTAGGGGCGGCCGTCATGTGGTACTTGTGCGCGAGCTTCTGACCCTCGGGACTGTCCACGTAGGTCTCCCTGATGGTGATTCCCTTCATCCCGTCAACAACCTTTCTGACCATCAGGACGGCCTTCGGACAGGAAGGGCAGGCCTTTGTCTTCAGTATATGGATTTCCGCCATTCAACCGCCCTTTACAAACTTGAACGCGCTCAACGCCGCTATCGTTCCGTCCCCTGTAGCAGTCGCAATCTGGCGGAAAGGCGTGGCCGTGACATCGCCTGCCGCAAAAATACCCTTCACGTTGGTAGCCTTTGTCACATCCACCGGGATGAAACCTGAAGCGTCAACGGTAACGCCAGCCGAGCGCGCGAGCTCGACCGCAGGCACTTCGCCTATCGCGATGAAGACCGCAGACGCCTTTATCACGCTCTTGTCATCCAATATCACAGATTCGACGAATTTCTTTCCTTTGATTTCCGTCACCGTCCGCTCAAGAACGAATTTGACTCCGGACTTCCTGGCCTGCTCAATCACGGCTGCCGCCGCCCTGAACTCGTTCCTCCTGTGGACAAGAGTGACCTTGCATCCGATGCTCTGGAGATAGACCGCATAGCTCAGGGCAGAGTCCCCGCCGCCCCAGACTATCACGGGCTTGCCCTTGAACAGCGGCCCGTCGCAGGGCGCGCAATAACTTACGCCTTTTCCGGCGAACTCCTCCTCGCCCGGAACCCCTCCCTTCCGATGGGCGGCTCCCGTGGCAAGTATGACCGACTTTGCAGCGTACTTTTCACCCTCAGTATGAACGGTCTTCGGCTTGCCGTCAACGATGGACGTTGCTTTTGCGTCCACTATCTTGACCCCGGATCCAGCAGCCTGCTCCCGCATCTTCGCGACCAGCTCGGCACCATGAATCTTCCTGAAACCTGGATAGTTTTCAATCTCGGCCGCATGCTCGGCCTGCGAAAGCGTCTCGGGACTGCTGAGCAACAACGTCTTGAGACCGAAACGCGACGCGTATATTCCGGCGGAGCAGCCGGCGGGCCCGCCGCCGATGATAATGCAATCAAAAACTTCCTCGCCCATAGACTCCAGAATTGCTGGAAGACCTATTTAAGCACTTTGCTTCTGGCAAACACTCTTCGCAATCTGCTGCAACTGGGCAAGCCTGTTCTCCTTGATGCCCGTCTTCCTGAAAAGTTCCTTTGTTGAGACCAGCAAGTCGGAACAGAACATGAGCTCGGCATCCGCAAGCTTCTGCAACGTCAGCTTGTCGATGTTCCGTATCACGGTGACGGGATACAGCATCTTCCTCTCAAGCATGAACTGGATATTTTCCTTCACGGGATACTTCCAACCGAGCAGTTTCAACCCCCGGCACTCCGCATACTGGATGACGTCCCCGCTGAACTTGGTGTTGGTCGCAAGCCACGGCTCCGTGAAAAAGGATTCCTTCGTCTTCGCAGCCACGAGGTCCTCGAACCTCGCCACGACATACAGGGCGTCCTTTATGCCGGTGAATATTCCGGGCTGGTTGTGATACTTCGCCTCAATCATGGCCCTCTCATCGCCCTTTTCCGCGACGACATCGACCTCGTGGGACACGCACTTGCCTTTCAGCATGCTGTGCACCTTCGTTTTCCAGCCCCAGGCGCGCAGCATCTCGGCGAGGAGCTGCTCGAAAATAAAACCGGCCGGTCCGAGCCTCATTATCGCACCTTTCAAATCATAGCGGGCCGCGACCGAGGGCTCCATCTTATCCAGCATCTTCAGCGCTATCTCAAGTATGATATGCGTGGAAATCCCGTCGTATGCCCTCTTCTCGACCTCTTCGGCCACATTGTCTGCAAGGGCGTCATCGGCCCCGGCGCGCAGGGCGGTCCGCTTGACCTTCTCGACGTCAAAGGGCTCCCTGGAACCATCGGCTTTTGTGACGAAAAGCTTCCTGGGCATGCTGTGTTTTAAATGAGCCTGAATAAAAAGAATACATGATGAAAGAAAAGGTCTTCTTCAGGACCCCCAAGGGATTGAAATTATGCGGGATGCTCGAGGGGCCGGACAAGCCGAAGGCCGGGGTGCTCCTCATCTCCGGGTACGCGAGCGGAAAGGACGAGTGGGGCGGCTTCATGATACGCTATGCCGCGGCACTGAACAAGGCAGGATTCCTCACACTCAGGTTCGATCGGGCCGGAATCGGCGAGAGCGAAGGCGAATTCGCGGATTGTACGATGGAAACCGAGCTGGGCGATTGCATCGCCGCATATAATTTTCTAAAAGAGAAATGCGGGACAATCGGAATTGCCGGACAAAGCATGGGCGGCGCATTGGCAGTGATGCTGGCAGCCAAGACAATGCCGAAGGCCGTAGTGGCTTCCGCGACCGTTGCCGTTCCGAGTGAAGTGATGAAGACCCTGTTCACAGGAGAAGAAATCACCATGCTCAAGAAGAAAGGGGAGATAACGATACCGAAGGACTGGGAGGAGCACTTCAACGTGAAGTTCTTCGGCTGGAAGTACTGGAAAACAGCAGCTGATTTTGGTATAGCAAAATACGCCGCTTCCGTCGCCGCACCGGCACTTGTCATCCATGGCACTGCAGATGAATACGTCCCGATTCAGCACGGGAAACTCGTCTTCAACTCATTGAAATGCATGAAGAAGTTCGAAGCGATAGAGGGCGCTTCGCACGGCTTCGAAGAGCACGAGGATACGTTCTTCAAGCTGGCAACAGACTGGTTCAAGAAATATCTCTAGCAAGTCGCGTGCAACACCGCTATGACCCGTTTCTTCATCCGCGCCAAAGCGTTGAATCGCTGGACGGCCTCGGGAGTCTTTGCCGCAAGCAACTGGATTCCGTGCACGCTTGCGGCCGTGGCGGCTGCAGGATCTATCGTAACCATGCCGCTCATGCCCGTGCCGACCACGATGATTTCGGGGTCCTTCAAGGACAGATCCTCGAACTCCGTCTTGGTGAAGTTGTGCGTCTTCTGCCGCTCCCTTATCTCTCCGTCCCAATGCACATACAAATCATTCTCGTACTTCCTGCCATCGACAAGGATGCTCCCGAAGAACGCGTTGTCAATCCGTGGCATGACTAAGCTAGCCTTCCCAGATATAAATCCTTTTGATACGATGGTGGGGACATGATAGAGCCGCCGAAGGAAAGGACACAACCAAGACCAAAAGGGGCGGGACCTGAAATCGACCCGAGCATCCTTTACGTGGGAAGGTACGGGACGCTGGAGATGGGGGAGGTTTTCGGGCCGGTACAAAAAATCAAATACAACCTGTACGTGCAGGGCAAGTCCATAGAAGTGCTCAGCAGATTGCATCCTGATTATGTCACACCGGAAAAGGCCGCGGCCCTGATAAGGACGGCAAACGTCCCTCCGGTGAACCCTGACAGGGTGCGCGCAATCGAGGCGGCCAAAGGGCACGACCAGATAGCGATAAACACCGTCTGGGAAGAAGAGGCGGAGAAGGCATGCCCCGGCGCCGGTGCGCACACCAACGCACTCAAGACCACGGCGGACACGTCGGAACCGACCAATGCGCTGCAGTTCAGTAAGGGACTCAAGATAATAGCCGGCTCAGTGGAGAACCTCAGAGACATCACCCTAGAAAGGGCCGCGCTCGACTGGATCAATATATCGCACATGGACGGGACACACCTTTACGACGCGGTACCGACGGTGGTAGGGAGGCCGTTCGTACATTACGCTGAGATGCTCCACGACGACCTTGACGTGATCAGATTCGTCTACAACCATTCGCTCGTCGGGAAATGGTCCGACATAACCGGCAACCACCACTCGGCAACCGATGCCGACATCGACGGGATGGAACTCGAGGAAGCGCTCTGCAGAGAACTCGAGATAGGGCACATGACAGCCTCCGCCCAGGTCCCGGGACGGGAATTTTCCGCGGACGTGATGTATTCGCTGGCCAGGACGATGGAAACGGTCGGTAACCTTGCGCAATATGTGGCGTGGGGAAGGAGCGACGATGTGAACATATTCAGGTTCCCTCTCGGCAAGAAGGGCTCGTCCGGGATGCCGCACAAGGATGCGAAAGGGGGCAACCCGACCACTGAGGAACAGGCGGAATCTTTCGAGAGCTACATAAACGGATGTCTCGCCACCTCGATGGCAACCTGCAACATGAGGTACGCACGCGACCTGACTGGCTCCGCTTCGGACAGGATAATATTCGAGGGCGCATTCAAGTGCGCCGACCATGCGATACGCGGGATGGCAGAGGTCATGCTCAAGTTGCAGGTCAACGAGGATCGCTCCAAGGAAAGGGTTAAGCGCTCGTTCGACGTGATAACGTCCCCGCGCATACTGACCCGCATAACCGATCCCAGAAAAGTGGGCAATCCGATGAAAAGGAGCGAGGCACACGACCTGCTCGGGAAGGCGGCAACCGAGGCATACACTACGAAGACGGAATTCGCGAATGTGCTGCTGACGAAACCGGAAATAACATCAAGGATACCGGAGGCAGAGATAAGACGGCTTACCGACCCGACGGGATACATCGGCCGCAGCAAGGACATAATCGAAAAGGTCTACAAAGTCTGCCACGCGAAGAAGACATTCCCAGAGAAGACGCCCTGATTTTACCTGTTCTGCTGCTTTCCCATCTCGTCCCAGATTGTCTGATCTATCGGGCTGAACGGTCCGTCCGCCTGTTCGCCCGTGATCATTTCCATGAGCTTCAGATACAGCCTGCTGGTCTCGGCTATCTCAGGGTCAGGCAGCGGCGGAATCAGTGGCTCCCTTCTCTTCGCCTTGCGAGCGGCCTCCAGCGCGGCATGATGCCCCATCTTCCTGTAATATTGCCGCACGAACTCCTTGCTTACCTCCACAATCTTATACTGAGGCTGCCCTTCGGAAGCATCATAAATCGCCTTGTGAACGAACCTGTCCTCGTCACCGGTGCCGAGCGTGTCAATCAGCATCAGCTCGCGGTGCGGGCCGAACGCGAATTCCATCTTGCCGTCCATGTGTATGAGACCGCGCGGTTCCACCTCGTCCGCCATCCTGTCGAACATCGTGTTGACTATCTCCTTCATCTCGTTGTACTCCGCAGGCATCATTCCGGCTATCGTGTATGCCTCGTCAATCCGGACGGGCCTGTCGAACTTCTCGAACTTTGTGGTCACTTCGATGAGCCGTTCGGGAAGCTCCTCACCTTTCCTTATTTTCTTCGGGTCATACCCGGCAGGATAACCGAGCTCTTCCGGCTTGACCTCGCCGCGCTGCACCCTGTCAAACATCGAGCCCACAATGTAATCGCGGCCTATCACTTCGAGAGGTATCTGGTAATTATTCCTCAATTCTCCGACCTTCTCATAATCGGGGTCGTGCTCGCCCCTGAGAGGGAACGAACCTGCCCTGCGAACAAGCATCTGGTCTGGGGCCGGCATGTCAATGAAATGGGTGTTGATTCCAAGGTTCTTGGCCGCCTTGAACCAATGCGTTGAGCATCTGTTCAGGCTCTCGCCCTTCCGGGGAATCAGCGACGGGATGACCTGATCGAACACCGATACCCGGTTGCTGAACTGGAACAGGAAATCATCGCCGGCCTCGTAGACCTCCTTGACCTTACCCCGCTTCACGAACTTCAAAGCAGCGAGGTCGTAGGCTGTCATTAATTTCCCTTCATCGCTTCCCTGTCGGCATCGATGACCTTGCCGCGTTTGTCCTGGAAATACTGTGTGACGCGCTTTTTCACTTCAGAATCGAAATGAGCGACTTCCTTGGCCATCGCGACCGCGCCGTTCTCCAAATCGATAACCAGGGGGACTGAAACTCCGGGCGGTAGGAAGAGCGTTCCGAATATTTCCGCATTGTAAAGGACCAGATCCGGCGGATCCATCCCGAACTCCTTGACGAATTCCCTTACCTCCGGTTTCAGGGCGTAGACGGGTTTTGTGCTAGCGTGCGCAACCAAGGGGGCAAGGGCGTTCTGGTAACCCGCTATGCAACCGCAGGCGGCATATTCGTTCAGAGTGAGATGCGCGGAAATGTCCCATGCTTCGTCCGGAGTGCGATGCGCGGAGGTAACACGCCAGTCGCTCTGCACGCCGAACTTTTCCTTAAGCTTTCTCTGATAAGCCCCGACTACCGGCTTGTCGGAGCCCGAACCTGACATGAACAGTATTTTCTTTGCAGACAATTCTGGCATCCGCAAACATCGCCGAAAAAGGATTTATACATGCAGCCCATAGCTCTTGAGGGTTTCTTGGAACAAACCGAAACAGCGAAAGCTAAGGAATGGCTGGAATACGGCTGGAAGAGAGGAGCAGAACTTGTCGGCGGCAAGGAAATCCTGTATGACGACTGGTGGAAGAAGATGCAAAGGGTGGCGGCCGGGTTCTGGGGCTGCATACCAGACAGTCGGATAGCGGTAGACCTTGTAAGACCCATGTTCTGGGAGCAGGGCGGCAAGGTCTGGAAGTATGACGGCCAGGTCAACGCATTGAACGCAAAGGAAGAGGTGCCGAGCAGGCTTATTGCAATCAACGGGGGTTGCCCGCCATGCTACAAGGACGATTACACGGTCTACATCCTGGCAAACATCGAGAAGGCAAAGAAGGGAAACAGATGGTAGCCCCGGGAGGATTTCCAGTGAACTGCCGTTCACAGTCAAACGAACAGCAGTTCGTTTCGAACCTCCGTCCACAGGTTCAGAGCCTGCTATCTTACCAGAACGTTTTTCGCGCTCTCTTGGCCACTAGACGACGGGGCTAATCGGTGTAAGTGTTTAGGGTTCTTAAATCCTATTTCGGTTTGATATTTCCGCACATGGCTTTGCGCAGTAATGAAAATATTATAATGAATCACTTTACTTGCACTGATACCCAACTTTGCAAGGGCCTCTTTTACATCCGCAAGCAACTGCGGATTTCCGTTTTTGAAACTTATTCTCATATAACCGTATTTTGCATCGCGATTGGAAAGTCGATAAACCGACCCATCAGTATCGATTAAACCGCGTAAACAGACGCGGAGATAATCCGGATTTTCTTTTATCCAAATAGGTATACCTAATCTGTTTTCAATCTTGCTGCCAGATTTAAGACCGACATCCTTTAGCGCCTCGACAACTTCCTTTCTATGCAGACATACGTACAGACCGTTGTTTCTGAAAAACTTGATTGAAGGTCTGATCCCAAAAACCCTTTCGACTAATGGTGCAACATAATGCAGCATGTATACCTTTTCATCCTTGAGGCTACCGCAAATGCGGACCTGATAAGCAGAAATCTTTGGTGGTATCCTCCTCTCGTAGATATTTCCATCGCCTAACATGATTCCGACCAGCTCGGCAAGTTCCTCAGAATGCTCCAGCTTCACGCGTTACAGTTAACACTATTAGATATAATCGTTTTCGCTTCTCAAGCGACTATCTCTTGTCTTACCCTGGCTGCGGTGGCCTTTCCTGCGAGCTGCTCGACTATCGCGAGGGCGAAATCGATGCTCGTCCCGGGTCCCTGGCTGGTTATTATGTTGCCGTCGACCACGACCCTGTCCGAGCGCGGCCTGTCCAGTATCTTCTCCAGACCGGGATAGGCTGTAGCACGCTTGTCCTTCAACAGACCCTGCTGCGCCAGTATCTTCGGTGCGGCGCAGATGGCTGCCACAAGCTTCCCCTTCCTCGCGAAATCCTCGATGATTCTCAGAGCGGTCGAATGCTTTGATATGGTATCGACAGCCTGTGAACCGCCGGGCAGTACGATGCAATCGAAGCCGGAGATGTCACTGTCAATCAGGCGGGCGTCGGAATTCACCCTTATGCCCGTCCTGCCCATGACCTGGTTTCCGCTCATCCCGACCAGCGCGGCCGTTATGCCGGCACGGCGCAGGATGTCGGCAACCGCTATGGCCTCGATCTCCTCGAAACCGTCCGCAATCAGTATTGCTGCTTTTGGCATGCCAATAGCAGGTTGAAGTCACTCAAATAGTTTGCCAAAACCCGGCAAGCTTTTAAACCTTCGAGTGCATGGAGAGCCATGCCAGTCGTAGGATTGACGGTAAAGAACATGGCGGCCAAGCGGATAGGGGAATATCAGGGGCCTGCCGGCGTGAACAACAACGCGCGGATAATTGACGTGACCGAGACGGACCTTACGGCCCTCGGGAAGAAGGGGCTGTCCGTGAGTTTCGAATTCAAGAGCGATTATGTCACCGAGAAGAAGGTGCCGTTCGCGGAAATCACCATCAGCGGGGACGTACTGATAATGGCGGACAATTCCGTTGAGCTATTGAAGAACTGGAAGAAGGACAAGAAGCTGCCCGAGGACCTGAACCTGCAGGCGGTCAATTCGGTGCTGAGAAAATGCATGATAAAGGCGCTGACCCTTTCAGAAGACCTCAATCTTCCGCCTCCGATCCCGCTGCCGTTCGCCCAGAAGAAGGAAGAGCACCCGCAGGACAGCAGGTACATCGGTTGATTCTGAACGCGTTTATAAGCTCTGCTGCAACAATACGCACACCGGATTGCACACATAAAAAATAGGAGAGATAAAAATGGGATTTGGAGAACGAAGGCCGTTCAACAGAGGACCAAGAGAGATGCACAAGGCCGTTTGTTCGGAATGCAAGCAGGAATGCGAAGTTCCGTTCAAGCCGACCGAGGGCAAGCCAGTCTTCTGCAGCGCGTGCTTTCAGAAACACAAGAGGTTCTGAGTAGATACATCTAGCGATCATACTAGTCAGACAAATTCGTTTAATTCTTACGATTTTGAGTGACCTTAGCGGGAGCTTTCGACCCGTTTCCCTCTCAGCTGGCTTCCATTCGATATCATTTCGTTGATGTGTATTTGAAATTCACATCACGCTGTTCAGCAGGAAGTTGATACCCATCACATTCGAACGGATAAGCGAGCACGCCACCGGGAAAATCCGCATCAGAACTGTAACATTTCCAGTAAAAGAACGAGCTTGGTTGCACCCAATGAAGGTAGCGGTTCCCGTTTTGAATGGTCGGATTTTCCGACGCAGATGATACCTTGAAACAAAAAGGGGCCATGGAGTGATTGCCGACACTACCGGCGAACCCTATCAGTTCGCCGCGTCTTACCAAGCGCCCGATCATGGCATCGCATGAAACTGCATTTTCCGGTGCCATGTAATCACTGACATCATAGAACAGGTGACCCTGGGCACGGAGAACTGTCCCCCATTCTTGAACATCGCTTTGATTGTCCTTGAGCACCAGCGGCGAACTCATTAGGTGATAGGTAAATATTATCATGTTTGGCCAATCGGGGCTGGCAGACTCAAAGTATAATCCCAAATCATCGAACGGACTCACTTTTTCTCCGTTCTGGATACGATAGGCGGCGCCCCTGTTGTTGACGCCCACCAGTACCATATCGATGGGCGCAAGCACGGGCGTTCCGCGTTGAAGTTCGAACTCCATGCCAAGCTTGTTCGGGTAGGTAGGCCAATCCGGGTGGGCGCCCGTCTTCGGGCCGAGCGTGATGATGTTTGGGTCCGCGCCAGTGCCGTATACTTCCGGATGGGTATTGGCGCCTTCCATGCTCGACGGGGGTGAGGTGATTGCACATGCGCTTGTATTGGGCACTGAAACAGGCACCGACGATGATACGGATTCCGTTCTTTGCGGTGGCGACTCTGCGGTATGAGACAATTTAACAAATATCAGCGAAATAGCAACAACTAGAACCAAAACCGATAATATCATTAAACGCTTCATTCCAATCCATCCGTAACTTGTATATCCGAAATATTAAGTAAGTCTTTCAAATGATTGAAAACGGCTATTTACTATTCGTCCCTCACGGACTGCGTGAACTCGCTGTTCACGCGTCTCGAAAATCCCTTAGGATTTTCTCGAACTCTCACATTTTAGTTTGGGTTCCCGGACCATCTGTTTACTGAAAACTATACGTTATGTGCTAGCTCTTACGTCCTATCTTTGGAAAAATATCTCTGGAAAGCTAGCTAATGCAACAAATAGTATGCGCTGAATTGGAAACGGGAAAACGCGGCTCAGCCGGCCTGCATGCCGGTGACAGCTTCCTCAACGGCTCGCGTCATGTAGCCCTGGAACGCGCCGGGATTCAGCATATAGAAGGTCTGGTACTTCTTGGGGTCGACCTGGTCCTTAATCCGCTTTTCCTTGATCAATTGGACCGCTTTCAGGGGGTTAACGACGAAATAAAAGGTCCTGCGGGGCTTCTGGTAGTTGTCAAAGCCTATACCAAGAGCACGGCACAGCTGCTGGTATTCCATCGGCTCTTTCTTCAACAGCATTATCGTCTTCTCGGCCATGCCCCGGATGTGCGCATTCCTTGCGCTGCGTCCATAGAGCCAGGTAAGGAATTCTTTCATAATCAAAGCTGTTGCAGAGCCGACATAAATAGATTAATCTCAAGTGTCCGTGCTTGGTGAAAACGAAAAAAGGGTGCCGGCAGGTGTGTGCATGGGCGATATATCTCGCCCCGTGATGCGGATGACAGGCCGAACGGATTCCCGTGCAAAAAAAGTAGGCGACAACTGTCCTTACTTCGCCTTCGCCGGCTTCTCAATCAACGGTTCCTTCACGCCGGTGGAAATGCGGTGGAACTTCTTCCTCACGCCCTCGAAACCATTCGCCAAATCCTCGCCGTCGCTTGTAAGCTTGATTATCTTCACCCTTCCTTTCTTCTCGAAGGTCACAAGATTCATCTTCCTGAACATCTCGAGCACCTTTACGGTGTGGGAGTAGGTGCAATCGACCGTTTTTGACACCTGGGTAGCGTATCTGACCCCGTCACCGTTGAGCATCGTGAGCATTCTGACCGGTTTTGAATGCAAGAATATGCCTTCAACCGCATCGCGCATCTCATCTCTCACTTTCACTGCAACACACCCAACACCTTTTGTGCAAAATATGCATTTAAAGCCCATACAAAGTTTTCAAGATATATCTTATGTAACAACCTTGCGGTAAGTTATTCTATTTACTATAGGTTGGGCACTATTGTTTACCAACAGATGATGCTAACATAGACGTTGGCTCAAATAGGTTATGGGATATCCATGGGAACCCTCACATTGCAGCCTCCAGAACGGGCCCGGCGGGTGAATTTAAGAACAAAGAACGCGGAAAAAACGTATGGAATACCCTGTCGCCGAGGTCAGGAAGCTGCTCGAGAAGCCGAAGATGAAGGCCGACGAGGGGGCCGTGAAGGAATTCGGGCAGCTGCTTGAGGAAATAACGACGGACATCTCCAGCGAGGCGGACGCAATCTC
The DNA here is from genome assembly GCA_043799675.1 of Candidatus Aenigmatarchaeota archaeon. Classification (GTDB taxonomy): domain Archaea; phylum Aenigmatarchaeota; class Aenigmatarchaeia; order Aenigmatarchaeales; family JACQIB01; genus JAZDNN01. The sequence continues at coordinate 18,024 of JAZDNN010000027.1, read as the reverse complement.
AAAGAGGGCCGGAAAGAAGGCGATAGAGTCCTCTGACGTGGTCGCGGCAAAGAAAAAAATACTGTGAGAGAACTTCCGCATACATTTATCCTTACGACGACATGTTGCAGCGACGACCTCAGGGCGTCACATATGGTGCTAACATGTCCGAAGACATCATTCCGCGGATAATTTCTGCAACCGGGCTGAGCGTAGAAGAGGTTGACAAGCGCATAGCGGACAAGCAACGGGAACTGAGCAACCTTGTCAGCCGCGAGGGGGCGGCATACATTGTCGCCAAAGAACTGGGACTGGACCTCACAATCAAGCAGAACACCAAGGTGGAAATGAAGAGCATAGTTCCCGGTATAAGGAGCCTGAAGGTGCAGGCACGGATTGTGAGGGTGTTCGAGCCGCGGGAATTCGAAAGGGAAGGAAAGAAAGGCAAGGTGGCGAACGTCATAATCAGCGACGGAACGGCAAGCTGCAGACTTTCGCTGTGGGACGAGCAGACCGCCCTCCTGGAAAAACTGCAGCCCGGGCAGGCAATTGAAATCGGGGACGGATACAGCAAGGATGACGGACGCGGAGGTGTCGAGATAAGGCTTGGGCGCTACGGGCACATGAAGTTGCTGGAGAACAGCGACCTGCCGGATGTCAGCCAGGTCCAGAACGGCTCGCCGACAAGGACGGATGTCATGGCACTCAAGGAAGGGCAGATGGCGGAAGTGAGAGCTTCAGTGGTGCAGCTGTTCGAAACGGAACAGTTCTATGAGATATGTCCCGAGGACGGGAGCAGGCTGAAGCAGGAGAAGATGGAGATACAGCCCGGCATTGAGGCCACCGTATGGAAATGCACGCAGCACGGGATGGTCAAACCCCTGCTCACGGCGGTGGTGAGCGGGGTCATAGACGACGGTACGGGAAGCATCCGGGCCGTGTTCTTCAGGGACATGGGTGCGAAGCTGCTGGGGATGAGCGCGGAAGAGATGGCGGCAAAAAAGGGGAAGCTGTACGAGGACCTGGACGTGGTCAGCAAGGAACTCATTATCATGGGGAGGGTCAGGAAAAACAGGATGTTCGAGCGGCTGGAATTCATTGCGACGGACATCAAAGAGGTCGATCCTGTCGAGGAGTCAAACAGGCTCTTAAATCTTTTTGCCTCCAATGATGCGGGGGCATGCAAATGAGCAATGATATATCGGGAACGCTGACACTTCCGAAAAAAGAGGACTGTGAGAAGATGGCGTACGATCTTGAGCAGGTGCTTCTCAACGGCGGGTTCGAACGGAAATACCCCACCAGTCCCGACATGAAAGCACGCACGTCATACGGATTTGTCAAGCATGACTCTATCATAGTAAGGTTGGCAAACGCGGACGCGTTCGACTACGAAGGCGGCCATGCCCACATAAGTTTTTCGAAATCAAACCCAAAGGTCGATATCGTCATACCGGAGAGAAATAGCCAGCATTTGATTGCATCCGAAATTGACCTTGCGGCAACGATAGGGACCGTTCTGGTGCATCGCATATCAAAGAGGCCATAATCATGGGAAAACCTGAAGACAGAATAGACCTCGATGTCGCAAAGACGTTCGAACAGATAGCCGAGAAGAACGGTTGGCGACCGTTAGGAACCGAATTGCACCAGAATTACGGTGGCGATCAGATATTCAGGCACGATTCGTATGCAGCCGACGGCCGAATTCATTATGAAATAAAAGTGTTCGATGCCGTGGCGATTTCTCCTGACGGCAGGTCCATAACATCGCACGCCGCTGACGTGCTGCAAGAAATTGGACGTTACTTGACATCAGCCGAACTTGAAGTGCTGAAAAGGAGAGCGAAAGCAGGTGAAAATCATGGCTGAAAAATCAAAAATACCTGTCGGGGAGCGGCTGGCATTCCGGTTTGAGCAGGGCTTGCTAAAAAGAGGATATCAATTAAGATATCCATCCGACGGCGAGGCGTGGTCATATGCATACGCCAAGGAAGGCGAGTGTATGGTAGTAAGAATTGCGGACCCGGACCAGTTCGTATATACCGGCCGCAAGGTGAATGTGAAATTTCCAAAGAAGGACGGCGGCGAGTTCGTATTAACCCGACCCTATGGTTCCGGTTGGACCGGCTGCGACGCCGACGTGATGGCGGACATCGCAGCCATCATGATGCAGACCGCGGCGAAGGGGCTATAACCATGGCTGAGAAAAAGGAAATCAAAACGGTGGCGGACCTGCCGGGCGTAGGGGAGAAGATAGCGGCGAAGCTGGATTCCGCAGGATTCGTGGATTTGATGTCGGTCGCCGCAGCCAGCCCGAAGGAGCTGATCGAGGTCGCGGAACTCGGGGACCAGACAGCTTCCAAGATCATCGAGGCGGCCAGGGATGCGCTGAACATCGGGTTTGAGAGCGCGACCAAGGTGCTTGAGAGAAGGACGAAAGCGTTAAAGATCACCACGCGGAGCAAGAACCTGAACGCCCTGATAGGCGGCGGGATTGAGACCGGAGGGACGCTAGAGGCCCACGGGGGATTCGGCTCCGGAAAGAGCCAGCTCGCCCATGAGTTTGCGGTCACAGTCCAGCTACCGGTCGATAAGGGCGGAGCCGCTGGCGGGTGCCTGTTCATAGACACCGAGAACACGTTCTCTCCGAGCAGGATTGAGCAGATGGCAAAGGCGGTCAAACTTGACCCGAAGAAGGCGCTGGAAAACATACTCGTAGCAAGAGCATACAACGCAGACCACCAGTGCGTACTGGTGGACAAGGCGGCGGATTTCATCAAGCCGAAGAACATCAAGCTCATCGTGGTGGACAGCGTTACCGCGCTGTTCAGGGCGGATTACACCGGAAGAGGGGAGCTGGCATCGAGGCAGCAGAAGCTCAACAGGCATCTGCACGCACTCCAGCGATTGGCAGACGTGTACGGGGTGGCAATTTACATGACCAACCAGGTGATGTCAAGGCCGGACATGATGTTCGGGGACCCGACGGCACCGATAGGAGGGCATGTCATGGGCCACTTCGCCGGAATCAGGCTTTACCTCAGGAAAAGCAAGGGGGAGAACAGGATAGCGCGAATGATAGACGCGCCCAACCTACCGGAAGGCGAATGCGTGTTCATCGTCAACACCGACGGCCTCGGCGACCCTGAAGAGAAAGAATAACCTTAATTGACCTTCTGCCGACTACAGCAGTAAAGATAGGAGTGAGAAAGCGGATGAAAAAATCAGCCGCGCTCAAATGATGTCCTTTTCGCTGATGATGACGAAGTCGCCCACGCTCTTGACCGCGCTGAAGGGGACCATTACTCTACCTTTCTCGTCCTCCTGCAGACCGAGGTCGGCTGCGCTCTTCGTCGGCTCGGCCACTATGATGTTCATCAGCTCGCCGGACTCGGTGATGAAGGCGACGTCGCCAACTACACCGTATCTGCGTCCGGTTTCCTCAGAAACTATGGTCTTGCCGAGCATCTCCTTTGTATTAGCCTTTTCGATTGCCATGACAGCACCTCCAAATGTATAGGAAGTTGCACCATTCACACATAAATAGATATTCACAAAGCCCGATGAGAGCCGTCTGTGCCCACGACCAGTGCCTTTTTCCATGGAAAGGGTTTGTTTTAAATCTAGGTCTTTCATGTAATGTACGGTGAAAAGAATGATGCAAATAACAACGGTACTGATCGTGGCCGTGCTCCTGCTTGGCGCACCCGTTCTTGCCGTCAATGAAGGAGGGCAGCAAGCAGGTCCCCAGGAGGGGCAGGGCGACGGAAACAGCACCGATATGACAGGACAGGAAGACGAAGGTTCCGGGGCACCCGTTGTCGTCGCACCGGCCCAGATAAGGGAACGTGTCACGGCCCGCAATGAGACCGAGCTAAGGTCGATGATAGCCGAGAGGCGAGAGGCACTCAATAATGAAATAGCCGGCCTCAGGACGGAACTCAGGGAAATGGAAGAGAACAGGAACAGGGTCAGACTCGCCGTCCATGCTTTGCTTGCGATGGAGAACCTCACCGGCGGCATAGGGAAGGATGTTTCCACCATAGCGCGGGAATTCAACAACTCCGTCCGCACAAGGGAGCAGCAAGAGGAGCGCATCCAAAACCGCAACGGAATAATGAGAGTACTTCTTGGCGGCGATGAGGTGGCTGCAGAACAGCTTGCCCAGGACCTGAACATGACCCAGGAAAGGCTGCAGCAACTCAGAACACTGAGGGAGCGATGCGAATGCTCGGCTGAAGTGAAAGCCATAATCCAGGAACAGATACAGGAAATGGAGCAGGAACAAACGAGGCTCCGCCTGCTTGTGAACAATGAAAAAGCGGACATCGGCTTGTTCGGCTGGCTCTGGAAACGAGATTAAACATTTTTCATTCTTTTTTTCTGATACTGCATAAATAAAAATTCGCAACTGTCCGCCGCCTTATTTCCGATTTAAGGCAGACTCAAATCAACGCTCGGGGGAGACAAGTCAGAGCTGTCCGTGTTCATGGCATTGATGTCGGCGGTTATGCCCTGCAAGCTGCCGTCCAAAGCGCTCGTGGATGCTCCGCCGGTAGGCTGCTGTGTCTCACCCTGTCCGACGCAGCCGGCGACAAGCAGCACAAGCACCAGGGCGGCAATCAGTATTTTCATCCTGATTCCTCCGTCTGGTTATCGTCGAATCCCATCGGCGTTGATGACATCAGCGTGGCGTTGGTGTGTTCAGGTCCCTCGTGGCCGGTCTCGATGCGATTAATCTCGCGGACCGCCTGGCCGAGCAGGTACTGCATTTCCTGCATCCAACGGTTCGCCTGCTTGACGAACTGGTCGGCCGCAGTAAGGAGGCCCTGTGCGTTGCCGCTGGATTTGACTCCCGAGAGCCTGTCCTTTGCCAAGGCCATCTTTTCCTTGGCTGCGATTATCTTGATCTTCACCTGCGCGCTGATCCGCTCAAGCTTGGTCGTGTCGTTGCCCGACGCCTTCAGCTCGGCTATCTTGGAATCAAGCTTGATGACGGCAGCTTCTGCTTTCGCGACTGCAGCATCGGCCCTGGCAATGATTATTTCTCCGGCAATCCGCTTCAGTTGCGGCTGAATTGTCATCCAATCCTTTCTGGTTTGGTTCAGGGCGAGATGTATATCATCAACGTTGCTGGTCGAATTGATGGTTGTAAGGTCTGCCTGCAATGTGGTCCTGTAGCCGGCGAGCTCGGCCGTCAGGTCGGCTTTCTTTGAGGCATCAAAACCCTGCGTCTCGTTCACTTTGCCGCTCAGCACATCGATATACATTAACAGTTGTTCGATACCCTTCGCTATCATAGCCTGACCCTTCAGGAAGGCGGTGCGGTCGCGCTCCGCGAACTGCAACCGATACGCAATGAAGTTGGTCTTTGCCTGGAGGTAGTCCTGCTTTGCCTGGACAAAACCCGCCTTCGCTTCGGTGAAAGTCTGGAGCTTCGTTGTGATGGTTGCCTTTGTCGGATTGGGCGCATTTCCAGCCACCGATGCCATTGCCGGAATCATCGAAAGCAGGAACACGACAAGAACGGTCAATGCCAGCAGCTTGGTTTGTTCCATATATTCACCTGAAATCGGTCTAAGGTAGTTGTCAGAACTTTCTTATAAAGTTTGTTTACATCCGAGCGAAAATTATTTCACCTGCGCGCGACCAGCAGCGTGTCCAGGCCAAGATTGTATGAGTGAATTTCTACCGATTTGAAGCCGGCGCGCTTCACCATATCTGCGAGGCCATGGGGGGTGTAATAGACAACGTGATAAAATTTCCCGAAAACGTGCAATCCTGCCAGAACGGACAACACGGGATCGGCCCACGGCTTCGGTGTCGTTATCAAAATACGGCCTCCGGGACGCAGCAGCCTTCGGCACTCTGTCAGCGCCTTTTCCGGTTCTGTCAGATGCTCGATAATCTGCGACATGATGCATACGTCGAAATGGGCCGCCGGAAGCGGGAGCCGTGAGGTCGCATCCCCACAGACAAACTTAAAGGCGTCCGTATCTTTCGGCAGCGTCTTGCCGTTCTTGTCGACGCCGGTCCCGCGCCGGGCGACCTGCCGCAATATCCAACCGTTCCCGCATCCTATATCAAGAACATTGTCCTTGGCCGAGACGTATCTGCCGAACAAAGCTGCCGCCGCCTTCCACCTCAACGGCGATAATAATCCCATCGCATTACCACGCTTTAGTGTAGCACTGCGGCATATAAAAGAAATGTCTGACCGTTCACCCAAGCAGAAACGTTTTCGTTTCGCCTAACTTTTCACGAACAGGGTCCTCATTCTTGGTGTGAGAGCATACATGAACGCCTTTCCCCTGCTCTCCCTCTGCACAAACCCATCTATCATAAGCCGGTGAAGGATGTTGTTGACCGAACGGATGGCGTGGGACTTGCTAGTATAGGCAGCCATGTCAATCTGCTCTGCCAAAGCGGTGGGAGTGAGCCAGTCCGTCTTGCTCAACATCTCGAGGAGCTGCTTCTGCCTGTAGGGAAGATTTGCTATCTGCTCCTCGTTCGGCGGCTTCGGGCTGAAAGTGACCACGGGCTCGTCAGACTTTATTTCCGATTCGGGAATCGAACGCATATCTGTTATATTGGTGGCTTCTATCACATCCCACCCTTTCTCGGATGCTTCACCCACTAATCTATCACACATTTTCAGGACTTCCCTGGGGAATCCACCGGTCCTCTGGTAAATCATATCCAATGCGCCATCCGTGAAAGGCTTGATTCCCTGGCCTCCGACCGCCTCGATGCGTTTCTGCATTAGTGCGCGGGTATCTTCCTTTGTGAGGGCGGTGAGCGTCACCCTGCTCGTGATGCGTTGGTCCAACGTAGGCAGCTCATCTCTCACTTTCTGCTCGAGTCCGGGCAGGCCGGCCATAACCATGCTGACCGAATCTATCTGGTCCACGAGCACCCGCATCCATTCAAGGACATCCCGGTTGGTCTCGTGGGCTTCATCGACCAGCAGCAAGAAAGGGTACCCTTTGAGACGGCCGTTGATCCAGCCGGCAAGGGTGTAAAGTGAGGGTTCCCGTCCCAGGAGACGTGCAAGCAGGCTGGTGCCGAAATGATCGGTAAAAATACGAACAAGCTCATCCGGCTCCTTGGGCGGCTTCGTGAGATACAACTTAACAACGTCACCGTCGATGAAGCTTTCCAGCCATTTGAGGGTATGGCTCTTGCCTGCACCCGTAGGACCTGTTAAAACGGCTATCTTATGCTTGTCCTCGATGTGCTTGAGAAGAGCCTTCACCTGCTCCTCATAACCCACAAATAGCTTCGGCTCAATCTTAAGGACGAACGGATTCCCGGACCAATCCCATTTTTCGTACGACATACCTTGATTTCCTCTGGACGTGAACCGCGTGAACATTTCGTGAAGGTTCTTGCGTGAACATCTATCACACTTTCAAGTATTTAAGTGTATTCCGGACGTTCACGTGAACATCTTGCCGCTTCCAAGCAATTTCTATACTTCAGAATATAGGTTCCTGTAAACAGATGGCCGACTTGGTCGTATTTTCGCGTTTTTTGCCGTTTGTGATAGTTAGATAACTGGAAACGGAATGGTATTAGAAATGTTCACGGGATGTTCACGTTTTGTTCACGCGGACGTTTATGTTCACGTTACCTTCACGCGTGAACGCCGTGAAGTTCACGTGAAGATTAATGATTTGTTTACATAAGTGAGCCCAAAAGAGCGATGTTCATGTGAAGTTCACGTGTAGTTCACGTGAACATTGTTGCTATACTGGGCTAACTTTCGCTTTGCCGATTAGACTCTATATTATAACGTTGTTATTGGAATGCTTTAGGCTTAAATTTCGGTGGCCCGAATACCTCACATGCGCGCGTTCATAGCTGTTCTGGTGTCGGAAGGACTGAAAACACGGATAGAAAAGGTCCAGGAAAGCATCGACCTGCTTGACATCGATGTAAAACTGGTCGAGCCGGAGAACCTACACTACAATCTCAAGTTCCTCGGTGAACTGAATGAAGACGACGTGAACAGGGTGAAGACCGTCCTGGACCGCGTTGTGCCCCAGTACCGCGCATTTGACCTTCACGTGACCGGCCTAGGGGCATTCCCGCAGCTGACGTATGCCAAGGTGGTCTGGCTCGGAGCCAAAGAAGGTGCCAACCAGCTCTCCGCCATAGCAGAATCCGTCGAACTTGCCCTTTCGGATGCCGGTTTCGGCGCCGAAGAACGGCCGTTCACACCACACCTTACCCTGGCCAGAATAAACGGCGGGCAGCAAAAAACCGAGCTGATAGCCTTATTGAAAGATAAGTCAGACGTCGACATAGGCACTGTACGCGTGCATGAAGTGGTTCTGTTCAAGAGCGAACTGACACCGAACGGGCCGGTATACACGCCGATGTATCGCGTGAAGCTTTCGTGAAGTGATGCTGTGAAGGACGAAACCCTACTCAAGGTCTCTCTGATTATAGCGGCAATCGGCCTGATTTTCCTGTTCCTGCTCAGCGGAAGCATCCAGCCTAACGTCATGGCAGTGGCCCAGCTCAACGGGGACATCCTGGACCAGAAGGTGCAGGTCACCGGGACCTCAAGCTCAATCAGGACCAGCTCTGCAGGCCATACCTTCTTCACACTGACGGATGACACCGGCAAGATAAGCGTGGTGGCCTTTGCCGGCTCAAAACTGCAACCGCCCAACGGAACCTGCGTGGTGACCGTCAAAGGCAGACTTCAGGAGTACAACGGTAAACTGGAGATAGTGGCGGAAGCTATTTCGACTTCTTGATTTCCTCGATTGCTTTCCTGGCTTTCATATAACCGACCAAGTCCGTTCCCTGTTTCAACCTAACAAGTCTCAGCCTGATACCGGCCGGAAGCACATTCTGTTCGTCGATGGCCTGATTCAAATGTCGATTCAGATACCAGCGGACAGTACATTCATGGATGCCCGTTCTACGAGCGATTTCAGCTATATGGAGCCATTCCCCACCTTCCAAAGCACGCCAGATACGGACAAGCTTATCTTTATCGACACCTCGCCTCATTTTTCGGTCGTGTTTGTACGACAAAAACTGCTTAACCTCGATCAAATCTTGACCATTAAGAATGAAGACCTTAATACCGTTCTCTCGCATAGCATCAAAATAAGGCGATTCAAAGAGCTTTTGCGGGCGCAGGACGAGCCACTCTTCCGAGGTTTCATTCAAAGTCTTTGCTGCCAGTAATTGACCCAATGCCTTTCCTAATACGGCCTTAAGTTCCGTATCCTCCTTTACTTCGACAGCAACTTTAACATCACCCTTCTCGGCAATGAAATCTACACCTTTCCTCGGATGATTAGTCTTATAGCCTAAACCCTGTAGAACTACTTCAACTCGTCTTTCAAATTCCTCGCTCATCTCTATTACCAACCAAGGGTTACTATATCAGTATTATTTAAAGATTCCAGTTTAGAAGAGCCGTAAAACGGCTTCTTTCTGTCGTCAGGGTTGTAAAAGAAAACTAACTCTCACGGCGTGTGCGAACTTCAACCGCGACCCCGCGCTTCATCTGCTTCATCTCGTCGCTGTTCAGGAATGCCCTGCCCACGCCCAGCAGCTTTCCGTTATGGACTACAGCCACTTCCTCGCTCGGCAATATCCCGGCCGAAGGCACGGCGAACTTGGCGAACACCGCCTTCCCTTCTGAAACCAGCTCGGCTACATCGGCATCCTTGATTTTGACCTTCTTGATGGCCCTGCCAAGCAGCCTTGCCCCATCCAAAGTAGGCAGGAAGAAGCCGTCGGAGGGCCTGAAAGTGCCTAGAAGCTGCTTATCGGCAGTCCAGAGCCGCCTCAAGCGGCCGGTCTTTCTGGAACTTTCAATATCAACCTTCCTGAATGTCTTGCTCGCGCCCTTCCCGAACTGATAATCGATGGTCTGCAAAGCTCTTTCGGATGCAGAAGCCTTCACCTTATGCGGCTTGTTCGGCAGCACGGACTGGCCGAACGGGTAGCAGGACTTCAGGCCGACAGGCACTTTCCCGAACGGCTCCAGATTGAAGTAACGCTTGACCCGGACACGACGCACCCATTCCTGCGCCCTCAAGATTTCGGGCCGCGACCAGCTCTCCTCGCCGGACCAGAGGAAAGCGGAAGGCTTGCTCACGGGGTCGAGCTTCTGCAAGAGCTTTGCATGCTTCTTCAGGCCGCTTGCGAATGCCAGAAGAAGGGCGGGATGGGCCCTTGCCCGCTGCTGAACCAGCTCCCAGAGCCAGCCCTGCCTGATTGCAGTCCTGACCTCGCGCATTTCGGCCATGGTGACGTAGAGATTATGCCTGGTCAGGAACTTCGTACGGTTTTCAACGGGTTGCGATTTGAGTTCCTTTATGCTTGCGTTCACACACTCCGGGCAGGTACACGGCAATTCGGCAAGCTCATCCAACTGAAGCGTGCCGCTGACGGTCAGATAAGCGCCTCTCTCAGCAGCCAGGCCGTACATCGCACTGTCGAAAACATCGGCACCGAAGGCCGCAAGCAACCCAAAAACCATCGGATGGCCCGCCCCGAAGGCGTGAATCGGGGTGTTAGCGGGCAGATTTCCCTTGCAGGTCAACAGGATGTCGACAAGCTCGGAGAACCTGTAACTTTCCATGAACGGGACAATACCCCCGATCGCAAACACGTCGGGCTGGAGCTTGGCAACCTGCTTGCAGGCGGCAATCCTCATATCCAGGAATCTGCCGCCCTGAATCGGGCCGACCAAAGCATTTTCAGTAATCATGCCTCTGGCCTGCTTGATGCGCTTGATTGTCTCAGTCAGGTTCTTCTTTGCCTGTCCTCGCTCGTCCTTCGGGGTGGTGAAAACGTCCAATGGAGTAATGATGTCGCTGCGTATGGCCTTCTGGAACTTCAGGGTGCCTTCCGGGCCGAACTCCGGGGTGATGTTCTGGCTGAACATCTGGAAAGTGCCGCTGTCGGTGTAAATCGGCCCGTCCCATGCAAGCACCTTGTGCAGACCTTCCTGCTCGAACCGTTCCTTCTGAGCAGAGCGCGAAATGATGTAAGCGTTGGTGATTATCAAATCGGCTTTGAAATCCTTCTTCAGCTCTGCGGGAGAGACCACCATCTTGTTCGGATTCACCACTATCGCGATGTTCGGCGTGCTTATGGTATGCTTCCCGACGGTCCACTTGCCGAGCCTGGCTGCGGCATCACGGTCAAGGAGTTCGAACATGGGGATAGATGACTGGCATAGCATTTTAAAGTCACAGCTATGACTGCTAGGCATGCTGATGTATGGCAGCATGGAGCCGGAAGAATGCAGGCAAATGCAACCGGGCGGCATAATAGTAACAACCAGGCGGGCGTGGTATGAGATAAGCGAAGTCAAGACCGTAGGCAAGGTAGGACAGGAAACCCTTCTGGTAATCACGACTGACGGAAGAGCGTTCAAACCGAATGAGATAGCCATGTATAAGCCGAAAGAAAAATAGGAAGCGATAGTATGGACAAGGTAATCTACCTTAACTCGGGAAAATGCGGCTGGGGGAAGTGCATCTTCTGCGGATGGGGGGCTAAGGAAAGCAGGGTCAAGAGCATCCACGAGCTCAAGCGGATGCTGGACGAGATTTTCCTGACCGAGAAGTTCGACAGACTGAAGATATTCAACTCCGGCAGCTTCCTCGATGAGAGACAGGTCCCGAGGGCGTTCAGGAGCTACGTGGTCAGGAAATGCGAGGCAGCCGGTGTGAAGGAACTGGTGGTTGAAAGCCGCGGGGAATACTTCACCAAGGAATTCGTCGACGATATGAAAAGCGACAGAGTGAAAGTGTCGATAGGTTACGGGCTCGAAGTGGCCGACGATGAGATGCTCAAGAAACTGCAGAAAGGAACGACCGCTGCAGACTTTGTCAAAGCTTCAGATTTTTTACACAAGAACGGCTTCCAGATGAGAGCATATGTGATGGTCAATGCACCCTACACCGACCGCGAGAGCCTGCGCAGGACCATGAAAACCGCAATGGAGCATGCGGACAGCATCTGCATGATGAACTGGTTCCCGCACGGGGCAAGCAAAGCCTTCGACCTGTGGGCGGAAAGAAAATGGAAGATGCTGACCGAGAAGGAATTCAACGAATGGACTGCGGAATTCACGGACAGGAAGGTTGAGAAGTACTTCGATGAGTTCTCGTTCACACCCAAATGGCCGATTGACAAGCAATTACCGATAAAGGGGGCAACTGAGAAGGAGCTCCTGCACCCGTACTACGAGATCTGGCAGGAATACATCAACGGATTCTGGAAGAAGGACAAATCGAAGGACATGCTGCTGTTCATTCCGTGCTCGTTCAGGAAACCGTACTTTTGCTCTCAGCTGCACAAAGCGATTTTCAGCGTGCTGGACAAGCTTCCGATAATGGAAAAACTTCAAATATGTGCCATCAGCTCTCCGGGCGTCATACCGTATGAATTCGTGAACTTCTACCCGTTCAACCGCTATGATTGGCCGGAATGGGAAGAAACGCCCGAGATAAAGAAGAAGTACACCGAGGTCACCCAGGCAAGGATCGAGAATTTCCTGCAGGCACACGGAAGTAACTACAAACACATCTGTTGTTACTTCAAGCCAAGCTCGGAGAGCTACATTGCGCTGAAACAGGCATGTGCAAAGCTCGGAATCAAACTGACTGATTGTCTGAAGGAAAGCACTTACGAGAAGATCAAGGACGAGAAGAACCCGCTCTCTTTGCCTGAAGCACTGGAAGACTTGAAAGACTCGTTGTCGTAATGGAACATGACCTCCTTCAGCTGCACGTCGTTGCGGCAGAGCCTCTTAAGATGCCTGGCAGCAAAGCGGATGCAAAGGCCCTTCTTATTGTGTTCATAGGCGTTCTTCCGTATGGCATCGCGTTCCTCCTGTCCCGGCAATTCTATCCGGCCGTCCGAAAAGACCGTCTGGTTCGGATCGGTCGCCGCCTTAGTCCGCATCAGGACGCGGTCCTTGATGTAATAATTGCCGTAGACCTTCCTCTGCCTGTTCAGCCGCATCAGGTTCCTCTCACCGAGGACATACACGTCGGTAACCAACGGCGTCACACCGCTGCCGTCGTACACGGCAAAATAATACGTCAGAGAAACCGGCTCGTGTCTTCCGTCGAGCGAAGAACCGTTCAGGCCCCTCGCAATATCACAATACCGTCTCACCTGTTCCAGCGTCAGCGTAACGCGCGACTCCTTCTTTTCAATTGCCTTTATCTCACCGACGATGGAGCCGGTATAGATGTCGGGCCGTTTCCTGGACTGGTGCGTCAGCGATTTCTTCTCGACGCCGAGAAGTGCCCTGACGGCATCCTCGACATACGCCCCGGTACTCACCCGCCGCTTTCCCGCGTTCTTCCAGCCGACCATCCGAGACTATCGGCAGAAAAGGATAAATCACATCACACTCAGCTGAAGAACAGCAACTTCAGCGCTGAGGCAATCACAACCACACTGAACATGAGTTTGACGAACTTGTTGCCCTTCTTGATTGCAACATGCGCGCCGAGATAACCGCCGACCAGCATGCCCGCAAGCAACACCAGACCGACCTCATAATTGACAATACCGCTAAGCATGAACAACCCGAGGCTCGGTATGAGAGCGAACAGAAAAGCAAACTTATCGAGGGCGTTGGCTTCTATGAATGTGTAGCCAAGCGAAAGCACCAACGTATAAACCGCTATCAAACCGGCGGCCGCACCAAAGAAACCGTCATAAATCGCGACAAAGAAATAACCTGCATAACCCGCCAGCCTCCTCTTTTCCGGTACATTCTTCCGTTCAAGTCCTCTGCCCTTTCCAAGGCCGAGGAAAAGAGTCGGTACCATGAGGAGGATCAAACCCCCAACCAGTTTTGACAGCAAAGCTTCATTTATTTGCAGAAGCAGTTGGGCACCCAGAAATGCACCTACTATGCCAACGGCCGCCAACGGCAGAGCGTGCTTGAAAATGATTTTCTTTTCCTTGTAGAACTTGTAAGACGTCGATAAATGGCCTAAAGTACCGAAACGATTGGTTCCGATTGCAATCTGCGGAGGCAGGCCCATGAAAATCAAGAACGGTAGCGAGAGCAGACCGCCGCCGCCTCCCGCCACACTACCAAGAAAAAGAGACGCAACACCGATGAAAAATGTCGCGACCAACATCAGGATGTCCATGGCATCACATCGTCGGCAGCGTGAGATTGAGGTCCTTCACCAAAACGTACGGGGTTGTAGAAGGGATCTGGTCGTCCATGCCCCACCACAAGATGGTCTCGGGTTTATTCGAAAGGGCAACGATGTTCTCGAGAAGGCGCTGCAGGTTGTCTGTTATGCGCAGGCCCTTCACCGGCTGCCAGAGCTCGCCATTCCTGATTATGAACAGGCCGTCGCGGGGTATGGTTGAAAAATCACCAGTACGATAATTCTGGAAACGGGTATACCAGATGTTGGTCACATAGATTCCGTTCTTGACCTGACTGAAAAGCTCGTCCCTTGACTGATTGCCGGGCTGGAGCATCGCGTTGCGCGGATGCGGGCTGATGAGACCGGCACTCGCAGTAGAGGCGGCATTGAACTTCTTAGCGGTCAGGGTATTATGCAAATACGTCTTGAGCAGGCCGTTCTCGATTACTGGAACGCGTTGGGTGGGTCTTCCCTCATCATCAAACGCAACGCTGCCGAGGCCGCCTGCCGCCGTAGGGTCATCCAAGATAGTGACATGCGGCCCGGCCACTTTCTTGCCTATCTTGTCGGCAAGGAAGCTGTAACCGGCATCGACGCTGTAAGCGGAAGCGCTGGTTGAGACGCTGGCAAGCAGGCCCGCAAACGCAAGCGGGTCGAAAATAACATCATACTTACCGGACCGGCCCGGCTGGGGCTTCCTTGCGGCCTTTGCAAGCTCCCCCGCCTTCACTCCGGCCGCCTCGGGATTGAAACCGGCCGAGTTGCAAGAAGCCGTGACAGCATGTCCGGACTCGTCGTGTTCAAAGAAGGCGCGGATGGAGAACTGGGCGGACGTTGAACGGTCCTGAGCGCCCACTCCCTCGCTGGTCGCGACGGTCTTCCCTTCGTCGGTGATATAAAGAACGCCGGCGGTCTTGGGCGTCTTCGTGGCCGCTATGGCCGCATTCACCCAGTCAATCGCCTTGTCCTCGTTGGCAACCAAGGAAGCATCGTATGTGTCCTTCGGCTTTGCATACTTGAACGGGCCGTGAGCCAAACCGGCCCAATCCTTGTTCGGCTGGGAATTCCTGGCAATCTTTAGCAACCTTTCAATCGATGACCTTACGACGGCGTGGTCCAGATTTTCCAGCGTGACACCTGCCGTCCGTTTCTTGTAAGCGACAAAGACCTCCAATGCCATGCTCGACCAGTTCTGTGTTATGGCTATGGCGGAGTTCGCGAACTTGACCTGCATGTTGTTCGATGTCATCAACTGGGCAACCACATCGTCGGCGCCGAGCTTCTTTGCAAGAGCGACCACGTCTTCCGCTGTCATGTGATCCTCGACCATCATTTCACCGCCTGCCCGAACCGGATGTTCCTGAGCCTGACCGACGGTCCGCCGAACCAGACCGGAACGCCCTGCATCGGGTCCCCTTTTCCGCAATCTCCCATCTCCCATGCGAGGTCCTTACCGACCGCATCAATCGAGGACCAGAAAGCGGGCGTGGTGATTTCAAGGGCCGGCCTCCTTACGCGGGATACCGCCTCCCCGTTGACGACCTTCCACGCCTCAAGGCCGACGTAACGCTGGTTGAAACGCTTGTCATCGATGTTCCACTCCATGTAGCTCTTCAGCCAGAGGCCGTTCTTCACGCCCTCGAGCAATTCCTCCAGCTTGTGGTCGCCGGGCACGACGTGGGTGGTGCTCATCCTGATAATCGGCTCACGGTCCCATGCACTTGCCCGGCAGGAACCGTTGCTGGGTATGCCGAAGAAGGCTGCCGTTCTCCTGTCCTGCAAGAATCCCGATACTTTTCCTGCTGTTATGAGCATCCTTCTCTGGGCGGGCACGCCTTCGTCGTCATAACGATACCAGCCATAACTGCCTTTCACCGTCGGGTCGTCTGCGACATTAACAACAGAACTGCCTATCTTCCTTCCTATCTCGTCCGGATTAAGATAACCTTCGCCGGCCTGCGCGGCCTCCCTTCCCAAAATCCGGTCCGCTTCCTGCGGGTGGCCCACGGATTCATGCGAAGCTATGCCGGATATCTCGGGACCGATAACCAAATCCATCTGGCCGGCCTGCGCCTTCGGGGCCTTGAGCACTTCGGCAAGCATCCTCGCCTCTTCAATCAGCTTCTTCTCGAGTTCCCATTTCTTCACCAGCTCCCAGCCGCCGACGGCACCGAACTGGTGCATGCGCTGCTCGGTATCACCGGATTTTTCCGCGGTAAGAAGATAAGTGAAACAGACGCGCGGAATGCTGGAATGAATCCTGGTTCCCTCACTATTGACCAGCCAACTCTCGCGCACCTGATCGTCCATCTGCAGTATCCGCGCGGGCAAGCTGACTTTCGTTGAAAGCAGGGCCTTGTCAATGTCCTGGAGCAGTCCGAGCTTTTCGGAGCTGTCAACATCGCCGGCTTTCTTCTTGCAGTCAGCGGCATAGTCAGCCTGTTGTGCGCGTTGTGGAGCGAGAACGATCGGCTTTCTGAGTCCCTTGGATGCAGCCCTGGCCGTCTTTACCGCCTTATCGACGGCCGCCTTCAGGGAAGCATCATCGAAGCGATTGGTGAACGCGATTCCCATGCCGCCCTTCACAAGGACCCTGATAGAGATGCCGAGGGAGCGGTCAAAACCGGCGGCGTCCGGATTGCCGTTCTTCAGAATAACCGAATTGCCCTCCGACCGCTCGAGCCTGACCTCGGCCCAATCGGCTGAAGCCAGCCTGAGGACCTTTTCCGCGACATCCTGCATGGGCTAGATGCGCAGAGGTAAGACAAAAAGGGTGGGGGTGGGCTACTTCCAGCCGAAAATGGCAGCCCCGGTCGAGGCAAGGCTCCTGAAGAACGCGGATATCGCATCGGAAATCCCGCCGAAGAAGTCGGATATCGGGTTCGAACTGGGCTGGGGATTTTCGGGGTTGAACATCGGCAGCAAGACGGGCCCTTCGGACGGTTTCACTTCCATATCCAGGCGGTCCAGCGTGTTCAGGGAGCTTGAACGGACCTGTTTCATGAACGTGTCAAGGCTCTGCTCATCGACTATGGTAGAGGAATCCACCGCGGCTATCTTCGCGTCCTGGCCCGCCCTCTGCATCAGGACGATGTAGTTGCCGGTCTCGGTCATCCTGTCCCTGGCAATGGCCGCTGCATCATCGGCAGTTGCCAGCTTGGAATCGCTGAGCACGACAAACGTATTGCCGGTTTCCTTCATTATTACCATCCTGGTCGCGGTCTCCTTTTCCGGAATCACGATATTGGAATAATCCTTCATTTCGGAGGTTGCCGGCTGCACATAGTTCTTCTCGCCCTCGGCAAGGGTTATCGAATCGGTCACAGGGTCCGTAACCAGGGTCGCATTGTCCTTGTGCTCGACAAAATAGACGTTGTACTTCTCCGTGCCGTCGGTCTTCTCCGTGAGCTCAGGATGCTCCTGCATGTACAGCCACACCTTCCGGTTGACCACCTTGTAGGTCACGCTGTACTCCTTCGGGACGAATATCCACTCATGGGTCGGCAAGTCGCCTGATGAATAGGTGCCAGGCTGGGTCTCGTACACGCCCGTGTCGTAATTCATGCCGATGTGATAAACGGTCGCGTCCCCGGGCTTGGTGAAATACGCGTGCAAATCCAGGTCTGCCGTTTCGTTCGAAGCCTCCTTCAGGAAGTGGATGCCGCCGATGAAATTGCTTACGGCATTTCCCGCCTCGCCGACACCGTTCACTATCGCCTCACCTGTCTCCTTGGCGGCCTCGCCGACCGCGTTGGCTCCGTCCACCACCGCGCCGACAAAGCCGTTGAACATACCGGTCTCAAACTTGACCTCGGCATAGCCGTCGGAATCTATCCTGTCCTTGACCACGGTGGCCTTCATGCCCTCGTCA
>JAZDNN010000019.1:0-15978 GCA_043799675.1 Candidatus Aenigmatarchaeota archaeon | reverse complement strand
CACCGGAAGTCCAGAAAGTCGTAGCCGAGCGTTTCGATACGCCCACCCCAGCCGAGGAGCTGGCATTCCCCCCGATAATCGAAGGTAAGAATGTCCTTCTGATGGCCCCGACGGGTTCAGGAAAGACCGAGGCCGTGCTCGTCCCTCTGTTCGACAAGCTGTTCAAAGATAAACCGAAGCCGATAGCGCTCCTCTACATCACGCCGTTGAAGAGCCTGAACCGCGACCTGCTCGAAAGGGTGGCCTGGTGGGCGCAGCGGCTGGATTTCGGCGTCACTGTCAGGCACGGCGACACCACCCAGCATGAACGGAAGGTGCAGCTGGAAAATCCGGACGAGATGTTCCTGACCACCGCCGAGCAGCTCCAGGCCATGCTCGTCGGAGAAAGGATGAAGGCCCTGCTCAGGAACGTGAAGTGGGTCGTAATCGATGAGGTCCATGAGCTTGTCGACAGCAAGCGCGGCGTCCAGTTGACGGTGGCTTTGGAGCGCCTGAGGGAACTTTGCGGCGATTTCCAGATGATATGTCTGTCGGCCACGGTCGGCAATCCGGAAGGGGTCGCGCAATTCATGTTCGGGGGTCGGCCACACAAGATCATCAACACGTTCACCAAAAAGAACCTCAAAGTGATGGTCGATGCGCCGTTCCCGAAGCAGGAAGACAAACTGATGGCGGAGAAGCTGTTCATAGGCGATACCGTCGCGGCCAGGCTTCGTACCATCCACGACCTCATCGATGAACACAAAGCTTCCCTGATTTTCACCAACACGCGCGAGGCGGCGGAAATCCTGGCAAGCAGGCTCAAGAACATGGATACCGAGATGCCGCTTGAGGTCCATCACGGCTCGCTGTCGAAGGAGGCCCGTATACAGACCGAGAAGGACTTCAAAGCACAGAAACTGAAGGCCATCCTTTGCACATCAAGCCTGCAGTTGGGTATAGACATCGGCTCGGTGGATTTGGTTGTCCAGTACATGTCGCCCCGCGAGGTCAGCCAGTTCACCCAGCGACTGGGCCGCGCGGGCCATTCCCTGGAAAAGGTCAGCAAGGGTATAATCCTTGCGGGCGATGACGATGATATTTTTGAGGCGGCGGTCATAGCACGCAAGACCCTGGCAGGCGAACTGGAAATTCCGCGGCTGCATGACAAGAGCATGGACGTGCTGGCCCACCAGATAATCGGCCTTGCCATGTCCGACTACCGCATCCCGATTGAGAAAGCATATGGTATCATCAGGCGCGCCTTTCCTTTCAGGGACATGACATCCAAGGAATTCTTCGATATGGTCCAGTTCCTCGCGGGCATCCACCTGCTGTTCGTCGATAACGGTCTGGCAAGGAAAAGGCGGGCCTTCGAGTATTACTTCGGCGGCATGTCGACCATCCCGGACTCGCATACCTACCGCGTGATTGACATAACCGCAAACGTCCCGATAGGCTCCCTCGACGAGATGTTCGTGGCTGAGCACAATGAGTCCGGCAGCACTTTCGTGATAAAAGGGAGGCCATGGCGCGTGGTGCAGATAGAGAAGGACAAGGTGTATGTTGAGCCTGCATCCGGCCTGGAAAGCGCCGTCCCCGCATGGGAAGGAGAGCTGATTCCGGTCCCGTTCAGCATCGCACAGGAGGTCGGGGTCATCAGAAGAGAGGTTGCTGGAGACCTGAAAACTGGAAAGTCCGCCACGGAAGTGTCCAACCACCTGAAGATGCGCTATCCGCTGACCTCGCAGGCCGCCGCGCGCATGGTAGCATACGTGAAGGCGCAGATGAAGTGGCCGTTGCCCGACGACAAACATATTATCATTGAAACTTTCGGAGAGTTCACCGTCCTGCACAGCCCGTTCGGTTCTTTGGCCAATGAAACGCTTGCCCGTTTCATTTCCGCCTTGCTTTCCGCCGAGCAGGGCAGGACCATAGCCTGCAAATCCGACCCGTACAGGATAGTGTTCGGTTCCGTGCTTGCCAAGGACATCCGCGAGGTGTTCGAGAAATACAAGCCGGAGGACATCCGATCCGTGCTGACCCTGGCCCTTCCGAACACCAGCCTGTTCAAGCACCGCTTCCTGCAGGTAGGCAAGAGGATAGGTGCGATACGCAAGGATGCCGATTTCAGCAGGGTGAACATCGACCGGATTGTGAAGGCATATGAGAACAGCCCGGTCTCCCTTGAAACGCTCAACGAGATATTCACCGAGAAGCTTGACGTGGAGGCGGCAGAAAGGATGCTCGAACAGATAAGGTCGGGTAAAATCAAGCTGACCGAAACGAAGGGCCTGAGTCCGATGGCCGAGGCCGGACTGAAGTACGAGCTGCATGACGTGGCGAGGCCGGACAGGCCGGAGGCGGAGATACAGAAGGTGTTCAGGCAGCGGCTGCTGAACACCCGCATCAGGTTGGTCTGCGTCAATTGCGGCAATTATTCCATAGCAATGCCTGTCAATGATGTTGACAAGGAGCCCCGCTGCCCCAAGTGCGCCAGCAAGCTCCTTGCCTGCGTCCATCCGTACATGACCGAAGCGCCGGACATAATCAAGAAACGCCTGAAAGGCAAGTCTCTGACAGACGAGGAGCAGAAGAAGCTGGAGAGAATCAGGAGGAGCGCGGACATGATGATTTGTTATGGCCGCGCCGGGGCCGTTGTCCTTGCCGGTCGTGGGGTTGGACCTCAAACGGCTGGCCGTATACTCGCACGTATGCATAGGAATGAAGATGAATTATACAAGGACATCCTAGCGGCCGAAAGACAATTTATCGCGACCAAAAAGTTCTGGAGCGACTAGGTCTCCTTTATCGCCCTGCGGACCCAGCCCAGGCCGCTTGCCATCAGCTTGACGTCATCGATGCTCCTGATCTTCGACACCTGCCTGGCTATGTAATACGGGTTCATGTAGAACGCCCTGTAAGCGTCCTCGTACGACTGCTGCATCCATGCCTGCGGAAGCCCCGGCATGTCTATTATGACGTGGCGCTTGTCGTCCCTCCAGTCCTCCCACCTGCTTACCTTTATCCAGCCGTTCTTCTTGCATACTTCGTAGAATTCAGTCCCGGGGTACGGTGTAGCCAGCGCCCATTGGACGTAATCCAGCCCGTTGTGCATCAGCTTCTTTGCGAACCTTATGGTATCGTTCACCGTCTCCTTGGTCTCCGTCATGTTGCCGGCCATGAAGAATCCCATGTTGCGGATTCCGGCCTTGGCGGACATCCTTATGGCGTTCTCCACTTCCTGCAGGGTTATCGACTTGTGTATGTTGTTGAGCACGTTCTGGTTCCCGCTCTCTATCCCCCACGCCAGCAGCCAGCAGCCTGCCTTGTGCATCTTGTTCAGCAGCTCCTGGTTGACGAACTGCGAGTTGACCCTGACCTGCCCCTTCCATTCCATCTTTTCGTTGAGGCCCCGTTTGATGAACTCGTCGCATATCGTGTTGAGCCAGTCCGCCCTGTAATTCAGTCCGTCATCGAAGAAGTATATGGTCTTTATTCCGTACCTTTCGACCAGGAATTCCACCTCATCGACCACGTTGAGGGGGTTCCTGTAACGCAGGGTCTTCCCGAACACGGCGCTCGAGCAGAAGGCGCACCTGAACGGGCATCCGCGCATGCCCATCACCTGCGTCTCGGGCCGCCTCTTGGGCATGAGAATTCCCGGGTATTTCTCTATCGGCAGCAGGTCGCGCGCGGGCCACGGGATCTTGTCGAGGTCCTGTATGAGTTCCCGGGCGGGATTGTTGACCAGGCATCCGTTTTCCATGTAAGATATGCCCTTGATTTCCTCCTTACGCCCCTTGCCATGCAGGATGAATTCGACCAGCTCAAGGAACGTTATCTCCCCCTCGCCCCTGACGACGTAATCGACCTCCTTGTTATCGAGTATTTCCGGGTATATCGACGCGTGCGAGCCTCCCGCGACCGTCGTTATGGAAGGATCTATCCGTTTTGCGGTCCTCATCGCATCCAGTGCCTGCCCGTAGGTCGGTGTGAACACCGGTACGCCCACTATGGCCGGCTTGAACCTTCTTATCTCCTCTTCCAGCTGCCGGTCGTCAAGCTTCCGGTTCTCCGCATCCAGTATGGCCACCGTGAAGCCCTTCTCCCTGACCACCGCGCTCATTATCATCAGGCCGAGCGGCGGCATGGGCGTGAAGGTGCCTCTGGGATTGACAAAAAGTATGTCCATTCAATCGCCGATTATTCGGACTGCAAGCCTTAAATAACCGAATAGCACTTCGGACCGTTATGCAGTGAATTCCGTCTATTTCTTCCACTCGACATCCTTCACGTCGGCCCTCTTGTTCGCCAGCCGCGCAAGAACGAACAGCAGGCTGCTCAGACGGTTGATGTATGGCAAATCCGCCGGATTTATTTTCTCCTTCTCGGCCAGTGTGCATACCGCCCTCTCCGCCCGCCTGCACAACGACCTGGTGAAATGCAGCCTCACCGCCAGTTCGGTTCCGCTCGGCAGGATGAAATTTTGAAGTTCACCTACGTCCAACATTATGTCATCTATGTCCTTTTCCAGCCGCTCGGTCTGTCCCTTGTCCATTCTCACAGCCTTGGATCTTGAGTCCAGCGGGGCAGCCAAATCCGACCCCAAAACGAACAGACCGTTCTGGACATGCCCGAGAATTTCGTCTATCTGACTGTCCTTGCATATCGTCCTGCACAACCCGATGACAGAGTTGAGTTCGTCAACGTCCCCTATGGCGGCTATCCTTTGCGATGCCTTGCTTATCCTGTTCTGGTCGCATATGCCTGTCTTGCCCGCATCACCCGCGCGCGTGTAGTAAGGCATTGCTCATGATTATAAGAACGGGAATAAAAACTAGTATATGCGATTGTGGCTTCTCGATATGGATCATTACGACGAGAACGGAAGGACCGTCGTAAGGCTCTGGTGCAAGGATGTGAATGGAAAGACGGTTGCGGTGCTGGACGAAAGTTTCATTCCCTACCTGTACATCCAGCCGAAACCCGGCGCCGAGACCAAGCTTCAGGAAATCGTGATTGAACTTTCGAGGAAGCATGCGGACATCGGCATATTGAAAACGGAAATCGTTTCCCGCCGGATAGGTGCCGAGGAGCAGAGGGTGCTGAAGGTGTACACAAATCTTTCCTCGGACCTGCAGAAGGTAAGGGACATGGTCAAGTTGCTTGAAGCCGAGCGCGGCGGACCCGGAACGGTCATCGAAGAATACCAGTATGCCGTCAGCCACTCCAAACGCTACCCTATCGAAAAGGGTATCACCCCCGCGGACTGGATAGAGATTGAAGGAAAGGAGGAAAAGAGCGATGAGTGGCAGGTCGACAGAATCATTCGCGCCAGTTCTGTAAAATCTGCTGCCCATGCGGACGCCCCTCCGTTGAAAATCCTTGCGTTCGACATAGAGAACGTCGAGGAAGCCGGAAGGCAGAAAATAATCATGCTGAGCATGGCCGGCAAGGACGGGTTCAAGAAAGTGATAACCTGGCAGAAGGCGGCTTTTCAGAGCTGGGTCGAAGTGGTCAAGGACGAGAAATCTTTGCTCGAATCTTTCGTGAAGCACGTCAATGCTCAGGACCCGGACATGCTGGTAGGCTTCATGACCGATGAACACGACTTCAAGCTGATTCTTCAGCGGGCTGCCGACCTCAGGGTGAGGCTTCCCCTCAGCAGGGACGGTTCCGCTCCACGCTATGCAAGAAGGGTGAAGGTGGCAAGGGCGCGGTTGAGGGGGAGGGTCCACTTGGATTTGTTCAGTTGGGCTCTTACGATTCTTGCCCCCCATCTGCAGACCGAAGTGATGACGCTCGATTCCATCTGTGCCGAGCTCCTCGGTGACAGGAAGATACCGATGGAATTCGAGGAGCTCCTGGAAGCCTGGCAGAAGAAAAAGGACCTTGCAAAGCTTGCCGCCTATTCGCTGAAGGACAGCGAACTTTGCATAAAGCTCAACGGGATGCTCATGCACCAGATTTTGGCCCTGACACGGATAGTCTGCCAGTCCCCGTACGATGTTTCCAGGATGACCTACGGGCAGCTTTCCGAATGGTACATGGTGAAGAGGGCACTGGAACTCAATATGATACCGCCGAACCAGCCGAAGTTTGATGAAATCCTGCAAAGGCAGAGGAAGCCGCAATACATCGGCGGCTATGTCCGTGACCCGTTACCGGGCCTGCATGAGGAGCTCGCCGTGCTTGATTTCCGTTCCCTCTATCCTTCCATAATCGCAACGTTCAACATCAGCCCGGAGACCTTCGGTCACTGTGCAAAGGCTGAAGGCTGGCAGGTACCGGACAGGAAATACTGGTTCTGCAAAAAACATCGCGGTTTCGTCTCCGAGAGGGCATCGGAATTGATAGAACGTCGCGTGGAACTGAAGAAGCAGCTGAAAGGTATGAAACCCGGAACGGTGGAATGGCGCGAGCTGGACAATGAACAGTTCGGCGTGAAGACGATCACCAATGCCACTTACGGCATCATGGGCTATCCGGGCGCGCTCTGGTACTGCTACGAATGCGCGGAATCGGCGGCGGCATTCGGCCGCTATTGGATTAAGCAAGTGATGAGCTGGGCGGAAGAGGCCGGCTTCACCATAATTTATGGTGACACGGACTCGATGTTCGTCAAGCTGAACGGAAAAGGGAAGCTGGAAAAAAACGTGACCAAGTTCATTGAAAATACCAACAAGAAGCTGCCGGGAATGATTGAAATCGATTTGCAGGGCTTCTACAGGCGCGGAATATTCACCCCGCTGGAAGCGGGGGGAGCAGCCAAGAAACGGTATGCTTTGATGGACGAAAAGGGGAAGCTGACCATCCGCGGCCTGGAACGGGTCAGGGGCGATTGGTGCGAGCTGGCAAAGGCGACGCAGGAGGAGGTGCTCAGGCTCGTTCTCAGCAAGAAGGACATGAAAGGAGCGATAGAAACGGTCAAGGATGCCGTAAGCAGGTTGAAATCCGGAAAGGTTCCGCTGCGCGACCTTGCAATCTACGAATCACTGGCAAAGCCCCTTTCCGAGTACAAGGTCACCGCACCGAACGTGGTCGTCGCAAAGAAGATGATTGCCAGAGGCAGACCGGTCGGGGAGGGTTCGGTCATGATTTACGTGATAACCAAAGGCAAGGAAAGCATCAGCAACCGTGCCGAGCCCATCGAGGATGCAAGCCTGAAGGACATAGATATTAAGTACTACATCGAGAAGCAGATTGTGCCGCCGAGCTATCGTGTGCTTGCAGCGCTCGGCGTGAAGAAGGAACAACTGATATAATCCCGATAAAAGGGTGTGACGGACAAAAACGTAACGAGCAAAAGGTGGATGAAATGGAAAAAGAAACGTTGGACGCCTACAAGAAAGCGGGCAGGATTTGTGCTACAGCACGTGAGTTCGGCGCGAAGATGATAAAGGAGAACGCTAAGGCCGTCGATATCGCTGCTGCCGTTGAAAAGAAAATAATCGCGCTCGGTGCCAGGCCGGCGTTCCAAGCGACCGTGAGCATCAATGATGTCGCGGCCCATTATGCCCCGTTACTGAACGACCCGCTGAAAATCAGGGCGGGGGATTACGTCAAGCTCGACATCGGGGTCCACGTGGATGGTTGGATTGCAGACACCGCCATCACCGTCAGACCGGCAGGAAAGGATTCCATGATTGAATGCGCGGAGAAGATGCTTGCCGCCGCAATCCCGATGTTCGTGCCGGGAACCATCATCGAGGACATCAGCGCCGTGATGGAAGATGTGGCAATAAAGTATGGTTTCAAGCCGGTGGCCAATCTCACAGGGCATGCTCTTGACCGCTGGACCGTGCATGGCGGCGTTGTCATACCATGCATCCGCGGTCCGGCGCCGAAGGTGCTCAGCGAAGGAGAGGCATACGGGGTCGAACCGTTCGTGACGGCAGGTAAGGGCATGGTGAAAGACAGCCCCCCTCCGACCATATTCAGGTGGATTTCCGACAGGCCTCCGAGGCTGCCTCTTGCCAGGCAGCTGCTCGCGGCGGCAAAAAATGATTGGCAAAAGCTTCCATTCGCCAGGAGATGGGCACAGGAAAAGTTCGGCAACGTGGACCTTGCCCTCAACCAGTTGGTAAAGCTTGGTTCCCTCTATCCTTACAACATCCTGAAGGAAGTTTCCGGCAAGCCTGTTGCCCAGGCCGAGCACACCGTGATTGTTGCAGACAAACCGATAGTGATAACTCTCTGATGAAATTTCTCCGGCACAAGGCGTGACGAGCAAAAGAAAATAATCCAAGTGCCAGCTTGATTTATAAACCGACCATCTTAAACTGATTTATGCCACGCAAGCGGAGTGTGATTGCAGCGGCCCCGATGGTCGATATCCTGAAGGCCGCGGGAGCGGACAGGGTGAGCGATGACGCTGCAAGGGCTTTGGCGGCCGTGGTCCATGAATTCGCGATCAGGATAGCGAAGGATTCTGTCAGCTTATCCGAGCACGCCGGTCGAAAGACCGTCAAAAAGGAAGACATCGAGCTGGCAAAGAAAAGGGCTTAGCCTATATACTTGCTCGCGGCGTCGGCAAGTCTTGACGGTTTTATCTGCTTGATCTTAGATGGCTTCGGCATTGCTATTTTACTGATGTTCTTCTCGTACTTTTCGACATTGTCCTTCAGGACACCGAGGAATATTTTTGCAAGTATGGGGTCCATTATCAGGGTCTTGTGCTTCACTGCGATGGTCTGCTGGTTCTCTTCCCCCACCTTGTCGAAGCGCGGCGTCGCATTGGTGAAGTCCATCACGAACTTCTGGGGATTGTGCCACACCGTGACGTTATCGGTGAAGAACACGGGCTCGCTGTGATCGACGTTAACGTTTATCCTTCTCTTGTCATCCATTTCATCACCCTACGTACCTTGACATCTTCTCGCTTTCCTCAAGCTTCGTTTTCTTTATGTCCTCCACCGCTCTCTGATATTTCGCGAACATGTCCTCGGTTATGCTGGGCTTTACCTTCTTGAGCGCCTCGTCGAACTGCTTCTTTGTCACTTCCTTTGCTTTGATGTTCTCCCTCAGGGAGTTCATTCCCGCCTCTCTTACGAGCGCCTCCAGGTCCGCACCGCTGTAACCGTCGGCCTTCTCAGCCAGCTTCTCCAGGTCGACCTCTTTCAACGGCATTCCTCTGGTATGTATTTTCATTATTTCCAGCCTGGTTTTCGTATCGGGAGCCGGTACGTAAATGAGCCTGTCGAACCGCCCGGGTCTGAGGAGAGCGGGGTCCACGATGTCCGGCCTGTTGGTGGCGGCAATTATCACGACACCTTCCATTTCCTCGATGCCGCTCATTTCCGTGAGCAGTTGTGAAACGACCTGCTCGGTCACCCTTGACCCGACATCCATTCCCCTTCTGGGCGCGAGCGCGTCTATCTCATCGAAGAACACTATGCAGGGCGCGACCTGCTTTGCCCTTCTGAATATGTCCCTGATGTGCTGCTCGCTCTCTCCGACCCATTTGGAAAGCAGTTCTGGTCCTTTAATCGATATGAAATTCGTGCCTGACTCGTTGGCCAGCGCCTTCACTATGAAGGTCTTTCCGCAACCCGGCGGGCCGTAAAGCATTATGCCGCGCGACGGCCTGATGCCTATCCGCTTGAAGCTTTCCGGATCTTTCAGCGGCCACTCGACCGCCTCCTTGAGCGCGCCCTTCACGTCAGGCAATCCGCCTACGTCCGCCCACTTCACCTTCGGGACTTCGACGAGCACTTCCCTCATTGCCGAGGGCTGCACCATCCTCATGGCGTATTCGAAATCCTCCTTGGTCACCTGTATCTTCTCAAGCAGCTCCTTGGGCAGCGGCTCGTTCTCCTTGAGGTCGGTTATCTCCGGCAGTACCCGCTTGAGCGAATGCATTGCCGCCTCCTTCGCAAGAGCCGATAAATCCGCTCCGACAAACCCGTATGTTATTTCGGCAAGCTTGTCGATATCCACGCCCTTTTCCAGGGGCATGTTCCGCGTATGTATCTGCAGGACTTCCTTCCGTCCTTTCTTGTCCGGGACGGGTATCTCTATTTCCCTGTCAAATCTTCCGGGTCTCCTCAGGGCGGGATCTATGGCATTCGGCCTGTTGGTGGCGGCAATCACCACCACCTTGCCGCGTGACTTCAAGCCATCCATCACTGTCAGCAACTGCGACACAACCCTTCTCTCCACCTCTCCGGTGACCTCTTCCCGCTTTGGGGCGATGGAATCCACCTCGTCGATGAAGATTATTGAAGGCGCATTCTTCTCCGCATCATCGAAAACCTTCCTCAGGTTCTCTTCGGACTGCCCGTACCACTTGCTCATGATTTCCGGGCCTGCAAGACTGATGAAATGCGCACCGGATTCGTTGGCTACCGCCTTTGCAAGCAGTGTCTTGCCGCAACCGGGCGGCCCGTGAAGCAATACGCCCTTAGGTGGCTCAACGCCGAGCCTGCTGAAAACT
The DNA here is from genome assembly GCA_043799675.1 of Candidatus Aenigmatarchaeota archaeon. GTDB lineage: Archaea > Aenigmatarchaeota > Aenigmatarchaeia > Aenigmatarchaeales > JACQIB01 > JAZDNN01. The sequence continues at coordinate 5,561 of JAZDNN010000019.1, read as the reverse complement.
TCGGGATGCCTTAATGGAAGTTCTATCATTTCCCGTATTTTCGGCACGACGTTTCCCAGGCCTCCGAGATCTTCGTAAGTGACCATCGGGACCCGTTCCAGTTCTTTTATTTCAGCGGCTTCCGGGAGCACTTCGAGTTCGGTCATCTCGGTTATCTGCACCGACCCGGCAGGTTCGGTCTTTAGAACGATCAACTTCACATCCGACGGGATGAACACTTCGGGGCTCAGACCGAACATGCTCATGACGTCTGCTATATCGTTGTCCTCTCTGAGCCTGAAAACTTTCTTGGGAAGTATGATGTCCCCCTTTGTAACGGGGCGTCTGAAGATGTTCTGTCCGATGAGCGACGGACTGACCCTGTAACTTATGCCCTTTTCCGCCGGGGCAAGGCATACCTTCTTCGCTTCCCTGATGTCCGCTTTGCGGACGATGACATGCTCGCCTATGGGGGCGCCGGCATTGTTCCTGACCAATCCGTCTATCCTGACCACATTGAGCCCGACATCGGCAGGGTAAGCTCTGACCGCTATGGTCGAGGTCTTGCGCTTGCCCTCTATCTCTAAGAGGTCGCCTTCCTTGACGCCAAGGACCTTCATCGTTGCGCTGTCTATCCTGGTTATTCCACGACCGAAATCCTCCCTTCCTGTCAGTTCACCGACCTTGAGCTTGATGTCCTTCGTTCCTTTCTCATCCCCCATCATGCGATTACCTCCTTTTCATTGCTTTCCTCGAGCTCCTTCATTTCCTTGTTGTTCAGCAACACAGGGAAGCTTTTGAACATGACCTTGTCCTCCCACCCGTCAAAGAATCTTTCCATCATCTTCATGTGCTCCTGCATCACAATAAAGACCGAGTTGGCAACTCTTAAGTTAGGGACCTCGTCCAGCAGCCCCTCTCTCCTGTATTCGTACCTTTTGCCCTGCCTGATGATTACCTGCTTCCTTCCGTGAAGCTCGGAAAAGAACTTGTTCCTCTCGTAAGCCGACTCGAACTTCTCCGCATTGGTATCGAAACTTATGAGTATCGCATCGTTACTCCCTTGGCGCCTGATTCTCAGTTCCATTTTACTTACCATCCATGCCAAAAGTTTACTTACAATACATACTAACAAGCATATAAAGCTTTCTGCTCCCATGAACTTTGCATGCGCCTTCCTGTCTGTTCTCCGATAGACAAGCTGTTGGGCGGCGGCCTCGAGCCGGGCTGCATCACCAACTTCTACGGTCCCGCCGCGACAGGCAAGACCAACATAGCGTTGTGTGCGGCAATCAGTACCATCAACCTTGGAAAGAAGGTTCTTTACATCGACACGGAGGGCGGTTTCTCCCAGGAACGGATGGAACAGATGATAGGCGGCACACGGAGATACACGGACAAGATGATACTGCTCGAACCGAAGAACTGGGAAGAACAGAAGTCAACATTCAACAGGGTTGAAGCGATAGCGAAAAGGGAGCAATTGGGCATCATAATTGTGGACAGCATAGTGGCACAGTGGCGTGTTACAATAGACGACAGCAATTTCCAGAGCATAAGTCGCGAGCTCGGTTCCCAGCTCTCGGTACTCTCAAAGATTGCACGCGAGAAGAATATTCCTATCCTGATAACCAACCAGGTCTACTCCGAGCCCGACACCGGAAAGATAGAGCTCAGCGCCAAGAACGTGGTGAAATGGTGGAGCAAGAACATGGTGGAGCTTTCGCATGCGGGCCGCACCTCGTGCCGTATAGCAAGGATAGCAAGGGCAAGGAGCATGCCCGAGGACAAGCAGATAGAGTTCCAGATAACCAACGATGGCCTGAAGGAAGTCAGCAAGCTGCGGCTGTTCTGATATAAATCCTTGCTAAACGCCTTTGTTGTAGTGGTGGGAATTTGGGCGTATACAGCGTTGACCATTTGATTGACGGAATGATAGGAGTAGGCGCCATAGGATTTGGAAAATTCCTTCTTACATCAAGGAAAGAAAGCGACTATTACATCGATATAAAGAAGGTCAGCACGAAGCCCAGAATACTGAGGGAGTATAACTATCTGTCCCTGAGAAAACCGGAACTGAAATTTGAATCATATGACAGGATCGGTTCTGTTCCGATCGGCGGAACGCCCCTTGCGACTGCACTATCGTTGGAAACGGACATTGAACAGCTACTGGTAAGAAAGGAGCAAAGGGAGCATGGGACCAGAAGGCAGATTGAGGGCGACTATGAGCCCAAAATGGAGGTGCTGATAGTCGAGGATGTTGCTACCGTTGGAGGCAGCATAAGCTTTGCCGCAAAGGTATGCAGGGACGAGGGCCTGGTCGTGAAGGACGCCTACGTGCTTGTAGATAGGGAGGAAGGTGCAACGGATGCTCTGAGGAAAGAAGGTATAAACCTGATATCCCTCATCAAGCGCAGGGAAATAATGGAAAGGCGCAATACGACTTCGGAATCCGGAAAAATCGTGCTGCAGTGCTAGATTAGATGATTTGACTTACTTCTTCGTCTTTTCGGCATGTTCTTGGTAATTTCTTTTGCCAGCCAGATACGTTTTGAGTATTTCCTTTTCCTTTCGCCCCTGCGGTTCTATCCTTTTGACGTATTTCGCGGGCAGTCCGGACGGACAACGTAACCTTACGCCTTCGCCCTCCGGGTCGATTTCCAATTTCATTCCAAGAACGCCTTTACCGACTTCTATGATTACACCATTGTATTTTTCTGCGCGTTTGTAGATGTCCTTATAGTCGAGTCCGTTTGCAATCTTTCTTGCATATGCGGGTATCCTGTGGCTAATGTCGCACAGCCATTCGCATTTTATCATCTCCGCCTTCGATTTCGGTATTCCTGCCTTCATTATGCACTCCATTATGTGCCGCTCCTCGCCGTTATCGGCTGCATACAATTCAGCCGACTCGATGGCATCAGACCTGCTGCGCCAGCCGTCGTCACGAAGACTCACGGGCAGCTCCCTGCTCACAGGCACAAAATACAGATAATCCCGTGTGTTTCTGTCACATCGTCTGTCCGGGAACAGCTTGCCTGTTTCAAAAAGGGTCAGTACGGACTCAACGGCCGTGCCGCGCAACAGGGCCGGTCGTTTCGATATCGGTCCTATCATGCCGGCTATTCTCTCTTTTGAAAGCTTCATCGCTGTTGGTAACATGCAAAAACATTTAAACGCAAGATGTAGCGCGGTTACTTCTTTGCTCGCTTCTTCACGATTTCCTTTATCTTCTGTTTGTTCGTGAGTTTTGTATCGCCCTTGAGCTCTTTGAGCTTTGCTCTGGCTTTCTTTGCTTTCATTTCCTTCGGCTTTCCCCAGTCGGCCTTGGTCTCGCACTTCGGGTCCAGGCACATGTTGAACGGCCTTTTGCCTTTTCTGATGACCCTTATCATAGGTGTGCTGCACTTCTCGCATGTCTTGTCAAGCCTCTGGAAGCTGGCATTATGAGGCAACGGATAGCCGGTCTGGCAGCTCGGGTTCCAAACCTTCTCCTTCCACGGGTGCTCGCATTTGCCTTTCGGCTGCTTGCATATCGGGCATTCGCACTTGCATGCGGTCTTGGTGAAGCCGCACAGCTTGCAACGGCTGTAACTTGAGCATCCCACGAAATGTTTCTTGGTCCACGGGCTGAACAGCACCTTCAGCTTGCCGCCGCAATTCTTGCACGGCCCGAGTGTGTTCCTGTCATCTTGGCTGCTTACGACCGCCTTACCCAGTTCCTTTCCTATCTTATCTTCATTGGCTTTGAACTCCTCGGAAATCTTGATTAGAGCTTTCTTTGCTTCCTCAAGCACCTTCTCCTTCTTGACCTTGCCCTGTAGTATTTTCTCAAGGTCTATCTCAAACTGCTTGGTCAGCTGCTCGTCCACCAGATCAGGTACGTATTTCTTTAGCGTCTGTGCAACAGCCATTCCTAAATCGGTAACACGCACCGACTTGTCGGTCACATAGTAGCGGTCGTACAGCGTCTGAAGGATCGCAGCCCTTGTCGCACGAGTGCCAAGATTTCTTTTCTCCATTTCCTTTATCATCGCTGCCTGGCTCCAGCGCGCGGGCGGCTGGGTCTCCTTGTCCAGCATCTCCACTTTCTTGACGTCGACCTTGTCGCCTTTCTTCAGGTCAGGCAGTGTTATTTCCTCGAACTTCGCGAGCGGACCGTAGAACTCTATCCAGCCCGGCTTGAGCGTCCTTCTTCCTGTTATGCTGTAAGGCTGGTCGCCTATGTTCATGCCTATCTTGGCACTTTCTCTCACTGCCGCTTCCCCGAAGCATGCAAAGAACCTGCGCACAACTAAATCGTAGATGTTCCTCTGCTGGCCGGTGAGCTTCATTACGTCGCTCGGCGGCTCGACCGTCGGATGGATTGCCTCGTGCGCAGGGTCGGTCCGCTTGCCTTCGCTGGGTATCAGCTCCTTCAGTGCGAGCAGCTTGCCTGCAAGGTTCGAATACTTCTTTATCTTTGCTATTGCCTGAAGGATGTCCCTGAATCCTATCTGCGGTGGGAACTTCTCGCTGCTTGTTCTCGGGTAGCTGATGAACGCTTTCGTGTAAAGGTCCTGCGCTATGTTCAGCGTCTGCTGCGGGCTGTAACCGAACAAACGGTAAGCTTCCGTCTGCAAGCTTGTTATGTTGAACGGCACCGGCGGGGATTGCCTGTATTCCTTCTTCTCTATACTCTCCACCATTGCCTTTCCCTTGCTGTTCTTCAGCGCCGCCTCCGCCTTTGCCCGGTCCCAGAACTTGTCGGTCTCATGTTCGGCCAACAGCTCCTTTCCGTCAAGCAGAAGGTTTGCCTGCAATTGCCAGAACGGCGTCGGCTTGAACGCCTTGATTTCCTTCTCCCTTTCGGACAGCATGCACAGCACGGGCCCTTGCACCCTTCCTGCGGAAAGCAATGCAAACCGTGAACTGGATTTTTTGATTGCCAAAGTAAGCGCTCTCGATGAATTGATTCCGTAGTAAAAGTCCAGGATGTGCCTTGCGAGACCGCACTCGATGTTCTGCCAATCAAGAGTTTTGTCCGCCTCATCATACGCTTTCTGGAGATCCTGCTTGGTCAGCGTGCTGAACTTCATCCGCTTTGCTTCATTCTCTTCGAAGATGTACCTGAGTATGTTATAGCCGATGACGGAGCCTTCGTTATCGTAGTCGCAGGCGATGATGAAGTCCTTCGCCTTCCCCTTGAACTGCTCGATGGTCCTGAAGTATTTCCCGGAGAACTCGCTCTTCTTCCGGATTTTCCAGGAAGGGGCCCATTCCACTTCGAACACCGGATAGCTCCATCCCGCTTTTCCCGCCTGCTTGAGGTTGAACAAATGACCGACAGCAGCTACGACAATATGCTGCTTGCCGTTTCTCATGAATTCCCAGTAATCAGCACCCACCTCGCCTGCATGCTTCTTTGCCCTTCCTTCCGCAAGCGCCTCCGCAATGTGCGCCGCCGCATCCGGCTTTTCCGCGATGATAATTGTCGCTGTCAAACACACACCGTTGCGGCTAATAATATAGGGTACTTTTTAAAGATGTCGGCTGATATCGCCGCGGCCCATCGGACTGATATCGCCTCAGCCTATTGA
>JAZDNN010000041.1:0-3564 GCA_043799675.1 Candidatus Aenigmatarchaeota archaeon | reverse complement strand
TTCCTGGTCATCTATCCACGTCAGCATGCGGTCCCCGATGAGGTCCTTGGCCATCATACCCGCAGCGGCAGCAAGATTGTCAGTCAGGCATGTCTTTCCGTGGTGGATGTGGCTGACAATCCCGATGTTCCGTATGTTCTTCGGATTGCTCATCAGAAGCTGTATCTTTTCCGCGTGCTCCTCTTTCGCGACCATGTTGCCAACAGAGGCGCAAGACCTTTTAAAGTTTCTTTTTCGCATGGCTCCGTCACCAAAGACATGACGGGCAAAAACAAAAGAATTATGATATTGCTCCGTTCCCAAGGGCATGGCGAGGAAAACGTCCGCTCCGCTAATTGTGAAGAAAAACGTAAGAATTAGGGATTTGCTTATTTGCCGTTGATTTCTGGTTCAATCATTCTTGACTTTCTTAAGCGCCTCAACGGCCTTCTCGACCGCATCGAGCGGCATGCTGACGCTGGTCTTGAAGCGCCTCTCACCGGTGGTCGTGACGAATCCGCGGCTTATGCTGACGAACTCGTTTACGCCCCTCTCGGTTATGGCCTTCTTCCGCGCCACTTCGAGAAAGTTGTTCTTTCCGAAGGTGAGCTCTTCCGACTTTATTGTCTGGAACTCGACCTTCTCGTCGGGCCTATCTGCTCTTTCGGTTCTTTCCATTTGGTTCATCTCCTTTTTTTGGTTGTTTTCTCCGTTGCCTTTCGGCAATGAGCAAAATCGTTCTGCTCTCCTGTTACTCGAGCTGTAGATTATTTAAAGACGCTATCTTAGGCGCGGTAGAAAGGATAAATATCTTGGCTGACTACACGTGACATGGACGATTTGGAGCAGCTCAAGAGATATGATCGGGAGATTGAAGAGCAGAAGAAATGGCTAGATGAGACGCTTGGCAAGAAAACGAAGCTGCAGTCAAGGATTGCCTTCGACCGAACGCCGGAAGGCGATTCCTGCAAAGCGAGAGAAGGGGATAGGGTAATGATTCTGCGAGAAGGCGACTACAAAGGCAAGGTTGGGGTGGTTCATGAAAGGATGATGGGCACCATGCACTATGAAAATCAAAGCAAGTCTTTCGCCGTATACGAGGTGCTGTTTTCGGACAATACCATACTTACTTTTCACCACACCGTGCTCAAGAAAATGAATGACTGATTCTATCTTGCGCCGGCTGCCTCGCGCTCTATCCGTTCCTTCTCCCTTATCGCCACGCTGTTTTGCGCATCACCGTTGAAGGTGGCCATTATCTCGTCCGTAAGGGCCTGCGCCATCGTCTTCCTGTTGTTGGTGCTCTTCTGGAAGGCCGCCTGTATGAGCAACCTCAGGGCAAGGTCCACCCTCCTCTGCGGGCTCGTGATTACCGCCCTTCGGACCATGATTCCTCCGACCTGGAAGCTGGTTATTTCCTCCCTCAATGCCGCGTTCTGTATCGCCTTCACAAGGACCTGTATAGGGTTCTGCTTGGTCCGCTGTTCAAGGGTATCAAGGACCTTTATCGTCAGCTTCCATGCGGTCGTGCTCTTCCCGCCCATCTGACCGCTGCAGATCTGCTGTTTCTTTCCCCTGTGACCCGGAACGAACATGTGATTCATGAACCTCTCGACTATGTTCAGCTGGCTCTTGTGGAACTGGTGTTGCGCATGCCTCCCCGAGCTTCTCGGAACTATTACCGACTTGAGCCCGATGTACGGCCTCAGCCCGGGGTCGGTGATCTCGATTCCTTCCGTCGTCCAGCGGTTGAAGACGCTTACGCTCGGCATAACGATTTGCTTCTTTACTTCGGCTGCTTTTGCCATTATTTACCGGCCGCCTTTTTGGCTTTTCCCCTTCTCAGCACCTCAAGGGGCTGGTTGTTGACCTTGACCACTTTCCAGGAGACTCCCCACATGCTTCCGATCGGCCCTCCCTGCGAGCCGCTGAGCCCCTCGACCGTCACTTCATCATGTTCATTGATCAGGTCGATTGCCCCTGTCCTTGGCACGAACGCCGTGATTTCCTTCCCGTTCTTCAGGAGCTGTACCCTGACCGCCTTGATTATTCCGGAATGCGGTTGCTTCTGCTCGATGCCCCTCTTTGCTATCACGATTCCCTTGGCCTGGGGTGCCCCCTCGAGAGGGTCCTTCTTCAGTTTGAGCTTGAGCAGTCTCGCCTTTATCTTGGTCTTTTTCCAGCGAAAATGCTTCCTCTTTTGCTGCATTCTCCGCCCGCTGAACTCTCCCATATCCGCCAGCTAAGCTAATCAAGCCTTATAAATATTGTCAAATACGTTGGCTGGCGTGGAACGCGAAGATTCTGGTTGGCGGGAAGGTTTTCGGATGCGCTTCTTTCCATGATAACCATTCCTTCATAGGGTTTTCGCTTATGGTTTCTATATAGTCTATTATCTCCGGCAATGTGCAGTCATGCCGTCCGGGCGTATCCATGCTGGGCCAGTATACCGGGCCGCCCCTCCATTTGACCAGCCTGTACGCCCAGCCATCACCGGCTGACTGCCATGCCTCCTTCCCCTTTGCAAAAACTGTGGTGTTATGGCCTGCTTCGACCGGTAGCGGCTTGGCCAGTATCTCCTCCGCCAGCCACTCGTGATAACGCTCTCTTACCGTATATTCCCTGTAAGAATCCAACTGCCCCAGTTCCTGCTCGGTCGGCATTGCGCTCTTTCGGTCCAATGTGATTATGTGATAGGTATCCGGCACGAAGCCCGTGCAGGGTATCCTGTAACGCTTCTGTATCAGGTCCTGCTGTTCTTCGGTCAGCATGCTTATGACAGGGATGCAAAACGATTTAAGCGGATTTGGTAGCCCCAGCCGGATTCGAACCAGCGTCCGCAGGTTTCTTCATCGCAAAGCACTGTTTGCTCATCGCTTTGGCGCACCAAAGCCTGCTATCCATAACCTAATCGGCAGCACTACTGCCGACTATTGGCCACTAGACGATGGGGCTGAAGCCTGTTAGTCTTCTGCAGTTTTAAAACGAATCAGGCATGCCTTCTGGAGACATGGCCGATTTCATGCGAGGCCACATCGATGCTATCGCGCACCATAATCAGATAATTTTCAAAATGTTTCACTTCGTCTTCCGTGGGTGCACCGCACCTCCATCCGACGGGCATGGCCATTTTTATTTGCGAAAAGCGCGGCAAGGCCGATAAATACAGCATCAGTTTTTCGATGGCTAGAGGCGCTTGCGCCTCTGTTTCCGAGCATTGCGCTGAGAACTGTCCATCGGAAAGCCCTTCGGCTGTCGAAGGAATGAGCGTGAAGGCGACCTCCAGACCTTCTCTTTTGAAATGACCCCACGCCTCCCCGTTGGGTGTGGAATGTCTGTCTCCATAGGGAGGGTCACGCACACGACACTTTCCTCTATAATCATCACTGTGTGAGAATGCGTACTCAGAACCCGTTTTGCTGGCAGCTCTTCTTATCACTTCCAGCGCTTCCAGTGCATTGTGATCGGCCGCAAACACTAGAGGGGCATAATCACGCGGCATGCCTGAAATGCAGTGGCAAAGGATTTATACTTATTAAGTGCCGCCATCAGATTTAGTTCATGCGGATAATCACGCTGCACAGC
>JAZDNN010000035.1:0-10766 GCA_043799675.1 Candidatus Aenigmatarchaeota archaeon | reverse complement strand
GAAGGACCTGACGGCCGGAAGGATACCGCTGGACAAGCTCACCGTGGTGAAGGGAGTGACGAGGGCGCTGGAAAGTTACGAGGGAATGCAGCCGCACGTGGAGCTTGCAAAGAAACTGAAGGCGAGGGACCCGATGAGGGGGAGCGCGGTCGGGGAAAGGCTCGGTTACGTGATAGTAAAGGGCAATGCGATGCTCAGCAAGCGGGCCGAGGACCCGGATTACGTGAAGGCAAACGGCCTCGAGATAGACAGCACCTATTACATCGAGAACCAGTTGCTTCCCCCGCTGGAACGAATATTCGAGGCGCTCGGGATAAGCAAGACCGAGCTGCTCGAAGGCAGCAAGCAGATGAAACTCGGTGCTGTAAGCATTGCTGTCAGTCCGAGCGGAAAAACGGTATCTCCAGAAAGCACCGTCCTCACAGGTTTCGATTCAATCAGCTGCGGGAAGTGCAACTGGTCCTTCTACAGGCCTTCCCTTTCAGGCGTGTGCCCGAAGTGCGGCGGGCAGCTTTACTTCCAGCAGGGCGGGAGTTTGGGAAAGATAGTGAAGGCGCAATCAAATATTTAAGTCCCTGCACCTTCAATCCAGCACATGAGCAAGTTAATTCTAGGGTCGCTGCTGGTTCTGGGCATGACTTTGATTTTTACAATGCCCGTGCTGGCGGACGACTCACAAACCAAAAGGGTAGCTATAACCGACAAGAACCTGAAAGACAGCTACGATGTCATCCACGATTTCGGTGACACCTTCACGGCCGAGCTCACCAAGAAGGAAATCAAGGAGCTCGAGAAGAAGGGAGTGAAGGTCGAAGAGGTCGGGATGGGCCAGCTGCTGGACCCGGACAAGGAGGGCAAGGACCAAGGAAAGGCAAAGCCACCGCCGGTAGTATGCAACCCGACCGCAAAGACACCATGGGGAATAACCAAGGTCAACGGCGGCTCCGGTGGCAAGTACAACGGCTCACCGGTCAAGGTGGCCGTGCTTGACTCAGGCGCAGCGACAACACACCCGGACCTGAAGAACAACATCGTTCTGTGCAAGGACACCACGGGCAGGAAAATCGCGGACGGCTGTTCTGACACAGACGGGCACGGAACGCACGTGGCCGGAACAATCGCCGCCAACGGGAAAATCCTCGGAGTGGCACCGGACGCGAACCTGATGATAATCAAGGTCTGCAAGCCGGCGGGTTGCTACTGGGACGACCTGGCCGAGGGCATCATCTATGCGGCCGACAACGGGGCCAAGGTGATAAGCATAAGCATAGGCGGCACCAGCGGAAGCACCATCATGGAGAACGCGGTCAACTACGCGCAAAGCAAAGGAATTCTCGTAGTGGTGGCGGCAGGCAACTCGGGACCAGGAGCGGTGACGTATCCGGCCGCGTATGCCTATCCGATGTCCATAGGGGCCATAGATAGCAACGAGGCGATTCCTTCGTGGTCTGCAGTAGGAACCAATGACGGTGACTACGTCAAGGAAGCGGGAGAGGTGGAGATGGCGGCACCTGGCGTAAGCGTACAATCCACGTACAAGGACGGCTGCTACTACACCATGAGCGGCACCTCGATGGCAACACCGCACGTCGCAGGTCTGGCTGCAAAGCTGTGGCAGGGAAGTGCAAGCGATACAAGGACCTACCTCGACAATCTCGCGAAGAACCACGACCTTGACGGCGCAGGTGACGACAAGTACTCTGGCTTCGGCCTTCCGATAGCACCCTAGATCATTTTCACTCTTTTTTATTTTTATCAGAACAGCGTGAGCCCCGCAAAGAACAAAATCGTGGGCAGCAGCAGACAACCCATCGCGTGGCTCCTTCTGATGCCGGTGAGGTTCGGAATCAGACCTATTGCCGTTGAAACGGTCAGTATCACAAGACCGAGCGAGCCGCTGAAGAACGCGACAAGGACGACCAGCATGCCGGCCACCAGGATGTTCAGGCGGCGGTAATCGATGCGGCGCAATAATGGGACAGCCGTCCTCGCGAGCTTCAGTGTTATGTAGGCCGCAATGCCCGCGGCCGCAACAAGTGCCGGTATTATCACCAGCAGCGAATCCGAAGTCATTCCGGCCATCTGACTGATTGCAACGGAGATGCCGCTCCGAGGATTTCCCACGAGCCACAAGGCGAGCAGACCGTAAATCGAATCCGCAGCGTTTACACCGCCGGCCGCAGTCAGGAAAGTCCTGTCCGATGTTCCGGTATCCTTCGAGCGACCGACCGCTTCCTGTGCAAGCACGGTGGCCTGTGCCGAACCTATTCCCGGAAGCAGGCCGACCAGAATCCCGGCCGCGGAACCGGCGGCAATTCCGCCGAGCCTTGATCTTGCGGGCATGGGGTCGGACTCGTAGCTGAAATGTTCGGGAAGCTTTATCCTGTGTTTCAGGCTGAGCAGGAGCATCGGCAGGCCGAACAGGCCGGTCAGCATCGGGAACAGGGTCCAGTCGCCGAAACCGTCGAGCGCAATAATGCCAAGGATTCCCGCCAAAAAGAAAGTCAACGATGCCCAGCCCGCCTTCTTCCACACGGGTTCGCTCAGCAGCATGTATGCCACCAGAGCTGCAAGCAGCCAATGCAGGAACGGGCGGGTGGCGGAATAGACGGCGGGAAAGCCGAACCAGAGAACCGGCAGCAGGGCGAGGCAGAGCAGAACGGAGCCAAGCCCGCCGATTATGGTGAGCTTTATCGCTTCATAGCCGCGGCCGGCCAGCAGCATGCGGTGGCCAGGCAACGCACTCATGGCTTCGGAGTCCTCGGGCGCGCCGAGCAGGATGGCCGGGATGAACGCGACAAAGCTGTTGGTGATTCCGGTGGCCACCAGGATGACCGCGGCGGTGAGCGGGTCGAAGTAGGCGGCCGCCCCGACAAGCAACGGGATGAGGGTGTTGGGGTGCAGTCCCGGAAGCAGCCCGGCGAACACACCGAGCGCTATTCCAAATGCCAGCCCGAGCAGCAGTTCAAACATCCGGCAAAAAATACAGATGCCCGTTCAAGAAGTTTTGCGTCCGCATCACGCAGTCACGGGCGGGGCCGGTTCCGGAGGCTTGGTCTGCGCCTTCCGTTCCTCGCGCTCAATTATCACTTCGGCTATGCGCGCGAAGGCCGGCCGCGTGACTAAGATGCCGATGAACACGCCCATCATGGTCACTATCGCGAAGCCGCGCATGACGCCGATGCCGATGATTGCAAGAGGCAGCATGGCGGCAACTACCGTTCCGGCGCTGCCGAATATCATGAAGAACGCGCGTTTCAGCCGCTGTTTGAACGTGTACATACGTTCCTTGGCAATGAGCTCGTCTATCACCATTATCTGCGCGTCCACCGAGGTCCCGAGCGTCGCAATTATTCCGGCTATCGCTGCAAGGTCCAGGGTGTAATTGATTATCGATATGCCTCCCAGAATTATCACGACTTCGCTGAATGAGACGGCCACCATCGGGACGACTATCTTCCATCTCCTGTAACGGAAAAGTATCACGGCCGCGACGGCCCCGGCGGCAATCAGACCGGCCAATTCGGTCGACCTGAGGAAGTCGGCTCCAAGGGTGGCGCTGACACTGTCCATGCGGATCACGTCAAGGGAAACCGGCAACGCGCCGGACTGGAGTATGCTCTGCAGACCGAGCTTCTCCTTCAGCGCCTCATCCCTGGTCGTCCTGAAGCCGGTTATTGAGGGGTCGGTAAGCGCGCGGCCGGCAAGGTCGGAAGAGATGGTAAGGTCGGTGACGTCCTTACCGTCGATGTAGAAGTATATGCGGCTCTCCAGATAGGCCGAACCGCTCTGGGGGTTGACAATCGAGGGCATTCCGCGCGTGACATCCGCAAAGTGCTGGGAGGCCTCCTCACTGGTGGTTATCTGGAACACGAACTCGTAGCCTCCCTCGACCTTCTGCACCCGTGAGGTGCATACCCCGGCCTGTTCAATCAGGCAAACGGAGCGGATGTCGCTCCCCGACATCACGGAAGCAAGCACGGTTGCTTCGTCCTTGGTTGAATTCGTATATTCCCATTCTATCCCGCCAAGACTGAACGTGTCGTTTATCGATAAACGCTTCCCGTCCAACACAAGCTTTCCATCCTCCACGCTCACGGTCCGATTAAGCAGTGTTGATGTGCCGTTGCTCAGGTGAAGTATCTTGGGTATCTTCGCTTCGAAAGTCCCCTGCTTCGCCAGCAGGTTCTCGACCTCGGCAGGCGTTGCGCCGGCCATCTCTATCTGCACATACCGGTTCCCTTCAACGTCGTTGACGGCCTGGAACTTCGCTTCCCTGAGTCCGTAGATGTTTATGCGGGTCTGGAGGGTGGCTATGGTCTGGTCGATTATTGCCGAGCTCACGTTCTTTGTAGGCTTTAGCAGTACGCGCGTGCCGCCGACAAGATCAAGACCGAAGGATAATTTTGAAGAGGAACCGCCCTCGATGGTCAAACCAAGCCCCGGTCTGGTAATCTGTGCAAGATCCAGCTTGCCGTCGTGAATGAATCGCAGGGTACCGGTGAAATTCTCAAACTGATAGACGTCAGCGGGCTTCGTTATCGTCTGCTCGTTCATCCATGTCAAACGTTCCCCTGCGGCCAGCTTCCCCGCCAGCGGACTGTCCACCGAGACCGATTTCACGACAACACCTTCGGAGGAAACCGGTGCTACCAGGAGCAACGAGCCTGCTACCATAACAAGCAGAAGCAATATCTTCCATTCCTTCAGGACGGTCTTCCAGTTCATCATACTGCAGACCTCTTGCGCTCAACGTACCGTGTCAGAAGCCCGGCGTTGGTTATCCACGTGTTCAGTACGTCAAACAGCATTCCTATCAGCAGGACCGAGGCAATCTGCGTTATGACGGCACTTCCGGATATCGCGAAAAGGGCAAGCAAAGCGGCGGATGTGGTCCCTGTCATCGTCAATCCCGTCTTACGGGCGCGGCTGATAAGTTCCTTGAGCTTTCCTTCGCCTTTCAGCACCCTAGCCGTCAGAAGGATGTCCGTGTCCACGGAATAGCCGACAAGCAGCAGCAACGCGGCGAACGTTGCCAAGCTGAGCCTGATTCCAAGCAGCTGGCTGAATGCCAATGCCTCCGTTATATCGGCGAAGGCGGACAGCACCACATAAGCCGAAGGGACCGGTACGCGGAAAGTCATGTACACGGCGATGGACATGAAAATAAACGCCACCACCATCGCAATCATCGCCTGATTGAAAAACGTGGCACCGAGCGCAGGCCCGATGCTCTGCACCGACGCCTCCTGCACAGGCCAGCCTGCGGCCGAGAGCTTTGCCAGAACCTCCGTCGTATTGGTCTCTATCGGCAGGTTCAGGCTCACGATCCAGCCGGAGAGGCTATGGGCGGTTTGGATGGCCGGGGTGTAACCGGTCAATGCACGCTCCAACGATGCCGTGTCCGGTTGGTCAGGCACGGCGAACGTTATCTGCGTCCCGCCGCTAAGATCGACATCCAGCTTGAAGTTGCCGGTCGTCGAGGACCAGACAAGGTATCCCGCAGATGCGATCAGAAACGCTGCCGGTATGACAAGCAACCACATCCTGAAACCGCTTTCCCGGATATCTTTTTCCATCTTGCTCACTTTTGGCTAGCATGCATAGTGAACCTTTTAAAGAAATTCACCGAGTCACCAACGGATATAAACTTTCCGAGCCCAGACCGTCCGTGAAGGTTGCTATAATCGGGGCCGGTCCCGTAGGGAGCTGGCTCGCCGGAAGGCTGGCGGAGAAAGGTGAAGACGTGACCGTTTTTGAGCGTAAAAAATCTTCCGGCGGAAAGGCCTGCAGCGGGCTGGTAAGTGAGCGGATATGGAATTTCGTGGAAAAAGACGCCCAGAAGGTCCAAGCGGAGATTGAGGTCGTTGAACTGCATTTTCCGCGTAAGACGGTCAGCGTGAGGTTCAGGCCCCGTATGCTTGCATTGGACAGGCAGAAACTGGATATTCGTCTTGCCAAACAGGCAAAGTCGGCTGGCGCAAAAATACTGTTCAATCACGATGTAACAAGCGTAAGGGAAAACGGCGGGCGAGTTCGGATTTGCACAGGCAAAAAAGAAGAAACGTTCGACAGGGTCATCGGTTGCGACGGTGCGCTTTCCGCGGTAAGAAGATTGTTCACAAACACTAAACCGAGATTCCGCGCGGGGCTGCAATGCTTCCAGAAAACGAATTGCAAAGGCAGGTCGGCTGACATATGGCCGACGGACAACGGCTTCTTCTGGAAAATCCCGAGAGGAAACATGGTAGAGTGGGGAATGTTCGGTAATCAGGAGACAACCGGAAAAGCCTGGCGGGAGTTCGCAAGAAAGAACGGGTTGAGCAGGCTGCCGGTGCAGGCCGCGGTGATACCTGAAGGCGTCCAGGTGACAGGAAGAAAAAACGTTACACTTTGCGGCGATGCGGCCGGTCTCACCAAGCCGTGGAGCGGCGGAGGAATCATCTGGGGGCTTACCGCAGCCAGGCTGCTGCTCGACAGCTGGCCGAATTTTCCCGCCTACGAATACAGGTTGAAGAGGATGTTCATGCCGAAAATAGCGGCTGGAAGAATCGCCACCGTCACAGTCATTGCGCTTGGCAATACCATACCGGATATACTTCCGAATAGTTTTGACAGCGACTGGCTGTTATAAGGAAAAGGAACGGAAAAACAACATGGCAACCATCGTAGACCTGGGAAAGGCGGGAAAAGTGACACCCGAAGATGCAGAACGGATAAAATCCTCGGTCGTGATTCTGCAGCCCGGCCAAGAGGTCGGCGAGCATATCACCAGTGACAAGGAAGAGGTGCTGATAATGCTTGAGGGCATCGCAACGGTGATGTTAAGGAAAGAAGAGCTGACGGTCGGAAGCGGTCATGCGGTCTACATACCGAAAAGCATGCCGCATAACGTCATCAACCGCAGCAACACGCCTTTGCGGTACGTATACGTTGTCAGCCTGCACAAGTGATTTTTTAATTGAATCGTACAGACGTTTTCGTTGTCATACCCCTGTAACGGTCTCATGTTCCCCCCGTCATGCTTTTGGCATCGAGAAATGCAACGCATTTAAGGATTGGTGCCGAAACGTTCATATGATTTCGATAATCATACCGACCAAAAACGAGCCGGGAATACAACAGCTTGTCAACGGAATCAACGGAGTCATGGAAAAACAGGAGCATGAAATAATCGTTGTTGACAAGAGCGATGTTGCACCGACGTTGCACGGGGCCGTCCTCATGAAACAGAAAGGGAACGGACTCGGGACAGCCTTCCTTGAAGGATTTGAAAAATCAAGGGGCAGTGAAATTGTCCTGATGGACGGTGACGGCAGCCACAGGCCGGAAGACATGCTCAAGCTGGTCGACGAATTGAAAGAGCATGAGATGGCGGTAGGGTCGAAATTCGTGAAAGGGGGGCAGACGGAAGACCCGTTCTCAAGGAAATTCGTATCGAGGGGATTCAGCATAATCACCAGATTGATATTGTGGACAGGCATACGGGACCCGATGACCGGGTTCATGGCGACAAGACGTGAAGTGATTGAAAGGACGAAACTCAGTCCAAGGGGTTACAAAATAGTTCTGGAGCTGCTCTA
This sequence comes from Candidatus Aenigmatarchaeota archaeon, assembly GCA_043799675.1. Classification (GTDB taxonomy): domain Archaea; phylum Aenigmatarchaeota; class Aenigmatarchaeia; order Aenigmatarchaeales; family JACQIB01; genus JAZDNN01. The sequence goes on along the minus strand of JAZDNN010000035.1, from coordinate 3,183 downwards.
CAAATCGAAGGCGAACGTGAAGGAAGTACCCATATTTTTCAGGCAAAGGATCTCCGGTGAATCGAAAGTTGGTTTCAACTTGCGCGGCACAAAGGAGGCGTTCAGGATAGTCTGGCTGATGCTTCGCCTGCGCTGGGGAAGGATGAGGGGGCGCTGGTAATGGCAAAGATAACGGTAATCGGTGCCGGTGCGGCCGGGCTGGCCGCCGCATGGAGGCTTGCCGGCAAGCATGATGTCACCTTGCTGGAGGTCGAGAATGATACCGGCGGAATGGGCGGAAAGTGGGACGTCGATTGGGACGGGAAAAAATATTCCGTCAACAAGACCTATCATCACATACTCAAAGGGGATGCGACCACAATACGGTTCGCACGGGAACTAGGATTGGAAGTTAAGTTCAGGAAGGTGAAGCAGGGATTCATCTACAACGGAAAGATACATAGATTTTCATCCCCAATCGACATACTCCGCTTCCCGTTGCCGATATCCAGCAAAATCAGGCTTGCAAAGTTCACCCTGTTCGATGTCAAAAGGGCGGACTGGGACTCCCTGACAGGAAAGACCGCATCGGAATGGATAGTTTCCAAGGCGGGAAAAAAGAACTACGACATCTTCTTCGATCAGCTCATGCGGAACAAGTTCCATGCCGAGCCGTCCACCATATCCGCGCCGTGGTTCGGCACGAGGTTCGTAAAGGAGTCGAGCTCATTCCTGGCCAAGTTCGGTGCGATAGACGGCGGCCAAGGGATGATACTGGAAAAAATGGCGCAGGAGCTGCCCAGGCGGGGCGTGAAAATAATAACCGGGGCCAGGGCGGAGAAAATAGAGCTGGGAAAAATCAAACGGGTCTCGTATTCGGCCGGCGGAAAGAAACATGCGACAGATTCCGATGCGATAATATCGACCGTCGCACCCGAAGTCTTCCTGTCGATGGTTCAGTGTGAACCGGCAATCGAGAAACAACTTCGCGACATGCGTTACCTGAGCTGCATATGCCTCACGTTCGGAGTAAGGAAGGAGTTCAATGACATCTACTGGACGAACGTCCTGGATAAGGACGTGCCGTTCTCGGTCATGTTCAATCAGACCGCCCTGTACAAGGATGCCCCCGAAGGGAAGCAGATTTTCTACATCGCCAGATATCTGGACAAGAAAGAACATCAGTGGAAAATGAGCGACGAGGAGCTGAAGAGACTCTACCTGAAAAAAGCCGACAGCTTCCTGCCCGGGTTTTCGGAAGCGGTTGAATGGAGCAGGATCGTCAGGTTCGAGCATGCCGAGGCGATATACAGCATGGGGTTCCAAAATCCGCCTGTCAGGGCCGGGGAAGGGCTTTACCTTGCCGGCATATTTAAGATATTCCCCAGAGTAAGGAATGTTGCCAGTGCGCTGGAAGAGGGCGAGGCGGCGGCCAAGGCAGTCGAAGAGGATGTTGGTGGTTGAATGTCGAAAGTGGCTTTCATAAAAATGAAGCAGGTAAGCAAGGAAGGCGTGCATGACGCCGTCAAAAGGGCTTTGGAGCTCACGGACTGGAAAAAGTATATCCACGGCAGGAAGATTTTCTTCAAGATAAACGGCATTTCAGATCAGATCGTCCCGGGCCAATGCACGTCGCCGTGGGTGATCGAAGCCATGGTCAGGGAAGTCAAGGAAAACTTCCCGGATGCGGAACTGTACATGGGCGACGCGAACCTTGCGGCCGCAAGACAGCTCGATACGGCCAGCAGGATATGGGGCCACAGGGCGATATGCGAGAAATACGGAATCAAGTTCGTCAATCTGTCCGATGAGCCGTTGGTAAAGGTCGATTGCGGCGGGAAGGTGTTCAAGGAGCTGGAGCTTCCGAAGATACTGACGGAAATCGATACCATAATCAACATGCCCATTCCGAAGGCCCACTGCCTGACCATGATAACCGGCTGCCTGAAGAACCATTGGGGCATGGTGCCGAGATTCAGGCACCAGTACCACCCCGTGGCAAACCAGGCGATACCGGACATCAACTTCTATTTCAAGAAGACACGGTTCAACCTGCTCGATCTGACGGTCTCGATGGAAGGAAACGCGCCGAGGACCGGGGTGACAAAGGTCTGCGGAGTCATCATGGCGTCCGCGGACAGGGTGGCGGCCGATTACACGGCGGCAAGGTTCATGGGATTCGATGCCGACAAGATAGAACACATCAAGAACGCAGAAGACATGGGCATCGGAACAAGAACGGACATAGAGCTGGTCGGCGACAAGTTCGAATCGAACCCCTTCAAGCCGCCTGAACCGGACAAACAGCCCATTTTCTTCTGGGAGATGAGGCTGCGGAAGATTCCGATAGTGAAGCCGTTGCTGTTCAACACGCCCATATTCAAACTGCTTTCCGCTATCGCGACCAAGTACAACACCTGGTGGTGGTACAACAGGAGAGGAAAGAACTACATGAGGCAAATCCTGAAGACCGAATGGGCGGCGGAATTCAAACCACTTTTTGACAAGGCGGGCGTCAGGCTCTGAAAACCGAGGACCGGCGAAGTATAAGGTATTTAAAATTGAATACTGAAGGGCCAAGTATGAAAGTCAGCATAATCGGAAGCGGGCAGGTCGGCAGCAGGATGGGCATGCAGCTCAGGCAACTGGGTCACGACGTCATCTTTTACGATGTGATTGAGAAACCGCTCGTTGAGCTCAGAAAAAACGGCCATAGGTGCACGACCGACCTCAACGAGGCAATAGCGGCGAGCGAGGTCTCAATCGTCGCGGTCCCGACCCCGCTGGGGAAGGACGGAAGGTTCGATCTTTCCTTCGTCTCGGCGGCGGGAAAGGAACTTGGCAAGGCTCTGAAGAGAAAAGAAAAATGGCACGTGTTCGTTCTAAAGTCCACCGTGACTCCGGGTTCCACACGCGGAATATTCGCTCCGGCGATAGCCGCCGCCGGGCTGACGGAAGGAAAGGACTTCGGCGTGGTTTACAATCCCGAGTTCCTGACTGTCATAAGCGGGACCTGGTCCGGGGACAAGAAGTTTGACATAACACCTGAGAAGGAAGGGCGTATAGTGATAGGCAGCGGCGACTCCAAATCCGGCGATATCGTGGAAGGCATGTACAAATCGCTGGGGGTCCCCGTTTATCGGACAAACGTGGAGACCGCGGAGGCAACAAAGATGATAGCAAACAGCCGGCTGCCGCTGGTAA
>JAZDNN010000025.1:0-67100 GCA_043799675.1 Candidatus Aenigmatarchaeota archaeon | reverse complement strand
AAATTAGTATAATCAACCAAAATGCAAGTCTCAAAACAAGTTCGGCAACTAAGGCAGACACGGCACCTACGCCTATTGCAAACGCTATCTTCTTTTTCAGTTTCCACTCTGACGGTGCCTTGACACCTACTACATGGGGCTTGAAAACGAACACAAACGCCGTTAAGGATATCGAAATAGCGAAGACAGACACTTTCGTCGTATCTGCTGCGTTGTCTCGCTGTTTTTGTTTATCCAACTCGTCAGCGAGTGTAGCATTGTTTTCTCGACAAGTGGCAATATCCGTGAGTATGTCTCCTTTGGTTCGGTTGCATTCTGTAAAGGCTTTTGTGCAGTTATCAAGCTTACCTAACAAAGTCGTAACGTTGCCTGCGAGTTCCGTTGCATTATTTTTCCACGCATCCCTCTCTGTTGCAGTAGCATTCAGTTTTTCATTACACGTATCCAATTCAGAACAACATGCCATTCCGCTTCGTATGCTGGAAAAACCGACCAAAAAAACACCTGAAATTGTAGACATAGCAATCACGAAAAGAATTGCTTTTATGATATCTTCTCCGTCCATGGGTAATTTGGCAGAAGATACGCTTAAATTTTAGTGGTATTCCGACATCAGTCTCCTCCCCTCCGTCCTCCATATGCCCGACATTTATTACAACAGTCGCAAAATACTGCCTGTATGAGGAACAAGAGGCTCTGGGTAGCATTGCTTGTCGTCTTGTGCGCAGGAGCATTCATCTTCATAATAGCCTCCCAAAAGACGCTTAGGGTGATAGACGGCGACAGCATCGAACTGCCGGACAACACGGAGGTCAGGCTGCTGGGAATCAACACGCCGGAAAGGGGGCAGCCCTATTACCAGGAAGCCGGCGACAGACTGAAGGAACTCATAACAGGCAGGAACCTGACCTTCGAGGGGGATGCCCAGGACAAGGACCAGTACGGCAGGCTCCTGAGGTACGTGTTTGCCGACGGCCTGTTCGTGAACCTGCAGCTGGTCAAAGAGGGCTATGCGAGCGTCTACATCATCCCGCCGAACATGAAATACGAGGCCGAACTGAAAGAGGCGGAAAACGAGGCCAAGGCATTAGAATTGCGCCTCTGGAAGCAGCCTTCGGGCGAGGGGGTGTGCGACAACCGGTGCATCGGAATATCCTATTTCACGTGGGATGCGGAAGGCAACGACTGCAACAACCCGAACGGCGAATACGTGACCTTTACGGATTCGTGCCCCCATTCCTGCGACATGACAAAATGGACGGTCAAGGACGACTCATCAAGGGACCCGTACGTCTTCCCGGCCTTTGTCCTGGAAAGCGGGGCGAAAGTGACCCTTTACACCGGCTGCGGCACAAACACAGGCACGAAGCTGTACTGGTGCGTCAGCGGCCTTTCATGCAACTCCGTCTGGAACAACGACGGGGACACGCTCTACCTGAGGAACTCAAAGGGAGAATTGGTGATGAATTATACGTACGGGTGAGGCACATGAGGGCTGCCAAGTCAGGTCAGAAGAGGCGGACGGAAAGGTGGGGAATTTGACAGAGATACCTGATTGGCAGGGATTTAAGAGGTTTATTATTACAATCTATAAAGCGATAGTGAATCTCTATGGAAATTGAAGATGAAAATAGAAATGATATTCCTTTTGAAGCCATTTCGAGCGAAATTGAAGACTCGGAGAGTGCTCCTCCCGAATACGAAATATCAACATACCCTGCTGATTATACTCTGCAAGGTCTTTATGAGAAATTTAAGTCCGGAGATATAATCGTTCCAAAATTTCAGAGAGGATTTGTCTGGAAAATGAACCAATCATCTCGTCTAATAGAATCTTTTATGCTAGGTTTACCTGTCCCGCAAATTTTCGTATATGCTGATAAAGAGCAAAGACATCTAATAATAGATGGTCAACAAAGGCTGAAAAGTATATTTTACTTCTTTGAAGGAAATTTTGGTGAGCCTGATAAAAGTGATAAAAGGCCCGTATTTAGGTTAAAAGGTTTAAGCGAAAAGAGTAGATGGTATAATAAAACATTTAACGAACTAAGTGATCCCGATAAAAGAAAACTCAGAGATTGTGTTTTAAGGACCATGGTTGTTAAGCAATTAAATCCTGCCGATGAAACAAGTGTATATTATATTTTTGAACGTCTTAACACAGGTGGCACTTTACTTAAACCACAAGAAGTTAGAAATTGTGTTTATGGCGGTAAATTTAACGAATTATTACTTACCTTAAACACACATCCTGCGTGGAGGAAGATATTGGGAAAATCAAATCCTGATAGCAGACAAAAAGATGTTGAACTCATACTAAGGTATTTTACATTATATCATTCCGCCGCGTCTTACAAAAAACCGATGAAAGAATTCGTATCAAGATTCATGGACAAAAACCGTAATCCTTCTTCTGATTATTTAGAAAAAGAAGGTACACACTTTAGGAAAGTTTGTGATGTAATTATTGAAAAACTTGAAGAGAGACCTTTTAATCCCAGAACAGGATTTAATACATCTGTTTTTGATTCTGTATTTCTGGCATTTTCAAAACATGTTAATGCCTGCCCGAGTGATATTAAAGATAGATATCAAAAGCTACTATTGAATGCCGACTATGATAAATTTACACGTAATTTTACAACCGATCCAGAATCCATAAAAAGAAGAATAGAATTGGCAGAAAAAATATTATTTCAGGATTAATATGAAACTTCCGGTTATAGATGCAGAAATTGAACTCTGTAAAAATCATTTGGAGAACACAAAAACAAAGGGTACCGAAATAGAACCCATGATTACAAAACATCTTTTGGTCCATATCTGTGGAGAATATGAAAAGGAAATAAAAAATATGATAATACAACGAGTAGCTGTAATGACAACTGACGAAAAGATAACGTCTTTTGTAGAAAAAACAATTAAATATTTCAGATGCCTGAAAATAAAAGATATCAAAGGCCTTTTAGGACGTTTCAGTGAATCTTACAAAGACGCTTTTTCATGCAAAATAGATGATACTGAATTTATGGACAGATTCGGCAATATAGTCGCTAACAGGGATTTGGCTGCACATGGAGGGAATATCAATACAACATTTGATGAAGTAGTAGAATCGTATGCAAAAGCCGAACCTGTACTAGATGCAATAAGAGAGTCGCTTGAAATTAAATAAAATTCTTAATCAACAGTTTTCATAAAAGTATTCTAACATAGCTATTTTCGTATCCCCCGGCGAAGGGCCTTTTGGCAGCCGCGACAGCCTTTCAGGTCAGATTCTGGTCGGCAACCCGGCCGCTTGGGCACGAAGCATCTAACGCTTATTAGATGTGATGCCGGCTATTCTTGGTATGGACATAGACGATTTGCTCGAAAATGAAAAGAAAATAATAGATTACCTTAGACGAAGGGATGAATTGAAAGACTATGTATGGATCATGAAACAGTTTGGTGCCGACGTTCCAGATAAGGAATTCTTTGAAAAAAGGTTTAAGCGATTCTACGTAATCAGGTTTCCGTCCAAGGCCGTTGTTCGTGAATTGTTTGAATTTCTCTATAACAAGGAGTCTGACTTGAGAACAATTTTAGAGGGGTTGTATCGTATCGATAAGAACGTTCAATTCAGCTTTGCGACTAAAATCAAACATACTGTTGAGCCCGACAAACCGATTTGGGACAGCCAAATCAGACGCGCGTTCGGTCTTAAGACACCTAATGGAATTAATGATGCCTGCGAAAAATACAATGAGCTTGAAAGAAAATTCCAGGAGCTGCTTAACGACGATAGAATAAAAGGCATGTTAGACAGGACAAGAGCGTCTCTGATAATCGATAAAAACGACATAAACGACGTGAAATTGCTGGATTTCATACTCTGGTCTTACCGTCGCTAAATGCGCGTTGGTAGGCCGGCCGCCTTCGCAACTTAATATCCCTCTTCCCCAATCTAGTGCATGAAAATTGAGTTCGAAGATGACGTCATAAGATGCTTGTGTAAATGGTTAGAAACAAGAGGATGGAAAATTGAGGAAACTTCCATAGGTCACAAGCATGGATGTGATATCGTTGCACGAAAAGATGGAAAGCGTCTAATAGTGGAGGCCAAAGGCCGCAAAGGCAATCCGAGATCTCATGTTACAAAACGCCCGAAATTCGATTCGGGCCAGATAAAGGACCATTTCGGCAAAGCACTGGTTAAGATCCTGGAAGAGCGGAACAAGGATCAAAACGCAATCATCGCCATAGCCCAACCCAACGATAATCACATCCGCGAGTGCCTCAAGCACGTCATTCCAGAAGTCAAGAAATCTGACATCAAACTGTACTGGATTGAATCTGCGGAGATAGTTGAAGAGGAATAGAAAGTCATATCCTCGTCGGCAGCCCGGCCGCCTGAGCCCTCCGTATGAGGATAACGAAATCAAATATTATTGTACCAATGATAAAATACAAATCCTGTGAAATATATAATCATAGTAGACGCCAACCGCCATGCCATATCAGAACCTGATGAAAAATCAGCATTCTGAAAAATTAAAGCACAAAAAGCGCCTACTATACCTAACCAAAACAATTGCGTATAATCTTTTATTTCATTCTTTACTTTTCGTTCCATATAGGAATCACTTCATCTTCTTCAGGTGACTTTCCACTATCTCCTCAAGCAACTGAGAGGTGCTCTTTTCCTGGTCTATGGAAAGGTGCCTGAGCTTCTTCCACAGGTCCTCGCGCAGGTAGAGCGTGGTCCGCTTCTTCGCCATGCTTGCTGTTGTGACATAAGGTTTATATACAGGTTATGATATAGCGTAATTATGACATTATGCCCCTCTACCGCCGTCGTGATTCTCTTTTGGCTGGCATCGATGGCTTTCTGCTTCTACGGCAAGGCATATGCGGAAGATAAAAGCGAAGTAAGAAAAGGCGCAAAGAAAGCGGACCATGACCGCTCTGCGTAATCCTGCTATATGCGCGTCGGCAAGCCGGCCGCCTGGGCCCTTTTGGCTGCATCGGAGGCGGACATTGATTTGCTGCCCTTGAGCTTGGATTCGATATCCTTTTTGGAAGCATGACAGGAGGGGCAGTCATTTAGGGCCTCCATCCGTGCATGATGAACGGTAGTCGTTGAGCTGCGACCTGCCCGGCAGCGGGTCTTTTTGGTCGAGAATGACTTTTCCTTGATGAAGACCGTTATGTCGCCGACTTGGCAGAAGGGGCATTTGACGGTTTGGGGTACAGATGAGGGCATTTATTTCAAACTCTCTTTTATGGTTTCTTGCTCTTCCTTACCGATACCATAATGTGAGTAAATAATTTCATTAATATATTCTTCTATTTTTTCGATTTCATTATTTGTTTTATGGTTCTTTTCAGTTGACGTCTTTGATAATTCTAACATTTTATCTACTAAGCTAATTATTTCTTTTTGCTGAGAATCTGTTACTTTTGGTAATGGTATTTTTCCAGCATATGCTTTATAAAAATCCATCGATCTGATAGCGTTTTTATATATAAATTTATAAGTATAATATTGAATTACATCTGAATTTAGAATAGCCAAAATATATTTTAAGTCATATTGTTTATCTTTCATAAAGATGTTTGTAACCGTATTGAATGAAAAAATACCTTCCATATCCAATGCCGCGGTAATTTTTATATGGTTTCTTATATGGGCCACAATTCTTTGCACTACTATATGAGGAGTTTTAAATTTCTCAATTGTTTTTTTATATTCACCTATTTTTTTGTCATTAGGATCATAGAATTTACATCCTCTGATATAGTACCTTTGAATATCATTACCACGAAGCACCTTATTATAACATTTTTGATATCTTTCAACAAAAACATCTTTTTTACCCTGTATTCCTAAGCCAAGTGTAATATCTGAAACATCTACTAATCTGATTTTTGACTTCTCGAGTATTTCTTTTATGTAATATGCCTTCTGATTCGGTTCGAGATAAATTCCATCTTCTTCTTGACATAAACTTTGCATCACTTTTGCAGTTTCTGTGATTCTACCATCTTCTATGTACCCTATAACTATTTTATGCTTCTCAGAAAACGGTGATTTATCCAAAATGAAAATTACTTGTTCTAGAAGTACACCCTTAAAGGCCTTGCCACAATCGATTACTCTTTCCATGGTAAAATTTCTTAATAACTTCTGTCTAATTTTGTCCCACGAATCTGTGAAAGCCAACATTTTTGGAACTATCATACCTACGTGACCAGAACGGTCAGTTAAATTAAGTGTTCGATTAACAAAAATAGCAGCTGCATTCATCATGCCACTTTTAATTTCTTCATATTCGTTTGTTTTATTGATTATGTTTTTCTCGAAGATTTTGAAATATGGCGGATTTCCTATAACAGCATCAAAACCTTTGTCGCCATTACCATCGAAAACATCGTAAAATTCAAATCCCCAATGGAATGGAATTAGTTTTTTAAATTCTTCTTCTCCTATATCGGCTTTTTTACTTATTTCCTGGAATAAATTGATATCAAGAAGCTTCTTTATTTTTCTGTCAAGCTCGTCTATTTCATTTTTTAATTCTCTTGCTTTATCCCCGACAGCATCTTTATATTTCTGTATTATTTCTTCTCTCTTTTTCAGCATCAGGTTTAATGATTTTTCAGCACTATACCAGTCAAGAAGTGTTAGTTTATGTTCTTTGAATCTGCTTATATTGATATAACCTATCAAGCTGTTTCCAACTCTTATATTATAATCAATATTAGGTAATGGTTCAACTTTTTCTGGTTCGTAAGCTGTAACAAGCCACAACCATAATCTTAATTTTGCTATTTCGATGGCATTTGGGTTTATATCAACACCGTAAAGATTATTCTTCAAAATCAGCTTTCTCATTGCTATTTCTGAATTCTTTAACCTCAATTCCCCATTTATTCTACTATAAACTTCCAAAAGAACGTCTGCGGCTGCCAATAAGAAAGCACCAGAACCGCAGGCATTGTCGCATATTTTCAAGTTAAGGATTACTTGACTAAAAACTTCTCCAAGTGTAGATTCCCTCAAACTGTAAACCTGTTCAACATCTTTTAAAAATTCAGAATCTTTGTAGCCCTTCTCTTTCAATAGTTTATTTACATTTTTTACAATAACTGGATGTATCGTATTTTCAGAAATGTAATTTGTTATTGATTTACGGGTATAGTAAGCACCAGTTCCTTTTCTATCTTTTGCTGTCATTGCTTTCTCAAAAATATATCCAAGAATCTCCGGGTCTAAAATTTGGTGATTTGAAACATCTTCGGTATGAACAAATTTGAAAGAATTCAAGAATCTTATAACTTCTTTCAATATGAAGGCTTTAATCTTATAGTCAGGGTTTTTGAGTTCTACTTCTGTTCTTACAAATAAACTACCATTAAGGTATGGTGCATTTTTGAATTTTGTATCAATATCTGATCTTTCATCCTTCTTTGTATTTAGAACAGAAAAAAATAATTGTTTTATTTTTTCATTAAGGATGTTTTCATCGAGATTTATTAGATAATCAAGAATGTCATAACCAACGATATTTTTCGACTGCAAGAATTTTATGAAAATCAGTCTATCCATTATTGTTTGGGCTATCTGTTCTCTTTCTTCTAGAATTGATGCAAACAGAATGTTTTCGACGAAGCAATCTTTAATGGAAATTTTTCTTACTTTGTTTTCATGGTCTTTGTATTTTCCGCCATGTAGTAGGGCGTTATACCACTCATAAAATTTCTTGCTAATTTCTTCTTCTATCCTTTCAGATGAAACTTCTTCTTTCCCTATCAATATTTCTTTAATCTTTTTCAATTCCTTGATCAATTCCAACCGAAAAACGACTTTAGAATTTCTGTCAATGAAAACCCATTTCAATCCATCTGTCGCTATACCAAACTTATAATTTTCCTTTACTTCTGCGAGCCTGAATAATCCTTGAATCTGATTTACTGCTCCATCCGGTCCTTTTTCAAAAAGATCTGAATTTAAAGATTTTGCTTCGACTAAAAACGATATGTTCTTTTGGTTTTTTAATAAATAATCAACTTTTCTTAACTCTCCTGTAATACCTCTGAAATGTCTCTCTGTTAGTTTTGACAACTCAAACATATTGAGTACAGGTCCTACTAGGAAATCTTTGGTAAAAGCTTCTGGATCAGATTTTTGTAATAAAGAATCTGAAGATAGTTTATACCCATCTTCAAAAACCTTCTTTCTACCGTCTAATGTTAACCCTTCTTTGAATTTTTCTAAAAGTGCTTGAATATTTAAATCCATGCTCTACCTCTCCTTTCAACTTCCTACGTAGCATTCGCCCGTTATTAATCCTTACATTTACCACGTCCGCCTCTACATCTCCCCAACAGCTTGAATCCACCGCCGACATTCGCACTCAGCAGGAGTGCCCGCTGGCAGCCTTGCAGCCGCGGAATGCAAGGGGGCAGGCTTGAACATTTACATCTCCCCCATCTTGGCGACCCAGGCGCACATCTCGCACTCCTTGTGATTGGCAGGCGGCTTTGCCTGGCGGGCAAGCTTTACGGCATCCCGGAACACCCCAAGCACGCGGCCGGGATGCAGCTCCACGGACTTAACATCAACGTCAAACTTCACGCCCTTTTCCATGTCGCTTTCCTTGTCGGGCACGAAATACACGATATAGCCCGTCTTTCCGACCTTGAACCCGTTCTTGGCCAGCAGGAAGGCGTAGGTGTCAAGCTGGAACATGTATCCGTCATAGATCTCCTTGAACTCGCCGCTCCTGGTCTTATTGTCCATGACCACGAGCGTGCCGTCCCTGTCGATAAAGCAATCGTCCATCTTACCCCTCAGGACGGCCCCGGTCTGTTCATCGTTCCATGTTATATAGTGACGCAGCTTCTCGGCCGTCTCCAAATCAACCAGCTTGAAGGGCACCTTTCCCTTGAGCATGGGCGGCAGGCCTTCCGCCCTGTGGCTGTCATAATAGCGCTTCTGGATCCCGTCCATCACGCACAGAAGGGCCATAGGGAAGCCCGGGGGCGCGCCCTTCCCGTTCATGTCCAGCCAGAAGCACTTCGGACAGTCCCTAAAGGCGTTCAGGGAGGAGGGGGAGAGCTTCAGGGGCTTGACGGAGGGGGATGAGGGCATGATAGCAAATGACAAAACTGATTGATAAATTCAGTCTATAAGCGCCTTCCATGTTTTTGGAAGAAAGATGACAATGGCAGCAATCACTAAAGCGATGATAATTGCTGCTGTTGAGCTCAAGGATGCAGGTTCGGCCACTGATACTATCGCTGGGACGCTGTTTTCGACGGCTCCGGTTATCACGGAGCCGATGCATGTATCGTTAGGTTTCAACAGACATGGTAGACTGGATATTACCCAAATCATTACGCCAATAAAACCAATGACCCCAATGGCTTTTGCAATCTCGCGGTCGATACTCATGCTAGTATGCTCGCGCCGAAAAAGAAAAGTTGTTGTGAACGAATCATCCAGCGTCAACTGCCGTTTTTCTGGAAATTTTATTTTTTCCTTTTCCTTGACCTCGTCAATGCCTTTTCCAACCTCCTTGTCCCAACCTTGAGTTTGCCTCACCCAAAACGCCATAATCCACCGGTACAAGCTATCCTTCAGCTATCTTCCGGTGCTTGTTATGAGGGGAGGCAGGAATCACGATGCGGAAATGGCGGCCAGACAGATAGGGCTGTTCAATTCACAGGTCCTGGAAGGCATGAAGAGGGACGGGTTCACCGGCGAGCTGAACGTGATATGGAAGGACGGCGGGATATGGCGCCTTGAGCTGAAGAGCGCGGTGAGCTGGGGCAAGAGGGGCAAACCGGTGGAACTGATTGAAGAGGAAGAGGAAGAGCAGCGGGAATGAACGAGGGCGGGATATAAGGATTTCTTGACGAAGAGCTTCATACTAAGAATTGTATAACGTCGCTTGGCCAATTATCTTCATCGACGCGTCTCCATGGATGGAAGGTAGGATAACCCCCATCCCAACCACGAAAGTCGCTGCGGTAAGGCGGGGCGCAACAGATTCCTTCCCGTTTATGTTCTCGTATGAAACCCAAATCCTTCATATTTTCTATTATTGTTTCCACAACATCTTCAGGCCCTCGCACCTTTATTCTATAGTATGCGGCCAGTGCCTTCTTTGCTACGCCTGTTATTTCATAAAACCTTAACGGGGTATCCCCTGTAAGGCAAGAATGCCAGCTGTAATTTTCCTGGAATCTTCTAAGTGGGCAATTCATTCCTTGCGGCCTTCACGAGCTGCAGATACGGGACGTTTGCCAATGCATTTTCTATTTCTTCCTCGCTTGCCATAACGTCACTTCACACCAGAAATTCCATGACGTTGCTCGGCCATCTGTCCTCTTCCGTCAGTCTTCTCGGCGTGAATTCAACGGAATCGGAATACTCGTGAAAACTGCGCGAAGCCGGGGCGCAGCATATGCCGGACTTGGCATGCTCGCGCAAGTAATTCAGGTCTACCATGTTCGCCATCACCCTGTCCACTATGTCCTCAGGTGCACGCAGTTTCATCCTGTAGAACGCGGCAAGCGCCTGCTTTGCCACCCCTTCTATCTCGTAATACCTTGTGCGCGTCTGCGAAAGGCATGCCCAATTGGACCATTCGTAGTTCTCCTTGAACGTCCTGATGGGCATTTCACTTTTTGCGGCCTCCGCGAGCCGCATATACGGGATGCTTGCCAACGCATTTTCTATTTCTTCCTCGCTTGCCATGACATCACTACTTCTTCCTCAGTTTTCTCAGGTCGACACCGCAATCACTTACCATCTTTTGCAGGTCGTACGTACCCCACGGGGTCTTGTAATCGTCCAGTTTTACGGAACTGATTTCCACTCTGCGCTCCAAGGAACCCATTTTCTTGAGAGAGTCAACCACTATCGTTGCTTCCAGGGTGCCGGACACGGGCCCGAACGAATGCTCACGATTTATTCCCAAGGCACGCTGCGCCTTGACGACGTCCCATGTGCCGTGTATCCTGCCCCAGGTCTCCCTGTTATGGGTTATGAGTTCCTGTATGGTAGGCGGGTTCGGGACGGTTATGTGAAAATGCTCGCCTTCCGTGCCGAATATCTCGCCCCATCCGAGATTTTTTGTATATTCGGTTCTGGACCGGTCGTAGACCTTCCTGCCCCTCAGGGCAAGAAGGAGTGAATGTTCAACCGGTATCACAATGCTCTGAACGAAGGTATCATAGGATACTTCCTCCGGCTGGCTCTCGTGCGGGAAATAAATTGTCACGGGCTCGTCCTCGGGGTATTTGTCCTCTATATTGCTGACCTGCAGAGCCTCCCTGAAGGCGTCGGTAATCTTCATGTCAGAATTCTCAACCAGCAGGCGGCCGATCTGCCTGTTCATGTCGCGCCACCTTGCGCGTTCGTGCATCTGAGCGATCTCTTCCATCATCCCTTCCAGAGCGCCCTGATCGGTCTGGGCCTGCCACCAGGCATCCGTTTTCCTGTGATAGGCGTCCTCTATCGCGGCCTTGGCATTGTAATGGTCCATGGCGGCCTGTGCATCCTTGGCTGCCATCTGGAACCAGTCCGCGTGGTAAAGAGGTTCGGTAACTATCATCGCCGGTCCGGGAATATCATTGCCGCTCCTGCCGCTGAATCCGTAGTCCTTCATGTAACAGCCGGGCTCCATGTACTTGTACCCGACGGGGGTCATTGACATCCCGTTTCCGTCGATAGGTCTTTCAAACATCATTTCACCAAGAACATTATACGGCTGACCTTTCGCACGATGCTATCGGACACTTCTTAATTACGCCTTAGTAGTATATAAAACTAACGGTAGAGGGTCACTTCCCCAGCATCCTCCTGCCCGACCAAAGTCCGGCGGGATAAAAAAGAGGGAAGCGGGCCCTGCTTCCCCTCCCGAAAACACCTTCAGTCGTTCATCATCGCGCAGTACGAGTCGGTATGCTTGGGACGCACACCGCAGTCATCGCAGGGCTTGTCCTGGAACTTGCAGTACGTTACATCCGCCTCCATGTCCGCATAGCCGCAGACGGGCGACTTCACGGTCACCGTCCTGGTCTCGCGCTCGCTGCAATTCCTTATGAAACGCACATGGTTGCCGTATGCGGAACACTCCTGCGCGAGGTCCGTTGATTCGGTCACTTCCCTGTCGCATTCCCGCGGAGACAGCTTGAACAGCCTGCAGAAGCCGCTGCTCCCGTCCCTCATGCGGCAGTACTTCTTCTCAGCTTCCGACCTTTGTTCCGCACGCCGTACATCGAGGACGAGCGGCCCCATGAAACTGTCGAACTTCGCCAGCTCCTTATCATCAGATCCCATTCTTCTCACCTCCCACCGGACGTGCCCCCATCGTTGAGGGTCGTGATTCCAGAACATGAGCCAGGCAGTCAACACTTCCGGCGGCGAACAGCTTTGCCTTCCCGGGGTCGGTCCCTATCCTGTACTTGGACGAGATGGCCAGCTGCATGGCACGGCCCAACGAGAACAGCCTGCGGGCGTTGGGCTGACTTATGTGCAAGAGCTCTGGAAGGTCTTCTACAGCCAATCGCTCCAGCACCCCGTAGCCTTCCTCCGAACCGGGCAGGCCGTACGAATCCCGCGAGACGCCCGCAAAAGCCGCCAACGAAATGAGAGGGCAGCCGCGCACGTCCTGCTTCGGGTCAGGATACTTCAGCCTGCCATTCACAAGGAACACGTCCTCGGGCGTGAAATCGTAGCAGCCGAACGAACTGAAATCCGGGGAAAGGGCATCAGTGTCCACGGAATCCAGCAGCCCGACATCCTGTTTTCCTATGTATCCCTCACCGAGAAGGAAGTCCTCGTACTTTGCACGGAGGTTGTCCTTCACCTCCACCAGCATGCGCCTGGACTCATCGTCCTTCCTCACGGTCCGTTCGCACAACCGCCTGAACGAACCGGCCAGTTCCCTGTAAAGACCAGTAGGTTCGGGCTCCTTCAGCGTACGGTCGTAGAAGCTGTCCCCGAGGTATTCCATCAGGATTGCGGTGAAGTCCTTGTCCGCGTAGACCCTGATATCTTCCGGCAATATCTCCTCCAGGCGAGCCTCCCTGATCTTTTCATAGCCGGCAATGTTCCCCCTTATCTCGTCCAGCCCCCTCCCGCCCGAGGCCATCTTCAGCACGGCATCCTTTCCGCCCGTCCGCACCCTGTAGACCAGCGCCCCGGAGTTGCCGCTGCCAAACCGTTCAACCACCTCAAGCTCCTGCTCATCGACGAACCTCCTGACGTATTCCGGAATGTCCATTCATGCCGCCCCCAGAATGCCGGCGACCTTCCTGCCCAGCGGGGTGCAGCGGAGAGGCAGGCCTTCGGCATAGATTATCAGCCCCTTTCCCCTGAGGCGGCGGAGGATCAGCTTGGCGGTGCTCTGCGGATAACCGGAAAGCAGCCTTGAGACCGACGTCACCGAGTTTCCCTGCAATGCGGCGGTACGTAAGAAAATGTCCTTCTCGCGCTCAGACAGAGATCGCTCTAGGAACGTCCTCAGCTCGTCCTTCCCAAAGCAATGCACCTGTCATCATATTCACCAATCAGGAATGCTGTGCCAAACTATTAAAATCAGGTGGGCAGGAAAGCTGACCGGGGCGGGATATAAGGGTTTTGTCAATGCGCTTTCTTCAGCATCCTCTTGCCCCACCGCAGCCCTCCAAGATAGAACAAAAAGAAGGGCACGTTGGCGAAGATGGAAAACCATAAGGTTGAGACGGTGTTGGTGTGCAACAATGGGTCCAGCCAGGGCTTCAGAATCGGGTCGAAGACTGCCGCTATGATGACGGCGAGCAAAAAGAAGGGTGTGAAGATTTTCTGCCACTTGGGCTTCATGCCGGCCACTATCAGGCCCATCGCAAGCCCTTCCACCCACTCGCCGGGGAAGCCCAGCCTGAGGTACAGGAAAAAGCCCACGGAGAAGAGCAAAGCAATCTGGAAGAGCCAGTAGGTACGGGGCGGGATTTCCCTCTTCCAGAAGGGACGGTTGCGCTTTGGCATGAGACAAACTAAGAGGGGAGGGTAATAAGGGTTTTGTCGAACACGGGTGAGTCAGGCTCTTAAGGTTTGCGATGCTGGTTACCGTTTGGAGCGATTGTTATCGTTACAGCCAATGAAATATTCGATGCCGAGCGTATAGAAGTGGTACGTAGAGGAAGCTATACGAACCTTATAATACACAATCGGCATGGCAGGACCACGACAAGTCTGGAATCCCTTGATGATGGTGCAAGAATCGCTTATCAGATGATAGTAAATCGACAGGCGGATAGAGCGGTTTTAGAGCAACAAGGACAGGCATACATGAAAGAATTGCGGGAGCTCAAGAAGCAGCATGAGCCGCCCAAGACCAGGCAAGAGCTGCATATGGAGGCAATACAACAGGCATTATCGCACAGCTCACCGAAAGCCATGTCAATTGGCCTGCAGATGGCTCATGAACAGTTTTACGGGTCCGAATCCCAATCCGCGGAACATGAAGCATACATGAGACGTCCTGATGTGATAAGAGAACAGCAGCTTGAAATGGAAAGGGAACGGAGTGAAAGGGAGAGGAAAAATGCGGATGTCGAGGTGAAAGCATTGGGATATGTTCTGGGCGGAGGCACGTTTTTGAGCTTCCTGACAGGCGCATGCACGGACATGAGCATCAGAGGCACACATGCTTCGGGCATGTGGTCCGTTCCGGCACTGGCCGCATTCATCGTAGGCGAGGCCATAACCGTCGGTATAACCTACATGATGTTCAAATAGGACCGCCTTAGCATGAGACGGGCCGTTGCTAAGGGTTTCATTTCTACCGCAAATGCATGTCCAGCCAGAAGCACTTGGGGCAATCACGGAAAGCGTTCAGGCTGCTGGGGGATAATTTCAGAGGCTTGGGGGGCTTGGCTGCTGAGGGGGGCATGCAAACAGATGACAAAACTGATTGATAAGGATTTTTACCTGTCATGAATTGGAAAATCAATAATAACAGCGTTATATGATGCGTTGAAACAACAACGAATCTGCATATGGCCGTCGGCGAAACCGACGACTTTAAATTTGTCGGTGTGGCACTAAGGTATACCGATGTCAATGATCCCGCAAACCGTCCCCTCCGTCGTCAATACCGTCGATACGAAGTTCTCTGCCCTAGAGGAAAGAGTCAAAAGGACGCTGGAATGCGAGAGGGAACTCATGGAATTCGAGATTCTGGCATCCCTGAACGTGAAACCGCAGGCAAAAATACACGAAACAATGAAGGAAGAAAGGGCAAAGGCATGGAAAGAAGCCATGAAAAGGGCGGGCAACAACGAGGAAAAGGCCGTTGAGATTTTTGACGAGATTTACCTAAAATGAGATGAAGTTTCTGGCTTCCATACCGGCAATCCGGGCCAATTCTCTGACCTTTTCTTCCCTTGAATACACGACATTGATGCCTTCCCGTCGAAGGTGGGCTATTATCCTTCCGTCATTGATATGCTCATCCAAATTCACGTAGCCGAACCTCCGCTGATATTCCTTGAATAACGCGAATCCTTGCTTATTGTCAACCGACTTATCATACTTCAGTTCCCGCATATCCAGAGTTTCCTTTACTTTGGCTATGGCCGCCCTGGCGTCAACCGGATCCTTGCCGCACTTGTTTATCAGGACACCGTAAGTCTCGTCTATGACCTTTGTTGAGACGAAGAACTTCGTGCATTTCAGGTCGTTCTTCCATTGTTTCAATAGTTCCAGCCTGGCCGCTTCCGTCAATACCAAATCTATGAATACCATAGAATCAAATGCAACCCTATTCTCGTTCTTGAAGACTAAGGGTCTGCTTTCCATATGCACGCCTACAAAGGACTTGACCGGGGCAGAAGCAGCCGGAGCTTGTGTCATGAAAACGATTTACATCGGTGGAATAAATATGCTTCGGGATGATCTCACTGTCACTTCTACCGCAGCTGCATGTCCAGCCAGAAGCACTTCGGGCAGTCGCGGAAGGCGTTCAACGAGGAGGGGGAGAGCTTCAGGGGCTTGACGGCAGGGACTTTGGGCATGAAAGCTGATGGCGAAGGGGATTGATAAGGGTTTTGACTAGGACACTAACTTTATATATAAGTGTATATACATATATGTTTGTGATTGTATGCTTGAAAGTATGAACGAAACCTGAAAAGAAACCAAAAACATCAACATAAAGATAACTGGAGTTGTGTATCATTGGCCGACCTTGAAAACGGTACTGATGATAGAAAAGGCACTACAGGAGGCGGATGGACCGCTGTCCATAGAGGGGTTGAAAAGAAAACTTCCCAAGAAAATTATGGACCAGACACTGAGGCTCGTACTTGCATATCTTGCGAACAGGGGGTCAATTGTAATCGGTAGTAAAGGAATAGTTTGGATTGAAAACAACGATCCAAAATTCATAAAAATGATAGAAAAGACGGCAGGTATCAGATTATGAGCATAATAGTAGAACTCCGGGGCGAGGCCGAGAAGGAATACAAACGACTGGAAGCAGTAGTCAATGACGAGAAAAAGAAAGGCATCAAAAATTCACAAAACCAGCAATTATTTCAATCCATCCAAAGAATTGCCGATTTGCTTAAGCAAGATCCTACATATGGTAGTCAGATCTCAAAGCCATTGTTAAGGAAGACCGGTCTTCCGGTCAATAATCTGTGGATAGTAAAGCTTACAGGATATTGGCGATTGCTTTACACGATTATCGGCAACAAGGTGGAAGTGATATGCTATGTTCTCGAAATTTGCGACCACAAGAAATACGATAAGATATTCGGCTATAGGAAGAAATAACGGAAGGGCTGAAGATGACAGACCAAAAAATCAGATTTGACAAGCATTGCACGGGTTATGCCAGGCTGATGCCGTCCAGAAAGGGGCAGGTGAAGGGGAACCACATCCTTGACTTCAGGAACTGCGAAATCATTGTAGACTATGACAAAGATAACAACCTCATAGGGATAGAGTTCCTGAAGGGCTGCACGCACAAAATAAGGGAATGAATAGGTGACTACATTCTGCACTCTATCAGAAATGGGTGACTACATTTCTTGGGTCTGTGGTCACCCTTGACAATTCATTTCTTCATCTTCCCCAGCATCCTCTTCCCCCACCTGAGCCCTCCCAGGTAGAACAAAAAGAAAGGCACGTTGGCGAATATTGAGAACCACAGGCCTGAGACGGTGTTCGTATGCAGAGCTGCGTCCAGCCAGGGCTTCAGGATGGGGTCGAAGACAGCTGCTATGATGACGGCGAGCAGGAAGAACGGCGTCAGGATCTTCTGCAGCTTCGGCTTGAGGCCGGCCACTATCAGGCCGATGGCAAGCCCTTCCACCCATTCACCGGGAAAGCCCAGCTTCAGGTAGAGGAAAAAGCCCACGGAGAAAAAGAAGGCTATCTGGAAATAATAGAACCACGGCTGCTTGCGGCGGGACATGAAAGGTATACGGCAAGACGGGTAATAAGGGTTTCAGTTGAAAACGTCAGAACAAATAATCTTACAGATACCGCCGTTTCAACATTTTTTTCTCCTCTTCGGTGAGGCTCAGACAGTGATCGTTAGCAAGCGGCTTCATGAGCTCTTTTTTCTCCGATTCTGTGAGCCTCACACAATCATCCTTTACAAGCGGCTTTTTGTCGTATTCGGTGACCCTAAAACACTCATCATTACGCATCTGCATGATCTCCCTTTTCTCCTTTTCGGTAAGCATCAGACATTCGTCTTTATCATACACGCGCAAATCCCTGGGCTTTTCCATATCTCCTTTTTCGACCGCAAGACTCATAAACCTGAGTATCAACGCGCCTTCTTCAGCACTGGCCCAGCCGCTTCTTGATTGAAATCTGGTGGCCTGCCTCGATCCTGGCAAGGGCGGTGAACATCATCGCTGCGTCATCGTCACCATGCTCTCTGCTTTCTTTGGCGAACTTCTCGTAAAGGCTGGTGGCGTTCTTTTCCAGGGACAGGGCGCTGTTCAGGTTCTCAACGGTCTTTTGCTTGGTTGCCTTCTGGATGCCCTTGAAGTCCTTCCCGGGAACGATGTAGTCGCTGCAGGCCCCGCACAGCGGACAGGCAATGGGCCTTTCATTGCTTTCGATTACCCTGCCGCAGACCTTGCATACCCACTTCATATCATGACCTTCCTGCAAAAGGCAGTAACATTGGCCCTGTCGTCCAGCTTCTTCTCATCCATCACCAGCGTAGCTACAGGCTTTCCCGCCAGCTTCTCCATCTCGACAAACGCCTTGCCCGGATTGCCGCCGCAGGTGCAGAAAAAGGCAACCTTCTTCGGCCTGTTCTTCGCAAGGTAGGCGCGGACGGCGGGCACGACCGTGAACGCCCAGACCGGCGTGCCTACAATGACAACATTATAATTCTTCGGGTCCTTCCTTATCTCAAACGGCGTGTGGCTGCCGCGCATCGCATCCCTTCCCGCCCTCAGCCAGCCGATGGGGCCCTTCCGGGATTTTTTGTCGACTATCTCGTCCAAATCTGCCTTCAGCTCCTTCGCAATCTCCCCGGCGACCTTCCGCGTGTTGCCCGTCCTAGAGTAATAGGCAACGAGCGTCCTCATCTTTTCGTCCCTTTCCTTGCATATTCCGCCTTGAGCTGGTCAATGACGTCTCCGAAGAAGGCCTCGATGCACTTGCTGAAGACATACCAGATGGCCAGCGCCAGGCCGAGGGAGACCGCACCCACTATCATCATCTGGGAGCCCACGGGAAAGCCTGCAAGCAGCGCGCTGCCCTCGGGGAACCAGGCGGTGTCCGCCCAGAACATGCTGAGCGTGAAGCCTGCCAAAAGGGAAATGACCGCCTTATGTATGGGCCCGGCAGTTTCGGGCTCGTAATCATCGGTCAGCTGCCTGGAGAGCAGCCACAGTATAATCAAAGACATCGTGATTGACAGGAGCCTTGACGATGCGAACGGGGTATCGGACATGCCCGTCAGGAGCCCCAACACCATGAACGGCAGGAAGAATGCAAGGCGGCGAACAAGCTTCTGCCGGAGGTTTTGCATGGGACGGATTGGACGGGGCGGAATAAAAGGATTTCACCCGGCCGTCAAAGCAGTTCCCTCAGGGCATCCGCGGCTATCCATCTTGCGGACTTTGAGTCGATACTGCCTATCTGTTCTGCGACCTTGATGGCTTCCTTCCTTAGATATGGGCTGCGCTTGCCGATCTGCCTGAGGGCCCAGTTCACGGCCTTCCTGACGAAATTCCTTTCGTCTACTGAATACTTCTTGATGAGGGGAAAGAACTTCAAGAATTGCCTGTCGTCCGCCTTCTTGTCATGAACAGCCAGGCAGGCCATCATCACAAAGCCTGCCCTGCGGACGAACTCCCTTTCATCCTTTGACCACTCGAACGGCTTCTTCCAGGCAAAGCTGGTCTTGTCCCACAGGTTGCTGCAGCACTGGTCGCAGACGTCCCAGGAATAGAACTGTCCGGTCCATTTGTCCATCTGGCTGTTTGTGACCTTGACCGGCTCGTCCATGAAGCAGGCAAGCAGCTTCAACTCATGGACATCCTTTGCCCACAACCTTCCTGCAAGCCCATGGTCCCTGCCTATCCTCTTGGCAAGCGCCCGCAGCTTCGGAACGGGCACACCCAGGGCGGTCTTGGAATCAATGCCGAAGCGGGCCATGCCTTCCCGGTTCTTTTCAGAGGCAAAGGGCTTCAGCTCGGCAAAGATGTCCTGCTCACTAAGCTTGGGCATGAACCAAAATGCTGGGGAAAGGTAATAAGGGTTTCTGGATTGAATGATGAGCACTTAAGGTTTTGTGCGGATTGCTATGCATGGCAGGCATGATACAGAAGCAAGCATATCCGCACGAGGAGACGGTCAAAGCGGAAGGACGGAGCAAATATGTCCACAGGGTACCGGAAGGCACACCGGATGCGAAGACGGTGACTGTGGAAAAGGGAAGGCACGTCATCTACTCGGAGGAAGGCAAAGCTGTTCTGGACTTCTGGGAGGCGGCTTCCGCGGGCGCCTCAATGGCGGGCTACGTCACGGAAGAGACGGAAGAGGAGAGAGCGGAGGAAAGGGGGATGAATGAGGTCCCTTCGGAGGACAGCATACGGAACGACCTGTTCCTATACGTCACGCGCATCGGGGACGACGTGGTAAAAGCCGTACGGAGCGCGGTCGGGAAGATATACGACATGGACCTCGATTTCGAGGCGTTCTGGAGAGAGGTATCCGTGGGAACCGGCATGCACAGCAACATGAGGCGCGGGCTTGCACACGATATCCTCAAGCTGGCCGCGGTGGTCGCCTACGAGGACCTCTGCTTCGAGAACGGCTGCTTTGCGGGCTTCGACAGGGCGGACGTGCTGCTGCGGACGGCCATACCGGCCGAAGTATCGCGGTACTTTACGATGAAAACGGGGGAAGGGGACGTCATCGGTGAGGCCAAGACCCTGTTCATGGAGGTCCACCCAGCAGCCAGGGAACTGTGCGAAATGTGCGTCACGGACAAGAGGGCGCTGATAGACGCGCAGAGGAAGGAAGCGGCGAGGAGGGCGGTCGCATTCGAGGGATCGCTCCCGCCTGAGCTGAAGGAGACGGTGAAGAAGCTGAAAAAAGTGTCCTGCCGCATAGGGGAATCCATCAGGCACCCTTTCGACACGAAAAACGACGTAGCGGAGCCCGTGAGGGTGAGGGCCGGGAACACGTACGTCACGTACGCCCCCTCAAATGTACGGCCGTGGCCGGGGGTGCCCCAGCAGTGCGAGGTACCGGAGCTGGAGAAAAAGGAGGAGGAACTCAGGTCAAAGGCAAGGCTGCTGCTGCAAAAGCACGGCATCAAAGGGACGGTGTGGCCGGCAGTGGAGGCCCCTTTCTATATAGACGTCGCGGCGAGGGACGAAGAGAAGCTGGAGATGCTGAGAAAGGCAAGAGAGAAAGCAGGCAAATAAATCCGCCCGCATCCTATCTTCCGCATGGGAACGTTCGGACAGAACCACCGGTACATAGAACGGCAAGGCAAGATGTTCGACAGGCACATCGAAGATATGATTAATCAGGGCTACGAGGGCAAGTATGTTGCGTTCGAGGACGGAAAGGTCCTGGACAGCGACACCGACACGCAAAAACTTGCATGCCGCGTGCATGACAGGTACGGCTGGAAAAAACCGATATACATCGGCATCGTCCTGCGGGAGAAGGACAGAAGGCATGCAAGGATGCCTTCGTTCAACCGGATGCGCAAGTGATTCATTCCTTGTTCAGGTTTTCGGCATACACGGACCAATCGCGGCTTTTCTCATCGTACACCGCGACCGGGCGGAAGGCATATATCATTTCCTTACTCTCATCCCCGCCGGGGCGCTCGCGCTTCGTAAAGACGTCAAGGATGCAGCCCTTGCGGCCGGTACTCTTCAGATACTCCTTGTCCAGCCTGAAACACACGGAGGCATCGTCCCCGGCGGTCATGTGCATGCTGCCCTTGCACCCGCAATCGATGATCTGGTATTCCCGCGAGTGGTCGGACACCACGTTCCTGCGGCTCCTTCTGGTCTCCCTGTTCCTGAGCCAGGCATAATCCTCGGCCTTGAAGCACCCGCGCTCCAGCGGGCAGTAATCCAGCTTGAACCGCTTCCGGCCCTCCCATTCTCTTGCCATGGAACCATGTATACGGAAAGAAATTTAAGCGGCCGCGGAGGCGTTCAGAACCCGAAATCCATCAGGGCCGCATGCATCTCGTCCGGATGGAACGGTATGAGGCCGGTCTTTTCTAGGTAGAACAGCTGGGCGCCGTAATTGGCTTCCTTGTCGTCCATCCTGAATCCCAGCTCCAGGGCAAGCTCGTCAACGTACAGCTGGGGGCCCTCGATCTCTATGAAGCGGCCAAGATGCTTCACGTCGTCGAAGCTGATTTCGAGCACACCGTTGGTCCAGATCTCCCGCTGCTTCTCGATTATCCGCCTGGGCACCATCAGGTTGCTGAAGAGCCTGACGAAAGCCGCCGGGTCGTCGGTGCGGATGCTGAGCTCGCGCCAGGTGTTGCCGTGCAGGAACTCCTTCAGCTCTATCAGGGGCCGGTGATGGTGGGCGAGCCTTATCCTGACCACACGGTAGCCGGGGGCTATCATGTCGCCGGGCTTCCAGTCCTTCGGCTCGAACACCAGGTCGGCCATCCTCATGCCGACCTTCCTGCGGAAGCCGCGGGCGGCAAGCTCCTCCGCGAAGTCCTTGCCGGTGCGGAAGCGGAGCTCGTATTCCTCGTGCATCCCCCAACTAGGAAGGAAAAGGATTTATCCCAATGAACCGAAGGCTCACGTATGGAAATAGAAATCAGCAGGGATGCGGAAACCGTCATGAAGGCGACGCTGGAAAGATTCAGGCATCTCGGGGCGAATCCGGACGCGGACGACCTGTTTAACTACTTCAAGACGGCCGTGAAGGACATCGAGGCGATAGACGGGAGAAAATACGGCACCGAAGCGATGGTGGAATACGTGGGAAGCATCTGGTCCGACATGGGCGGACCGGAACCTGTCATGGCGAAACCGCCGAGCCCTGCCGTCAGCAGGCAGGAGAAATTCGACAGGCAGTGGGAGCATGCCAGGCCCAAGGTGCTGGAATATCTCGGGAAAATGTCGCCGGCACCGGAACTTGACAACGAGGCGGTGAAGACGGCCCTCGGCTTCTATCCGACAGGGCTGCTCGGGAAGTTCGGGAACAACGGCCGGGCGCTGGACAACGAGCTGGAAGAGGAAGAGAGGAAGGCACTCAGGCAGCTTGAGGACCAAAAACTGGTCAGGGGGAAGATTTTCGAGACCAGCGTGGAAGAAAAAATCAACGGGAGAAAGAACAACACCAGCTACAGCGTGTTCTATTGGGAACCGGCCGGAAAGAGCAGGGCGCAGGCTTTATAGGCAAATCCGCTCCCATCTTGTCGTGGCGAAGAAGAAACTGAAAGCTATAGGCAAGGAAATCCTGCTTGCCAGGAAAAGAAAAAGGCGAAAATACAAAAGGCTGGTTGCGCTCGTTTTCATGCTGCTCGTCCTTGCCGCAGCAGTGTTCACCAGGATACCGTACGACGTGCGGGGACTGGGGGACATGAACGCCTATTGCAAGGACGGGGGCATGCTGCTCAGGAATGACACCGCAGCGGACAGGGGGAACACGGAGATATACGCCGGCACAAGGTGCAGGGACTATCCGTCCTCGGCCTGCATGATTTCATGTATATATGATATCCCGTCCTGCGTCTGCCAGGCCGCTCCGCTGGACATGATGCTGACACCCTGAATTCCGGGCGGAGTTTGCAAGGATTTAAGTTTGTGGCGGCAGGTGTTGGACATGGTAACAAAGACCGACATCCAGCTCGATTTCATAGGCTACGTGGACAGGGAGCTCGGCAACTACATGGTGGCCGGAGGCTGGGGAGTGGACGGCATACTGAACAGGATCACGAGGGAGCACAGCAACGTGGACATCATGGTCCCGGAAAGCGCGGTGAAGGAAACGAAGAAAGCATTGACGGATTACTGTAATGAAATCCTCACGATCACGGAGGTCGGCGAGCAGGACGACGGAGGGGTGCCGAACATGAAGGCCGTGGGAAGGGACCTTGAGGCGAACGTGATAGTGATGCACCCGGTCTGCTACAAGGACAAGGACTATACGGTGTTTGAGACGCTGTACCATGCGCCGTTCGCACCCATCCCCAATGAATTCCTGCACAGCGTGGACGCGGAAGTGAATGACGTCAGGTTCCTGGCGCTCAACGCCTCCGCGCAATACATGTCCAAAATAACCGGCTCAAAGAGGGACAGGGAGGACGCGAAGAGGCTGCGCCGGTACGTGGACAAGAGCTTCCGCAAGAGCATGAGAGTGTTCGCCCCGAGCTCGCGGTTCGAACCCGAAACCGAGAAGCTGCTGGAAATCATCAGAAAACGGTGAGACGGGGCTCAGCGGAACTGCAGGATGAGTTCCATCAGGTCCCCGATGTCGTTCTTTATTCCCGTGGCAGATGCAGCACGTTCGTTGAAGCCTGTCGACTTTGTTGACTGAATGCCTTCCGTGTAAATCATATAGGGGAAGCTGCCTGACACATGCATCCCTGTCGAGGGGTCGGTGCAGTGGTCGCTGGTAACGGCCACGACCAGCTTCTTGAAATCGGAATATTCCCTTATCCTGCCAAAGACCTCCTTGTCGACCTTGGTCAGAAAGCCCGCCTTCTCCCTGCGGTTGCGGTCATGGGAAGCGACATCGGCACCCAGAATGTGCAGCACAACAATGTCATGCGACTTCAGCGCCTCCAGCGCCTGCAGGGCCTTGTCCCTCAGGTTGGTCCGCGGGTCGCCGGTGATTCCGGTAATAGTCACCATGTCCATCTCGGTGGCCTTTGCAATTCCCTTCACCACCGGGCTCGCTGAAATGCAGGCGGCCTTCATCCCGTTCAGCTCCTTGAAACTCTTGACCGTCCTCGGGACGGAAGCGCCCCTCAGCAGCACGTAATTGGCGGGGAAGGTCCGGTGCCGGTTCTCCGGATTGTTTTTCAGGACTGTGTAAACATCGGTGCTCCATTTGTTCAGGGCGGAGGCTGTCCTCACGGACCTGTCGTCATTAGCAAGAGGCTTCACCTCAAGAACATCATTGCTTGCGGCCCCGGGGTCGGAATCGGAGACCTGGGCGGAAATCTCGGAATTGCTTATGGTTGCCACGCCCCTGTGAGCAAGCGAGCGGTGGAAGCGCACCCAGACGCCGTTGATGTTCATCTTCTCAATGGAAGCGGCGAGCTCGTGCAGGCCCTGCGTTTCCCTGCCCGCGCGCCTGTCAACCACCTTGAGCCTGAGATGGGGCGCGGTCTTCGGATTCATCGGAACTATCTGCAAATCAGAACCGGAAACCTCTTCAACGGTCGCGAAGTTGGCACGCATGCAGACCTCTCCATCTTTAGGCTGCAGGCCTGCTCCAAGTGCCTCAAGCCAGCCGCGGCCGGGATAATCTTCTTTCGGATAACCGAGCAGGGCCCAGGTGCTTGTTCCCGAATCCGGGCCCAGGTCAGCACGCTCGAATAATTGATTATCAAGCAGGCCGGTGTGTCCCCGCATGGCCATCCAATTGAGCAGGCTCATGTCCGCAGCCTCGAGGCTGGTCTTCTGTTGACCTAAGGGTTCGCCGGCACCGTCCAAAATCACGAGCAGAATCTTCTTCGATTTCTTCGTTTCCATGGCTCTATTGCTGGACGCACACATAAAAGGTTTCATCACGGCTTCAGTCAAGGAGTCAATTTTTAATCCACTTATATCCGAACCGCTCGGCAACCTCGCGCATCTCTTCCAGTTCGCGCTCATATTCGGGCAATGCCTGCGGATTGTCGGGGTTCGCCGGCCAGATTTCATTTTTAATTATATCCAACTTCAAACGAACGTGATAAGTAGGCCCTCTCTGAGAATCAAGGCTGAGAACCGTCAACCTCGTCTTCATGCTTCCGGGAAGCTTGTCAATGTTCGATTGACCATACTCGTTACCAGGCCTGACCTCAAGCTCTCCCGCCCCATGATAATAGACCTCCCCTCTGAGAAAATTCCTATCCAAATCGATGGTGTAGGTAACTTTTGACACATCTGCATTCAGAGCCTTCAATAGCGTCTTAAGTCTCCGTCTGGCCTGTACATCCATATACGGATATCTGTGCCTAGAAAGAATAAATACGGCTCATCGTTCGAGGATGAAATGGTGCCTGCGGGGGATGTGCGTGGGCACCTGGGCCATGAGCATGTGCTCGTCGATGGACTTGAACACGGACACGGGCTTGAACTCCTTCGCGCACTTCAAAGCATTCGCAAGCTTCTGGTTATATTCGGAATAAATCGTGAACAGCGGCTGGCCCTTCTTGACCGAATCGCCTATCTTTGCGTGCAGCAATACGCCTGCCCCCTTGTCGGCAGGCGCGCCGGCCTCCCTTGCCACCAGGCCGATGTCGCCATTGGATATCCACAGGACCCTTCCGTCCGTCTCCGCATCGATTGTTACGGTCTTCTTCCCGACCGCAATGTCGGAGGGCTTCACCTTCGGGTCGCCGCCCTGTGCATCAATGATTTCCCGCAGCTTCTTTTCCGCCTTGCCTGACTTCAAAATATGCATGGCGGTCTCCTTGCCGCCGCGGACGCTGACCTCCTCGAATAAAAGACCGACGATGCTCGTGACCTTGTCAATCAGGTCGGTCGGGCCGCCACCCATTATGGTGGACAACGCCTCCCTTGCCTCGAGGGCGGGCCCCATCGCGTGGCCCAACGGCTGTTCCCCGTAGGTTATTCCGGCAACCACCTTGATTCCAAGCCGCCGTCCGAGCTCGATGAAATGGTCGGCAAGCTCCTGTGAGGCTCCGATGGTCTTCATTTTCGCACCCCTTCCGGTCGGGATGTCGACCACAAGGTATTTTGAACCGACCGCCGCCTTCTTGCTCATGATGGAAGGCAACAGCAACGGGTCTATCCCGAGGGGGAATTCTATCTTGATGAAAGCATCATCGGCGGGGGCCAGGTCCAAAGCGCCGCCCCAGACCAGGCAGCCGCCGGTCTTCTTCACGATCTTCACTATGTCATCGGCCGAGAACTCGACCGGAGCCAGCACTTCCATGCGATCCGCCGTGCCTGCAGGGCTTGTAATGGCCCTTGAGCTCGTCTTCGGGATGGTCAGGCCCGCCGCGGCTATTATCGGGACCGCAAGCAGGCTGGTCTTGTCGCCCGGAATGCCGCCAAGACTGTGCTTGTCGACGATGCACTTGCCGGGGATGTGCAGCTTCTTTCCCGTGGCAATCATCGCCCTGCTCAACGCTTCCGTTTCTTCCATGGTCATGCCGTGCGAATCCAAAGCGGTGACAAAGGCGGTCACCTCCGTCTCGGACAGACGATTGGCCACCACGTCCTTCACTATTTCCAGGAGCTTGTCCCCGCTGAGCCTGCCGCCGGCAAGCTTCTGCTTGATGTAAGCGACGGACTCGGGAGTGTAAGCGGGGCTGACTTCCAGCTGGTCCCCTTTCCTCAGCTTGAACGCGCAGTTCACCTGGCTGTTGGTTACAATCTCGCCGGGCTTCGCAAAATTCTTGGTGACGTCAATTATCGCGATAATGCACTTGCCGTCCTTGGTGAGCTTGACGCGCTCATTGCCATGAACGCCGAGGGAAGACACGTCCTCGATGTTCATCATCACGATGGCCTTCCCGCCTGCCTCGAAATCCGCGGGCTTGACTGTCACTTTCATGGCATCACATGGTAGGCGCGAAGCGCCAACATGTCGCATGTGCTGCCCGTGGCAGCCAAGAATTCTCTTGGCGACCAAAGGTCGCATGTGCCAATGCTGGCAGGCTCAGCCTGCTCATGCAATAGGAAAACCCACTTATAAGATTAGGCTGATGGCGCTGCAGGCACTTCGGGCCTGGACGGAACAAGATTCATGTCCCGGGCCATCTCGGGGTTCTTCGCGATTATCCGTTCACGCAGGACGCTCACGGCCGCCTCAACGTACCCTGCGATTTGCTCGTCATCCACGATATCACATTTCAGACCGACGGCAACTTCCCTTCCAACCACATCCAGCAGCCTTGACGGGCTGACGGCAGCATAACCGGTCCAGTAATCGGGGGTCCCCGGGAGCAGTTCGGCAAGCGCCTGGGCATGAAGAGCACCATTCTCGTTTTTTTCTTTCATGAGTATGTACAGGAACTGAGACCCGCTGGGCCTTCTTGCGCTGCCCACGAACTCGTCGGCAAGATCGCCCAATACTTTCCTGTAATGGGCGGTCGCCCTGCTCGCCTTGACGTTGAACCGCTCATTCTCTTCCAATGTCAGGACAAAATCGGAAGTCAGTTCGACCACCCCATCAGAGTAATCAAGTACCATGCAAAGCAAAGCACAGAAAAGGATAAATACTTAATCAAACAAGCGGGCAGACCGTGCTGCCAACGGCCTGGTTGCAGGCGGCTCGGATGTTGTTGCAGTTCAACATGTCGGAAGGATGCAGCCTGTTGTGGATGGTGCAAAGATTACCGATGTACCACTCGACCTGCGGGAGGCTCGTGTCAGCCGTGGAATCGCAGGAGAAATTGCCCCACAGGTCACAGTTCTCAACCATCACCGTCTTTGCGGGCAGGCACTTGTAGGCTGCCCTTGCGACCTCGCAACCGTTCTTGGGCAGGTAATCGGGCAGCGCCAAAACAATCACCAGGACAACAAGCGCTGCGAGGGCAATCCAATCCACCCGTCTCCAAGTCTTCAGGTAAGCAAGCGGGTTGAACTTCTTCTTTGGGGTCTGTTCGTCTGGCATCTTTCTCATTCCGTGATAAAGTTGATAAAGCTAACTGAAATGGCGCTTCGGGAGTTATCTGCTCAACTATACAAATTCTTTTATAATCCAAATAGGTGAAGTTAAATATGGTATCCATCGAACCGCTAAACGTTTTAGCGGGCGAAAATATTTACGTCAGGAACTTGGGCAATTACGTTACCAGACTTATACGGAAGGTCGGCATCCAGTATTTAGAAAATCAACTGAAACAGAATCGTTACTTCATCTACAGTTGGCAACAACAAGGCATACCCATTCGTTGCACTGGAGAATTATGGAAACACTATGAATGTTTTTTTCATCGACGGGTATCCTTACATAAGGCCAGATATGCGCTTCCGAAATCCTCTAATGCTCTTGTGCTTCCGGACAGAATGACACCAGAACTTGCCTACGTCACTGGATATTTGATTGGAGATGGTACGATAGCAAGCGATCTTCTGCGAGTAGAGTTCTACGATGCGTCCAGAGACCACCTGCTCCATATTGCCAGTCTTATAAAAAGACTTTTTGATTTAAGCGATTTCAAACTCTCCAAGGATAATATTTACAATTGTTATTGCCTGCGTTACAACTCAAAATTACTGGCGCTTTTCTTTTCCAAGGTTATGGAAATCCCAATAGGTAAGAAAAAGATGAAGCTTAAAATACCATCTCAAATCGACAAACCGAGCTTCGTGAAAAGTTTCATAAGCGGGTTTACTGATGCCGAGGGTCATGTATACTACACTCCACGACTGGGCTATCGAGTAAGCATCGTCCAGAGTTCTAACATTGAATTCCTGTCAGAAATAATGGTTTGGCTGAAGCATTTTCGAATTGATAGTGAAATCAAGCACCATTACAGACCGCATACGCACATGATAGAAATACGCAGGAAAGATAACGTGCAAAAGTTCCTTTCGTGCTTTGACTTGAAGCATCCGGATAAAGTAGAGCGTGCGCATTTGCTGCTCCGCGGATTATCAACTGTTAGGAGAACTAGGCTCTCTCAAGTTAAGAAAGACATCATCAGACATTTGCAAATCCCGCTAACGTCTCTAGAACTGAGCGAAATTCTCATGCTGAAACGCAAGACGATTTGGCTTCATCTTCGTGAACTCGAGAATCGGAACCTGATTATAGCTGACCGTTCAATCTATCCTATTCGCTGGTCAGCGCAAAAGCCCCCATAAATCCAGCGCTTTCTTGAGCTCTTCGTGGGTCTTCGCGTACTCCTGCAGCGGAACATTCTCTGCTACAGCATCGACAGCTTGACGCATGGCAGTTGCACCAGCACGTCCTCCTGACGGGTGCCCCCAGACGCCTCCCCCAGCCTGAACGATTATGTCCTTCCCCAGCATGCGTACAAGAGCGGGGATGTGACCGGGATGCAAACCTCCGGAACAAACGGCGAACACGGGCTTGATCCTGCCCCAATTCTCAGCCAAATGGTGTGAACCGTCCTTAACCAGACCGTTCTCAATTTCCTCACCTATGAGCATGACCTCCCTCTCGGGCCCTTCCATCTTGCCCACAGCAGTCCCGATGTGGAGCTGGTCCATGCCTATCAACCTGCAGACGTCCGCAAGAACAAGCATGCTTATTCCGTGCTTCGGGTTCCTGGTCAAAGCGGCGTGGCCCGCGCGGTGGGCGTGAATCACAAGCTTCAGGTCCTCGTTCGCATCCCTCAGGGTCTGAAGGCCCGCCCAGCCCACGGTGAGGATGTCGACCATCATGTACTCGCCGCCGAGCTTCTTGATCAATCTTGCTCTCCTGAGCATCTCGTTGGTCTCGGCTGAAACGTTGGCCATGTACATCTTGCGCTCACCGGTCTCACGCTCGGCCTTGTCCCTGAGCCTGAGGGTCTCCTTCACCCTCACATCGAACCTGTTGAAGGTCTGGCTGGTCAAATTTTCATCATCCTTAACAATATCGAGGCCGCCGACCCAGGCATCGTAAGCCACCTTGGCATGCTCCTTCCAGCCCAACCCGAGCTTGGGTTTGATAATTGTTCCGCACAACGGCCGCTTGGGAACCTTCAGGAGCTTGCGGACCCCGGGCACACCGTATAAAGGCCCCTTGAACGAATCCATCATCTTCTTCGGCCAGTGGATGGATTCTAGCCTGAGGTTCTCTGCCACCTTCATCCCGAAAATATTTCCCGCTATGCTGCTCAAGATGCAGGGCATGTTGCCCGGCTCGAACAGCTCGATGGGATAGGCAATCTTCGCGCACGGCGGATTGAGAGAATAAACCCTGGCGGCCTTCTTCATCACCGCCCTTCCTGCCGTGGCTATCTCGGTCCATGTCCCGACCGAGCTCTCGGATGCCACGGCTTCAGCAACCGTCTGGAATTTCACCCCGGCAGCCGGCTCAATCCTGAACTCGCAGACAAGGTCAGAGGCGGCAGGCTTGTACTTCAGGTCCGTGTAGCCCGAATATGATTCCTTGCTTTTCATCATGTCACTTCCCGTACTTCTTCTCTGCACCCTTCATGTGACTCTTCAGTTCCACACCAAGGTCGAGTTTCAGGCGGTTCGCCAATTGGATGACCTGGAAATATATGTCTACCAGCTTGTGCTTCAGGTTCTTCTCGTCAAGCAAAGAGGCATCCTCTTTCAGGAATTCCAGGACTGTCTTGACCTCGGTCTTTGTCCAGCCCATCTTCTTCTCGAATTCGGCCACTATTTCCTGCTGGTTCATCACAACAACCTCGCAAGATTGCTTGCGGTCATCACACCCTTCTCGGTTATAATCCTTTTCACATAGCCCCACGGGGTGACATCGAACGCGGGATTCCTCGCATGGGCGCCCTTGATGCAGCGGAGCCCATGGTAAAGCTCGTGCAGCGGCCTCTCCTCAATCACCAGATTTTTTCTCCTGTCAAGCTTGAGGGTGTCGCCCGCAACATAGAAAGGCTTCTTCAAATCCCTCGCGACCATCGCCATCATCAGCGTCCCTATCTTGTTCACGTTGCCTTCCCTCCGCATCGCATCGGAGCCCACAATCACAATGTCAACGTCCTTCATGAAAAAGGCTATTGAGGAGTCGGTTATCAATGTCACCGGAATGCCGGCGCAGGCCATGTCCTTTGCAGTCTTGAACCCCTGATGCTTGGGCTCGGTCTCAGTGGCAATCACGTTCAGCCTGTTTCCCTGAGCGAAAGAATGTTTGATGATACTCAAAGCTTCCCCGCTGTGGCAGTGGGTCATCACGGTGGCACCGGAAGGTATCAGCCTCGCGCCATGGGAGCCTATCTTGCCGCTTGCGTTCGCCAGATTATCCAGGAGCCGGTCAATGGTGTTGATGTTCTTTTCCTCCTTCAGGATTTCCAGGCAGTTGTGAAGGACAACAGCGGTGGGCCTTGAGGCGTCCAGCTCACCGACCACCTTCAAGAATTCCTTTCCGAAGCCGTTGTCCCTGACAAACGGTTTCAGCCACTTCAGGCTCTCGACGGCTATCTCCTTCGCACCCTGAATATCGAGGCTCCGTATCCTGCCGATAAGGGTCTCCAGGGTCTCGTGCTCAGGCATGTTTTAAGTAAGACCGAGCCTGTTGATAAATATGGTCCTGCAGGAATGGGTCGACAAGGAAACGGAAGAACTGATTCACGGGATGAAGACGAAGGGCTACCTGAAGAGCCCGGCAATCGAAAGGGCCATCCAGGCGGTCCCGCGCTGGATGTTCGTGCCGCGCAATGCGATCCAACGGGCCTATTCGGACGCGCCGGTGGACATCGGTGAGGGGCAGACAATAAGCCAGCCAAGCACGGTGGTCTGCATGACCGAAATGCTTGATGTCCAGCCGGGGATGAAGGTGCTGGAGATAGGTACGGGCAGCGGCTGGCAGGCGGGAATAATTGCAAAGCTGGTAGGCAGCGGGGGCAAGGTGTTCAGCATCGAAAGGTTGAGCGAGCTGGCCGAGACCGCAAAACTGAACCTGCAGAACGCCAATATAGGCAACGTCCATGTGAAGGTCGGCGACGGAAGCGAGGGCCTGAAGGAGCACATGCCGTTCGATCGCATCATCGTGACCGCCGCCGCTCCGGAGATACCGCAGCCGCTGTTCGAGCAGTTGAAGGTCGGAGGAAGGATGGTCATACCGGTCGGGGACCTGTACAGGCAGGAGATGCTCATCGTGATGAAACCGAGGCCCGGGGTGGTTGACAGGAAGACCGCCGGCAAATTCGCGTTCGTCCCGCTCATCGGAAGATACGGATTTAAGTCGGGACGGCCTGACTGAGAACATGCTCAGCGTCGAGAAGAGGAACGGGAAGAAGGAACAGTTCCAGCGGGTCAAGATAGTTGTTTCTATCAGGAAA
Source organism: Candidatus Aenigmatarchaeota archaeon (assembly GCA_043799675.1). Taxonomy (GTDB): domain Archaea; phylum Aenigmatarchaeota; class Aenigmatarchaeia; order Aenigmatarchaeales; family JACQIB01; genus JAZDNN01. Next base: position 34,464 of record JAZDNN010000025.1, on the reverse strand, counting down.
GCGGGGGCGGACGAGGAGACCGCGCGGGAGATTTCAGAACAGATAGAGAGGAAGCTGAAGGAAGGGATGAAGACCAGGGACATCAGAAAGGAGATAACGCGGCTGCTGCAGAAAAGGAACCGGAAGGCTGCCGGCGCATACATGATGTACAAGAAGCAGATGCAGGGACCGTAGATACGCATTTATGTCGGAATTATTATTGTGGTGGCATGCCAAAGGTCGTTAAGAAGGACAAGATTTTCGAGGCGTTCGACCCGCAGAAGGTTTTCAAAAGCTGCGTGAAAGCCGGGGTCGCTGAAGGGACCGCAAGGGAAATTGCCGCAGAAGTCGAGAGGCAGGTAATGGAAGGGATGCCCACCAGGCTGATACGGAAGATGGTCCTGCAGGAGCTCCAGGCAAGGTCTCCCGAGGCTGCAGAAAAATACGGCTCATTCGACAAGCATGCCTCGCAGAAGATAATTGTCAGGTGCAACTACGTATGAGCGACAGCGTGAAGGAACTTTCTGAGCGGATGGCAAAAGTTATCAGGGAAAGGGGCTGGGAACGGTTCGACAACCCGACGCAGCAGGCGATGGACATAGCTGTGGAAGCCGGCGAACTGCTCGAGCTGTTCCAGTGGAAGCTCGAGAAGGACCTGCCACAGCACATGAAGGAGAAGAAGGAACGGATAGAGGAGGAGCTGGCCGATGTTTTCCTGAGCTGCATCAAGTTTGCGACGATAAACGACATCGACCTTATTTCAGCCGCCTGGAAGAAAGTGGAAGAGATGGAACGGAAATACCCCGCCGACAAGGTCAGGGCAAGCGGCTCATGGAAGAAGCACGACGAACTCTAGAAAAACAAAGCTTAAGTCCTTTTTCATCGCATAGGATTGCATGCAAAATGGGCACAGACCGCTGGGAATCCGCTATGCGCACGCCAACGCGCTGGACTTCATCAGGCACGCAGCGCTGAACATAATTCGTACGGAAAATATCGGACCGGAGAACGTTGTCGAGGTCCTCGGACGCATCAGTCCGGGCGATTACAACGGGATGAGGGAGTTCATTCTGGACACCTACGTTGTGTACAAGAATGGGCAGTCACAGGAAAACGGATGCGGATTCACCGGAGCGAGCTTGAAATACAAGGTCGTGGAATCGGGGAACGCACACATCTACATGTTCCTGAGGGGCGTCTCGACCGGGGAATGGAACGAGAAAGCCATGTTCGGAACGATATGTGAAAAGCCCCAATACAGGCTCGGCAAGGAACACCTTACTGCTTCTCCAGCATGAGAATACTTTCGCGGACCTGACCGATCTTGATTGTCCTGTCCCTGGTGCAGCAAAGCCTGCGAGCAACCAGAATCTCTTTGACAGAAAGACCGACAACCTCCGCAAGATTTGCACAGCAGACGTCATTCTCAACGACCATATCGGGAAAGCAACCGCCGCCAATAATCACCGCGGCCTTGCCTCCCTGCTTGAGCACGCGGTGCATCTCGCCGAGGGCATCGATCATGACATTGAAATAATCCTTGGCAGCTTCAGGCATAGAGTCGAAACCGTCGATTGCTTTCCTGAGCCTGTCATCCGCCGTCTTTTCCCTTGCCACTGCCTGCGGGCGCCAAGTCGGGGGAAGGCCGAAGAACAGGTTGAGCTCGACCCTGAATTCGGACTGCCACTCGGGCTTGTTCAGGTAAGGGGGACTGGTGATTATCGCATCAATCGAGCCGCTGCCGAGAGGCAGCCTGCGCGCGTCGCCCTCGTAGACGCCGGCTGAGACAACCGGAAGATTTGCTTTCTTCAGGTCCTTCAACCAGCCTTTTATGGAGGATTTGAACAGCTTCCCCACGGGGGCCACCTGCCTCTTCCTCGTCTTGACCACCGAGCCCTGCTTCACCGTCCAGCTGCCCTTCATTGCGGCATCAATCAAAGCAAGGTAGAGGAACTCGCGGGCCGACTCTTCCCTGACAGAGCTTATCATGCCCTTCAGCCAGAAGATGTCCTGGAGCGCATACTTGCTGAATGCCTTCCTGTAAAACTCATTCTTTGGAATTTCCTTCGGCTTCTCGAACTTCCATGCTCTTGCTTCCTTCACGAATTTTGAAAGTATCTCCAAATCATAATCCCTGGTCTTGACTTTACTGACAAAAACGGGCAGCGGATTCAGCTCGAAGCCCACGCTTGCGATCCCCCGTTGCCTGCATGAAAGCAAAGTGGTGCCCGAGCCGCAGAAAGGGTCTAGAACCAGGCTTTCGTTTCCGACATGCATCTTATCCAGCAGCCTGTCGACCAAAGCCCTTGAGAAGCCTTCCTTGTACCACCACCAGTTGTGAATCCGTTCCTTCCGATTGAGGTCGAAAGTCACAAGATCCGAGAACTCAGGTGCTTCTGTCAGGTTCATTTGACCCACTTCCCCAAACCATCAACCCTGGGCTGGAGCTTTTCCAGGGTCGTGATCGCCTTGTCAATCCGCTCTGCGCCGAACTCAAAATCATCAACCAGCATCTTCCTGAGCTTGCCGGACTGCAGAACGGAAGGCTCGAGCTTCAGGTTCTTTTCGTGCGGGGGGTTGAGGAAAAAATCCATCAGTTCATCGGGGGCGGGACCGTTCCATTTGCTCTTCTCCTCGGCCTTTGCCAGAATCCTCTCAAGGGTCTTTTCCTCCTTCACAATCTTGAGCGCGCCCTTCGGACCGATTCCCCTTATTCCGCCCGGATTGAAGTCAGTGCCGATGAGCATCGCCTTCGCCACCAACTGCTCGCGGGTCAGCTCCAAAGCAGGAAGAACCTTTTTCAGTTCGATGAGTTCCGGAACAACGTCATGCACTGCTCCGGTCGATGCAATCTTTCTCTTCCCCGCAATCGTCAGATTTCGTACGAGCCTCGGGCTGCCGAACAGGATGGAATCCCAGTCCTGACTGGCCACCGACCAGACCAGCCCTTCGGAGCACATCCAGGCGGCCTGGGCCTCGCCCTCGCTCGGAGCCTGGATACACGGGATGCCCATCAGGGCAAGCATTTCCTGGCCGTGCCTGATCATTTCGTCGTTAAGCCTTGTGCTCATTTTCGCAGCCTTCAGGATTTCCTCCGAGGGCGCGCCGGCTTCGCTCAGTTCCTTCCAAGCCTCCCCTGCTGCTTTGCGTGTCTCGTGCCTCTCAGCCAGAGTGGCATGCTTCCAGGCGGGAGGCCTGCCGTCGAAAACGTAAATCGGCCTGATGCCTGCTTCAAGCAGGTTTGTTGTCCTGTAGAGAAGACCGCTAAGATGGGATGTAACGCGCCCCTTGCTGTCCATTAAAGGCAGACCGGTCATCCTGTCCCTGATGACGGTCAGGAACTGGTAGAGGGTGTTGAACGCGTCTATGGCTATCCGTTTGCCCTTCATTTCCTCAAGCATCATCGGTGTGCCCTTAATCAGGCTTGCGAGCGGGACTCCCATGAAAAGCCAATGGGCACAGCAGAATAAAAATCAAACGAACCCTTCGTAGGTCTTCCTGTAAAGAGGGTTGGCTTCCAGCGCCCTGGTGTCGCGCCGGTAGATGTCCTGCTGTATGCTCCTTCCCGTGGACTTCTGCCACTGCTCTATCGGAACGGAGAACTGCTTCTGGACCTTGTCCCTGTACCACTCCGGTATCACGTTGAACGTGCAGAAGGGCAGTATCCTTCCGTCAGGCACGGCATAGTGGATGCAGCACCTCTTGACACGCTCTATGTCATAATTGTAAAGATCCTGGAAGTGCATCATGCCGAGCATGAGGCTCTTGTGCTGGAGCTCGCCGAGCGCGCGGTAGCTGCCCTTCACCAGCACGCCTGAGAGGAGCTTGAAGATGTCCAGACCCTTCGGCTGCTTCTCCTTGTCGATGAACTTCCCGATGTTCGATACGAGCTTGACGGCGGCAACCGCCTTGCTCTTTCCGGATTTTATCTCGTCCGCGCTGCCGTTCAGGTATTCCATCAGGCCGTCAACGTCAACGAAGCGTGGGATGGGAACAATCTTCCCGTTGTCAACGAACAGGTAGGTCGCCATGCCGCAGGCATGGTGGGCAGTAAGTTCATAACGGGGCTGGCCGCTCATCGCCTCGATGAAATGGGTTATGCCGGTCACGGTCGGGACCGGGTACCAGTCCTCCGGGGCGACCGCGTTGTCGGTCTGCTCCGCAATCCTGTGAATGGCATCCGGAATGGTTATCCTCAGTTTCTTCCGTTCGGCATCGTTTATCCTGCCCACAAAGCTGACGGGCTGGTAATTGACCGCGCGGATGATGTCCATGTTCTTCACGCCGAAGCGCAATATGTTTCCCAGGTCGCCGTCATTGACAGTGTTTATCACGGTCGGGACCAGCACCACGCCGACGCCTGACTTCCGGCAGTTGTCAAGGGCCTGCGGAATCTCCCAGTGGTTCTTCGGATTGGTCTTCGGGGTGGTGCCGTCAAAGGAAAGGTAAATGGTATTCACACCGGCCTTCCTGATACTGGTTGCGAACGTGGGGTCCTGTGAAAGTTTTATTCCGTTGATGTTCAGCTGGACGTGGTCGTAGCCCTCCTCCTTGGCAATGTCGATTATGTCCACAATGTCGTCGCGCATGCAGGGCTCTCCGCCGGTTATCTGGACCGCCTTGCAGGCGACGGGCTTTTCCTGCTTCATGCTCCTGAGCATCGCCCGTATCTGATCGAGGGTGGGCTCGTAAACATAACCCAGCTTGACCAGGTTCTCATAGCTGAAGAAACAGTACCAGCAGTTCAGATTGCACCTGCTCGTGACCACTATGTTTCCCAGGGCGGTTTGAGACTTGTGCATCGGGCAGAGGCCGCAATCCCGCGGGCAGACAACGCCCTTGGTGTTCGGATTCTCTGTCCCCTTGCCGTCATGCGCCCACTTCCGGGTCCTTTCGAGCATGGCCGCATCGCCCCAATAAACGTCCTCGACGGTCCCGTGCTCAGGGCAGGTCTTCCTCAAAAGGGCCTTGCCGTCCTTCTCGAACACGTCCATCGGGATGGTCTTGAGACACTCGGGACAGAGAGAGGCCGTCCTGAACATCAGCTTCCCGTCTTTTGCAGGCTCTTCCATAACATTCCCTTCGGTACTCGGGATTAACAGATGCTTTTGAAATTATATAAGCGTATCAGATATGCAGGGTGGCCTGGAGCTGATGGCTGATTCCGACCTCTATCAGGGCGCCGATCATTATCATGCCGACCGAAATCGCGAGCATCGCGGCGCTTATCACCAGCAGACGGTTGCTCTGCCTGGTCATCGGCTTGTACTTCAGCAGCGCCGAGCTGATGAACGCCCCGGCAACGGAGGCGTAGAAGTAGGCGACCACCTCCGGCACCAGATGAAGAATGTAAAATATCACACCCAGACCAAGCCCCTGGCCGAGCGCGATCGGGGCGATGGCACCGGCCACCCGCAGCTTGTTTATTATCGTGCCCACGGCGACCCCGACAACGCTGGCGTTCCAAGCGAGGATGAACAAGGCGCCTGCGGCAAAAACGAAGGAGAGCAACGCGGAGAGAAGCACGAGCTTCAGGTTGTTGGCCGCTATCACCAGGAACACGTCCGGCCTTATGGCAGAGCTGGTCGTGGCCATGGCGGTGGTGGCAAAACCGGTGGCGACACCGATGGAATTGAGGTTCCAGAGCTGCTCGGAGAACAGGTTGGACAGCATCTCCTCCGGCAGCACGCTGAACCAGATGGCAACCCCCACCGTCATTCCGAGGAAAAGTACGAGGAAATCCTCCGCTATGCCGATGTTGTCCGTCCACAGATGACGGAAAGTGTCGCCGCTTGCCTCGTGAACCGAGCGCTTGCCTATCAGGCTGGTCCAGATGTAGACCATGGGCAGCGTCATGAAAGTAACGACGACCATGCTCGGGGAGTGGGCGAACAGCGCAGCCGAGACAAAGACGGCAATGCTGCTGAAGAACACGCCCGTTCCGAAGAGCTGCAACGGCTTGTTCATCTCGTAGCCGAGAAGGTATTCAAGGACCATATCCACTGGTTTGAACGAGCCCATTAAAATAGCAATGGTGGCCTCGCGGGGAGTTTCGTTTCCTAGGAAGGTTTCTCTTTCCAAGGTTCTTTCTCTTTTCAAAGAGAAAGGCCTTTCGAACCCCGGTCCTAAGGTCCGCAACCTCATATTCTATCCAAGCTAAACTACGAGGCCAACGCTCATGGGACGTCCAAACCTTTAAAAGGCTCGGGCGGACTAAGCGCTCTATGCCTTTGAAATGCATGAGCTGCGGGGTGAGCCTCATCGGACAGGAGGACTTTGTCAAGTTCCCGTGCCCCGCATGCGGAAAGGGTGTCGTGGTAAGGGACAAGCTGTGCAGACTGCAGTCCGTGCCGTACAAGTGCCCCTCCTGCGGTTTCGAAGGCCCCTAGTGATTCGATGGGACTCGTTGCGATAGAGCTGAAGATAATGCCAGCCGATCAGGATGTCGATTTGGAGAATGTCAAAAAAGGTATCGCAAAGCTCGTGAAGGTTCAGGACTCGCAGATCGAACCGCTGGCGTTCGGACTCAAGGCGCTGAAGATCGTGATAACCGCCGAGGACAAGGGCGGAGGGACCGACAAGCTTGAATCGGCAATAAGGAAGGTACCCGGCGTCGGCGAGGTCGAAGTGATAGCCGTCACGCTGGTTTGAAATCGCTTAAAAGGGCGGAAATACATCCGTATCCATGGTCCTGGAAACGCCCTTCTGGTGGATGCAGTTCGTGTTCGCGTGGTGGATACTTTTCCCGGCGTATGCGGCGAACGTCTTCCCGCCGCTGGCGAAGGGGAGGCTGCCGCTGGATTTCTGGAAAAAAATGCCCGACGGCAGGCGGATATTCGGGGACCACAAGACCGTCGAAGGCTTCGGAATGGGAGTGATAGCGGGGACGCTGATAGGCCTTCTCGAGGCCTATCTGGAACCGCAGCTGAACGTGTTTGCCTCGCGGTGGGGGGTAGCACTGCCGCACATGACAGCGTTGGGGGCGTTCATGATAGGACTCGGTGCGATGCTGGGGGACGTGACGGGCTCGTTCATAAAACGGAGGATGAATCTGCAGCCGGGCGCGAAGGCCCCGCTGCTGGACCAGCTGAACTTCATAGTCGGGGCGGTGTTCTTTTCGATGTGGTTCGTACCGATAACCTTATGGATGTTCCTTGTGATGATAATATTCACGCCGCTGATGCACAGGACAGTGAACATAATGGCCTACAAGATGAACGCGAAGAAGGTGCCGTGGTGATGGAAGAAATAACAAAATACCTGAAACCGGCCGATGCCCTTACCGTCATGAATGCGCTGAGCGGGATGGCCGCGATAGTGTACTTCTCGCACGGGAACATGCTCAACGGAATTCTGGCGATGCTGGCGGCGACGTTCTTCGATGCGATAGACGGGAAGGTCGCTAGGATGATGGGCGGAGGGACGCCGTTCGGGAAGGCGCTGGACTTCGCGGACCTGATATCTTTCGGGGCCGCGCCCGCGTTCCTCATCTCAATCTCAACCAACAACTATTTCGGCTATGCGGTGGCTGCGATATTCCTGACCGCAAGCCTGCTGAGGCTTGCAAGGTTCAACGTGACCAACACCCCGTTCTTCATCGGGATGCCGACCACCCTCAACGGCGTGATTTTCCCGGCGGTGTTCTTCCTGCAGAAGCTGCTCGGATTCACGGGCTATGCCTACCTTGCGGCCGCCCTGGTATCATCCGCACTGATGCTCGGCAGCTTCAGGCTCGGTTTTAAATCAGCCAAGTGAGAACAGGCCGATTGAAAGGAATATCAGCGCGACGGTCTTGATTATCCTTGCGACGGTTATCACCGGAAAAAAGACCTTCTTCTCCATCTTCAAGGCACCGACGGCGATCATCATCGGGTCCCCGACAAACGGTATCCAGGGTGCGACAAGCAGGACAAGGATGCCGTACTTCTCCAGGAGCTTCCGGGCCTTCCTCTCGCTCCTCGGGCTTCGTTTGGCGAAAAAATTATGCAGCCCTTTCAGGCCGATGTAATAGTTGGTCGCGGCACCGAGCACGCCCCCGATGACAGAAACAATCAGGACAAGCCAGGGGTTGAAGAAGCCGGCAGCCAGCACTATCGAGGGTTCGGAAGGGAGCGGCAGGATCGAGGCGGCCAGGAAGGTGTTCGCAAACAGACCGAGCAGGCCGAGCTCTTCAATTGAAAGCACAGTGAATGATTGCACCAGCGGCGTTTAATAAACTAGGCACGAAAGTGTTTGCATGAAGCAGGCGATAGTGCTGAGGACCGACCTGAAGATGGGGAAGGGGAAAATTGCCTCGCAGGCAAGCCATGCGAGCCTGTCCGCGTTCATGAAGGCCGACCCGGAGAAGAAGGCCGAATGGAAGGAGGAGGGCTCGAAGAAGGTGGTGCTCAAGGTCAAGGACGAGGACGAACTGATGAAGATATACGGTGATGCCGTGCGAGCGAAACTTCCGGCAGTGCTCATCATAGACAAGGGGCTCACGCAGGTCCCTGAATCAACGGCAACCGCGGTCGGGATAGGGCCTGATGAGGATGCCAAGATAGACAAGATAACCGGAAAGCTCAAGCTCCTGTGAGAACATGGACCTCGCCAGCTTTTTCATAGAGAACTTCTCCGCTCCCTTGTGCAGGTATTACACCCCGATAGGCACCGCGACCTACGGCATAATCCTCGTGCTGGCCGTTGCAGGCATCTACAAGCTGCTGCAAAAGCTCAATGTGGAAATCAACCGGAACTTCTTGCTTTCCCTGTTGCCATTCATCATCTACGGGGCATGGACGCGGGCCCTGAGGGACCACATGCTGGGAATATACAATGACGCATGGTGGTGGTGCAGCCCGCCCATTTACATCATCGTGTTCGGCATCACGATAGCAAGCCTGCTGCTCGGGATCCTGCTCGAGAGAAAATTCAAGATTCCCTACTGGAAGGTCATGGTTGTGATAGGGGCAGTTCTGTTGGCCTACGATTTTGCCGTGACGGCCGTTTCAGGTCTGCCCAACATGACAGGCTTACTGACGATTGCCGGAATTGCGGGCGGATGGGCGCTGCTCCTGCTGGCAATAAGGAAATTCTGGCCTGCGAGCAAAAAGCTGTTGACCAGGTTCAACACGACAATAATGGCCGCCCATCTCCTTGATGCGAGCAGCACTTTCGTTGCCCTTACATTCTTCGGCTACTACGAGCAGCATGTGCTGCCTACGTTCCTGATAGGATTCACCGGGCCCTGGATAATGTTCCCGCTCAAGCTTGCGGTGGTGCTGCCCGTCCTTTGGTACATAGACAGGAGCACGGAGAGCGAGATGTTCAAGCGGTTCCTCAAGGTGGTCATCCTGATTCTCGGCCTTGCGCTGGGCCTGAGAGACATGCTGACCGTCGGAATGATGGGGCTATGAAATGCACTGGACCAAATCCGAAGGCACAGGCGGAAAAATCAAGGAAAGGATAGAGGATTTCCAGGTCTGGGAAATACCGAAGCAGAAGCCCGTAAGCGAAAAGCCTGAAGAGAACGAATACACCTTGTTCACGCTGGAGAAATGGAACTGGGACGCGAACCGGGCACTGCAAACGCTGGCAAGGGCGCTACGGGTGAGCATCAAAAGGCTCGGAGTGGCCGGGACAAAGGACAGGAGAGCGGTGACAAGGCAAAGGGTCAGCGTCTGGAAAATTCCCGAGGAGCAGCTAAGCAGGGTAAGCATACGGGGCCTCAAGCTCTCGGACTTCTCGAAATCAAGCGAGCGGATAGTTCTCGGGGATTCTGAAGGCAACAGGTTCGAAGTCACTATCAGAGGAATCGAGCTGGACGAGAAGACGCTGAAGAAAAGATTGGAAGCATTGTTCAAGGAAATGGAAAAAGGGATACCGAACGTGTTCGGGGAGCAGCGGTTCGGAACCACCAGGCCCGTGACTGCCCTCGTAGGAAAAGCGCTGCTGAAAGGGGACATCGAAGGGGCGTGCAGGATATACCTTGCGAAGGAGTTCGAGGGCGAGATGGAGGATGCGGCAACAGCGAGGGCAGAACTGAACAAGAAATGGGGAACGAAGGAAGGCTATCTGGAGGCGCTCAAGCTTTTTCCCGAGAGACTGGACTTTGAACGAAGCATGCTGGACAGCCTGTCCAAGCTGCCGACCGACTTTGCCGCTGCCCTGAGGAGGCTGCCGAAGAGGCTGAGGAAGATGTTCATCAACGCGGTCCAGGCGGAAATCTGGAACAAGACCGTGGAGAAGGAATGGAAGAATAAGCCAGAGCAGCAGGAGCTCCCGCTGCCCGGATACGATACCGTTTTTGATAAAAAGAACAAACTGCATGTTGAAATGCAGAAAATAATGGAAGAGGCGGGAATAACCCTGAAAGAATTCAAGCTTCCCCACTCACCGGACCTTGCAACCACCGGAGGCATGAGAAAAGTGCTGCTGGTTCCGGAAGAGCTGAAACTGATCGATATTGTGGCCGACGAATTCAACGAAGGCAAGCTGAAAGCAACAATCTCATTCACCTTGCCGGCGGGCGCCTATGCCACCGTGGTGCTGGCGGAGATAATAAAATGAAAGCAATGAATTTCATGAAACTATTGAAAATGCGCGACATCGAAATAGCTGCACTGTTCTTCGTCGCCTCCTTCATCATCAATATTGTTTCCTCCGTGATAGAACCTGTGATATGGTGGGATGAAGGAGTGTATTCAGGCCTCGGAATGAACCTAGCTTCGGACCCGTTTGATTATTCGTTCAAGCATTTCGAGGATTTCAGCTACGACTGGCCAGGGAAAGCCGGCTACAAGTCACCGCTCCTGCCCTACGTGCTGGCCGGAGCATATGTCCTGAACATTCCGGTAACGATCGGCGTCCCGCTGGTTGCGGCCATCGGAGTGGCCGCGCTATACCTGTTCGTATCGAGGGCAATCAACCGAAAGACGGGTTTGTGGGCCGCAATGTTTCTTATGATCATGCCGCTGTTCGCCTACTTTTCCGGAAAGATGCTCACCGATGCGCCGGCCGCGGCTATGGGTGCGATCCTCCTGCTGCTGTTCTGGAGAGGCTTCGAGGAAGGAGACAAAAGGTACAAGGTGGCAAGCGGTGTTGTCCTCGGATTGTCCGTTCTGACACGGCTGACGTTCATCTGGCTTCCGGCAATCCTCCTGGCATACATGCTGGTACGGCACAGAAACGTGAAGTTCCTGAAGGACAGGTGGCTGTGGATTTCGCTCGCCGCGTGCTTCATGACGCTCATGCCCTGGCTCTGGTACGGATTCACGGAATACGGCACCCCGCTCGGACCGTTGATCCATTCAGGCCGCGCGATGTACTACTGGGGCGGCACCCAGTCGGCAACCTTCTACTTCGATCACTGGCTTGAGTCTTTTGCGGCGGTCGGAATTGCGGCAATCTTTGGCGCCGCCATAGCCTTGCGCAAGAGAAACCCGGCGAACCTTCTGCTGCTGTTCTGGTTCGCAGGGGCACTTGCCTTCTCCATGCTCATGCCGCACAAGGAGATGCGCTTCCTGCTGATAGGGGCTCCGGCGATAGCGGGGCTGGCAGCGGTTGCAATCGAATCTGTGCCGCGCCGACAGATGCTTGCAGGAACCATCGTATTGCTCCTCACTGCCGGAACGCTCATGAACCAGTTCTGGCAGGCCGCTGTCAACGCCGACACACCGGAGAACGCCTGCTTTCTGAAGGCGGTTGATTACCTCAGAACAACCGAAAGCGATGCAACAATATACAGCCGCAACTCACCCGTAATCTACCACTACACGCATCGCGAATCCCTGCCCGTGGGCGAGATAGGGAACTCGGCAGGCATGCACGCGTACTACCTCTGGACAAGGGCTGACATAGGAACGAAGGCGGACAACATCGACGACGATTCAATGCTGCTGTGGAGCTGCGAATCGGCCGAGATATGGAAACTAAACCGGTAAAGAATTCAGCTTCCGCAACCGAGCAACGGCACAAGCGCGTCCTTGCCGGTCAGGCCCGCAAACACCTTGCCGTCAAGCAGGATACTAGGGGAGGATGTGATGTTGTACTGCGCGGTAAGGAGAGATATGGTCGAGATGTCAAGATCGCGCGGCAGCGGGACCAGCATCAAGCTGCCACCGCACTTGTCCTTCAGCTCGCTCAGTATCATCGACTGGGCAGCCTGGACATTTTCAAGGCCGCTGTTGTAATGGTCGTAAAAATAGACAAGCATATGGTAGGTCGCGCCGCACTGTTTCTTCAGCTCGATGCTGTTCAGCCAGAACTGGAGCTGCAGCAGCGCATACCGCTTCTTCTCCTGAAGCAGCTCCGGCGCGAAACGGTTCACGCTCTCGTACCTCTCTATGGTCAGCCCCTCCTGGTAGATGCGGTCGTTGAACGCGAGGTTGGCATCCATCGCGGCGCTGCAGAAGGCGCTGTCGTTCGCGGCCAGCTGCTGATAATATAATGAGGTCAGCCTGGCATCGTTCCACTCCAGGTCGATGTTGTTAATGTTCTCCCTGGTCTGGTCAACTCGCTGGTTGTCCATCCAGATGCCGACGGCTATGCCTGCAATGAACACTATCGCGGTGAGCAAAGCCGCCTTCCAGATGATATCGCCCTGCATCATGAGACCCCCGAATACCTCTTCCAGTCATGGCTGTCACCCGCTAAAAAGCGGACGGATGAATGAAGGAGATTGAACGGGAAGACGGTTATGTACACGACCAGATAGAGAAGTAAATCGGGAAGTGCCCTGAGGCCGCCTATGCCCTTCCCGACCTCGCGCAGACTGATGGCAATCCAGGCAAGGCTCAGGGTGAAAATCATCACGCCGAACACCGAGAACACGTCCGGCAGGAGCATGAAGTTCCCGTAATACAGCGGATTAGTACCGGCACCGAAGGCAAGCCAGGAAACGGCCGCAAAATCCGAAAGCATCTTGATTATCACATACGCGAACACGAACAGTCCCAGGATGGAAAGCATGTAACTCGCGGAAAAGAACGGTATCACGAACGTGCCGAGGGCGCCGAAGCCGCGCCTGAAAAGGGATGCCTTATATTTCACGGTGGTCTGCATGCCCCCGATGTTCCAGCGCATCCGCTGCCTCCACCAGTTCCTGAAAGTGGAAGGTGCGGAGGTGAACACCTCCGCGTCCGAGGCCATCTTTATGGAATAGCCGGCATGCATGAGCCTCCAAGCTATCTCGATGTCCTCGGTAAGATTCTTCTCATCGAAACCGCCCAGCTGCTTCAGCACCGAAGCACGGTAGACCGAGAGCGGGCCCGGCGTGACATAGACCGAATCCATGAATTCCAGGAGCTTGCGCGCCCAGACTATCATCAGGTATTCTATGCGCTGCAGCCGCTGTATGATGTTGTGCGCCTCCCTGACGAAGATGGAAGTGGTCACCGCGGCGACCTTCGGGTCGGAAAAGAAAGGGATGATCTTCAGCAGGGAATCCCGGGCCGGCCTGCTGTCGCTGTCGACGCAGGCGACAAGCTCGCCCTTGGATACCGCAAGGCCGGCGTTGAAGGCCGAAGCCTTTCCGCCGTTCTTCTTCCTTATCAGCCTTATCCTCGGGAACCTCTTCGCGACCTCCGAAGTGCCGTCGGTGCTGCCGTCATCCACCACGATGGTCTCCAGCTTCTCCTTCGGATAGTCCAGCTTCAGCAAAGCTTCCAGCGTGCCTGCTATGGTCAGCTTCTCGTTGAAGGTGGGAACTATGATTGAGATTGAAGGAAGGGTGGAAAGCATCGATGACAGGTGCAGGCTCTTCCGGTTGCGCGCATACAGCAGGAAAAATAGGAAGGACATGAAAATCGAGACGGCGGCGAAAGTGAGATAGGCAACGTCCACCCACGGCGAGATGAGCATCTCAATCGCGCCCCATCAGAACCAGGATCAACTTGTCTGCAGCGAGGTCGAGGTCGGTGTACGCCCTGTCAATCTCCTCCATATTCTCCCCGTTGACCGTTATCATGTTGTCGCTGACCACTACGGAAGTCTCAGGCGCGCCTGCGACCATCAATATCAGCGGGGTCTCGCGGGTCGCGAGCGAAGCGGCCTCGGCAGAGCTGTTCAGGACCACCGTTTCCAGTGGCGCATACTCCCCGAAGTTCACGCCCCAGACCGCACCTATTTTATAGGCCAGCTCGAACCCGACGGTGCCGTAGAGAGCCGTGTAAGTGGCGTTTCCGCTGACCGAGCGGAAGGTCCGGTCGCTCGGAACAAATGCCAGGTAAACCTTCTTCACGTCCACATCAAAAAGCATCTCGCGGGCCGCATTCGCATCGTTCACCGGAACGTTCTGCGCCTCCTGCAGGTTGGCCCTGAACTTCATGCTCTGTCCCGCATAGGTCAGACGATAGGGGTCGGATTCGGACTGCCCGATGCAGCCGGAGGCGGCTATCACCAATACCAGCATCACCAGTGCAACGCTTTTTTGCATGTCCATTCCTCCGCAGCAAGCTTAATATGCTTTGTTCATCCCGCGCACTTGGTTTTGGCCGGTCAATAGCTGGCGCTGGATGGCGAAAAAAGAAAAATAGAGGGGGACGAAAACGTCCCCCAAAGTTTGGGGTTTTAAGCTACAGCCTCGATCACAGGCGACGAAACGCTTCCGCTGATCTGCACCTTCGGTACAGTCTGCGTCAGCTTGCCGGCCTGTATCACTGCCGTTGCCATGTCGGTGTTCTGCGCCTCGTATCCAGCTATCAACACTGCGACGTGTCCTGAGCTGAAGGCGTTCTGGAAGACCCGTACCATCGCGGTGTCAGCGGTTATTCCCGATGACGCTCCGTGTGCCGGGTAGGTCACACCAAGCAGCGTTGCCGCTGCCTTGTTTATCGCGGGCCCTCCCACGACGACCATGTCACTGGTCATCTGGGCGAAGTCCGTGACTTCGGTGTCCAGCACTGCAACATCGCCGGTTATTCTCACGGGGTTCTTGCTTACAGCCGAGCCGCCCGTGGATGCCGATCCGGACGAGAGTCCGAATACGATGTCCCAGTAGTTCTGCGCCTTCGGTACTGCCAGGTCTATCTCGGTCTGACTGCCGGACAACAGGTCCGTGCCGTAAGACGAGACATACGTGGTTCGTACCTTGGTGTTGCTGCTGTCCCACAATCCCTGTGCAACCGAGTCCTTGCTATAGCTGAGGTAGGTGTAGGCGTCGGTCGATCCGGACGAAGTGCCCAAGTCCGAGAACTTCGCGCCGTCTGTGGCTTTGTCGTGGAACTCAACATACCACCTGCCCACATTGGTGCTCTCAGACAACGTTGGTTCATTTATGTACAGTGTCACGTTGGCGTTTGCAGTCGTGGGTGCAAGGAAGCTTCCATCAGATTCCGGGGTCGAGTTGTATGCCTTGAATCCGAGGTTTCCGTCTGTCAACGGCAGGTTTATCGTAGTTGCGCCCGTTGTGAACGGCGACCACTGACTCGATGAGTTGTAGTAAACCCATCGCAGGTTTGTGTTGTCCCAGGCTATGGTGTCGGTGAACGCCGATCCGGTGTCAATTACCTTGACAAGGGAGTCGGTCGCCCCGTCCTTTGCTTCCACCTTTATGCCGTTCTCGTTTCCGGTCACATCGTCGTTGATGTTCGATTGCTGAACAGCTGACACGACGATCTTGTATTTGCTGCGCTCCTCGATTCCGACGTTCTTCAGCTCGAAGTAGCCGGTCGGGGCCGCTATTGACGCTCCGGGTATGAGCAACGGTGTGTCACCGGTGGGTGAGTTGTGCGCCCTCGTGTTTGTCAGGTTTATGTGGGTTATTCCTTCGGTTGTTCCGCCCAAGGCAATCTGCCAGCCCGGGTAAAGGACCTTTCCGCTTGTGTCCTTGATCTCCGCGCCGTTCCTCAGCACCATTGCTGCGGTGCCGACGGTTATCTGAGCGCCTCCGCCCGTTCCGGGTGTGGTGCTCGAGATGCCGATTGTCGTGGTCGAGCCGCCGACGGTAACTGTCTGGCTGCCGCCCTGCGCTATCGACACGGTCGTGCTCTGTCCATTCTTTGTTATCTCGAGTCCGACCTTGTCAGTCGAGGCGGTTCCGATTGCTATCACCTTAACGGTGTAGCCCGCTATGGTTGCCGACTGCTGGTATGCAACGAACTGCGCGCCAGCCGACGGTGACAACCTAAGCTCGTTGGGTCCTCCGCCGGATGCGGTCGGAGTGCCTGTCACCGTGTATTCCTGTCCCAGGAAGGTCAGCGACTGGCCGGTCAGGTTCGATCCCAAGAACGGCAGAGCTGTGTCGAAGATTATCCTGTACTGCAGGTTTGCGGCATTGGTTGTCGCAGGTACATACAGACCGATATCCTTCTTTCCTGTTTCATAGGTCGTTGATGTGCTGGTATCTATGCAGGTCAGGTTCCAGTAGCTGGTCGACTGCGCACCGTTCAGCACGATCTCCTCGAAATAGTTGTAGGATGTGCTGCCGACGCTTATCGAGGTGTCCTTCAGGAAGCTCGCGGACCTGCCGCTCCTCGTCGCCGGTGTTATCACCAACGAGCTGGTGAGGTCAAAGTCCTTGGTCTTTGCAAGCGTGTAACCGAGTTCCTCTCGCAGAGTCACTCCGTTCGCGCCCGCTGCACTTCCGGAAAACGACACACTGCTGGTTGTGTAAACGTTTCCTGCCATGTAGCTGGCAAGGTTTATTGCCGCAGCTACGTCACTTGTCTTCGCGTCTGCACCGACAATGAATGTCGGGAAGTTTGCCGCTGTTCCGGTCACTCCCGCCATGTTGCCGATGTCCGCAACGTTCGTAATTGCCGCCAACGTGGGCATAGCGAATGACATTCCTGCCATCAACGCCGCACCACCAAGGGCGACTATCTTTCTAAATTGCATTTTCTATTCCTCCATTGGTTTGTTTGCCGTCCTGCGCCGAAATGTGCGCGACTGAACATCGCGTGCAGCGGAACGTGTTTGTTTTTTGTTCCGCCGCCGCTGAGTTGCAGCGCGCGCAACATGATACGGAACCATTGCTGATCCCGCCACGCATCACCTTGCGATGCTGCGTGCGGACGCATTAGCCCGGCGCGCGCTGGTTTGCGCTGGCCTTTGGGCTGCGTCCATCTAGGCGCCAAACGGCTGCAACATACTCGCCTTGGAGGGGATATATCTATCAACGGAAACCGTTCACATGACGACATAAGAAGCCTTTCCAGGGCACTTCCGGACTAAAATAAGGTCTTTTGTGCCTTTTAATTGTTTCCCGAGCCTTTTTGTTTCTCCTTATTGAACTGCTTGCTCAGGTGCACCATGTTGCTCCTTCCGACCCGTTCGAGCCTGACGACACCGCGGTCGGCGAGACTTTTCAGCACCTTGCTCACCTTTGCCTTGCTGTAATCGCTCTCGCGGACAACTATCTTCTGATGGACGTTGCCTCCGTGCTTCAGTAACGATTCCATTACAAGCTTCTCGTCGCTCTTCATCATCGGCATCATCATCTCCGGACTCAATCTCCTGCGATACACGAACGCGCCGCCCGCCAGAACGGCAAGCACGACAATCACGCCGTAAAAAATCGAAAGGTTCACGTC
Source organism: Candidatus Aenigmatarchaeota archaeon (assembly GCA_043799675.1). Lineage (GTDB taxonomy): Archaea > Aenigmatarchaeota > Aenigmatarchaeia > Aenigmatarchaeales > JACQIB01 > JAZDNN01. The sequence continues at coordinate 16,975 of JAZDNN010000025.1, read as the reverse complement.
CTCGTTCGAAGGGGAATAGGTAGCGCGGGCGTCAAGCGTATCCGTGGGAAGAACATTCTGCCTGGTCCAAAGAATATCGGTGACTGTGCCGCGCTTGGAAATCGAAACGATGGAAGGATCGGACGGGGAATAATCCTTCACATCCGAACCCTCGGGGAGCGTGAGCTTGAGCTGCATGCGCGCGAACTTGAAACCGGCCGGCGCTATTATCTGTTGGTGAAACTTCTTGAAGTTGGCGCTGTTCACAAGACTATTCGTATCGAACTCAACCTTGAACGAACCGCGACTGTTCGTTATCGAACTGACATCGCAGACCAGCAGCAGATCGTAGGAACTGCTGTCAATCGGCCGGCAGGAAAATCCGTCAAAGTTCGCCTCGGTCGTCACCTTTGAGAAGTCCGTTACCCCGGAAACGGGGACGCTTATCTCGCCCTGCTGCGGGGAGTCGAGCGTGATGCTTATACCGACGTGAGCCGTGTCATCCGAAAATATCCTTGTCTCCACCGTGACATAATTGTTCTGCTCCGCCGCAAAAGCTGCGGTAACCGACAGCAAAATGGCAACAGCAATAAGAATGCACTTCACCGAATCACTTTCCCTGCACTATCATCGCCCCGCCCACTCCGGCGGCCGCGAACCTGTGCATCATGTCCGCAACGGAATTGAGTACGGCCTGGGCCTCTCCCGCGTCAAGGCCGAACTTGCTCGGTTCGAGGAGCTCGATTGCAGACGGCCCGTATTCCATGACCATGCAGACAAGGTCGCTGAGATTCTTTGCGACTATCTCCACGCTCGCCATGACGGACCATGCCTCCGGTATTCCTTTGAACGGATTCTCTACCTTCTGGGCTTCCTTGAACTCCTTCTTGTAGACCTTCACGCGGGCATCCAAATCAAGCTTGTCCATCAGGCCTTCCAGCGCTTTCTTTGCCACCTCTTCCTTGATGGCAAGGGCGTCAAATCCCATCCAGACGCGCAGATGGCCCGACTTGACCTTGTGGTCCGCCTGTTCCTTCTCAATCATCAAATCAACTTGAACCTTACAGTATAAAACCCTTGCACAAACCTTAAAAGCCCAAGGGAAGCACATGCCTCCAAAACGTCCATAATGGTGGAGTGGAGCCTCGGGAGGGAATTGCACCCTCGACCTGCTGTTTACGAGATTCGGCCAGTGTCAGCCGCTCTTCTGACTGAGCCACCGAGGCATTCAATTTAAAACCTGTAGATTACTTAAAACCGCCTATGGCTGAATTTATTGCATTCGTCCCGCGCGAGAAGGCCGGACAGGCCGAGCAGAGGCTCAGAAGCGATTTCGACGTGTGCGCGAAGCAGAGCATCACCGTCAGGGATGCGAAAGCGCTGGGAATAAACAAGGAGGGGAGCTTCTTCTACATCACCGGCAGCGAAGAGGGAGTGAAGAAATGCAAGGAATTCCTGAAGGAGTTCGAAGCGGAAGCAAAGCCCGCGGAGTTCGAGCATGCCAAGAAGAAGATAGTCGAGGAGCAGGAAAAGGCAGCGGAAGGTTTCGGCGGCATTTTCGGCTGAAGGAAAGCAAACCAAGAGAATTTAAGCTCCAGCAATTCATTCTGTTTGCGCCGATAGTCTAGTGGTAGGATCTGAAGCGCAAGCGGATATGCTTCCCAAGCTACCGGAAATAGCTCATGACCGGGGTTCAAATCCCCGTCGGCGCACCATCAGATTTCTCTGCCCGTCACGCCGTCAATCCTGACAAGCCTGGCATTCTTCCCCTGCAACCTGGCGTGCCAGACCGGATAGTAAAAGGGCTTGAATTCGGTTATCTCGGAACGGGAATTCATGGCCTTCAGCAGCCTTCTCAATGAATTCTCATCCAGCTTCTGCTCAGCAAGCTCCCCGCGGGCGACTATCTTCTCGGCATTCCAGGAGGCGTCCCTGTCCAAAAAGGGTGCACGAAAAGACCTCAACGGGAAATAGAAGTTGACATTCTTTCGCACGGACCAAGAGAGGAGCCTTGCCGACCTCAAACGGACGGCAATCTCGTGCAAAGCTCCGGCGGAAAGGCCCGTCTTTACCTCAAGCTCCGCAAGGGTGGTCCCTTTCTTTTCTATCGACAGCAGGAAACGCGCCTCGTTCTCGGTCCTGCCCAGCAGCTTATCGAATCCCGAAAACAGGCGCAGTCCGTTCCGGACTTCTGCAAGCTCGCCGGTGGCGGAATCGACGACGAAAGAAACCGTTGAATTGCTTCGGTGAAACAGACTGCCGAGAATCTCCTCCTCGATGTAGACCATGGGTTCCCAGACGAGCTCCAGACCAACCAGACTGTCCCGTTTTCCCAGGAAATGCCTTCCCTTCATCTCCGCGATGTCGAGGGCGCCATTGCGGTCAACCTTTACCGGAATCCCGTAGAAGGCGTTCTTCGGCCCCTCGTCCGCGGTATGCCTTTCGACAACGCCGCCCTTCAGTGCGGACTTCAGCTTTGATATCTTCCCGGCAAGCTGCGGAATCAGCTTGGGCGTCAATCCTTCATGCTGCGTGAGCCTGGCAAACGATTTGAAGCGAATCCTGTTCCTGGAGAGGCCGCCCATCGCAAAGAACTCGCCCTCCTCGAGCTTCGGCAGCTGGTCGAGCTCCTTCCTTCCGGAAAAGAAAAGATTGACGGCCGCAAGGTCGTTCTCGGTGGTCAGCTTGCCTATGAACTGGTTGCCGCACTGGCTGAGCACGTTCTTGTTCACCACTGCAGGCCGCTGGCTGGCTATGAGAAGGCCCAGACCGCGCTTCCTTCCCCGGCGCGCAATCTCTTCTATTGCCTCCAACGCACCGGCCTTTTTCCCGTCCTTGTCGATGAGTTGCGGGGCGAACTTGTCGGCCTCCTCGATTATCAGCAGATAGGGTTTCTTTGCCTTCGTCTCGACGGCATACAGGGCATTGCAAAAACCCGCCACCGCCTGCTTGTCGTCCAACGAATCTGAAACATCGAATATGACGGGGGCATTCTCCTTTACCACACGCTCCGCAAGCCTCTTCAGATCGACCTTTTCGAGCTCCAGGTCCGCCCCTTCCCCGCCGACCCAGAGCAGCTGGAACTTCTGCTTCAGCGAAAAATACTCCCCTTCCGTATCTATTATCGCGAACGGTATCCCTTCCTTCAGCATCTTTTCGCAGAGGACCGCTATCAGGTAGCTCTTTCCCGCCCCGCTCTGGGCTATCACGCAGGTCCTGCCCGTGGCAATCCCCTGGGCATCGACAGAAAGATTGGTCGCAAGCTTCAACTGCATACTCCACTTTTAAGCATCGGGGAATAAAAGCCAATGGGCTCATCGTCTATCGGTAGGACGCTAAGGATGTTCCGCGGTTCCCTTACAAGGTAGAGGGCGCAGTTCGACTCTGCGTGGGCCCACCATCAACAACATTTTATGTGACCTATTTGTAAGCATTCTATGGCCAAATTGGCTGAGAATAAAATCAATGTTATTCGCAGTCTGGCACGAAACGGCCATTCTCTAAATTCCATAGCAAAGGAGCTTGGAATTAGCAAAACGACGGTCTACTATCATTTCAAGAAAATCAGGGGACCTACAGTTCGCCGGCCAAGAATTTTGTTCGACTCGGATAGACAGTTGGGAGAAGTTGTTGGAATTTTCTGCGGAGACGGCAGTATTCATTTTGTACCCAAATGGTACGGTTACAACGTACGCATTCATTCCAGCATCAAACACCTGAAGTATATTCTATACGTTCAAAAATTATACAACTGTTGTTTCGGATTGCCTTTCAGGTTATGCAGGTACCACGACAAAAGATTTATCGAAGTGCGCTCCAAAAAGGTCTATAACTTTTTCTTTAATTACTTACAATTTGAAGCAGAAAATAAATCCAAAACTGTCCAGTTGCAATCAGACCTTTCTGACGAGTTCCTCAGGGGCTTTCTAAAAGGACTGTTGGATACAGACGGAACTGTTGCCTGCGGGCGAGTGTGCTATTACACCACTTCGGTGGAACTCGCCAAGCAAGTTCTAGAGACCATAAAGAAATTCAGTTTTAGATGTGGTATATCACGTTCTAAGCGCGCCGGCTTGTATTCAATTTACCTTCTGAAAGCTGATCGAATAAGATTCTTAAGGTTCCTGAGCACGAGTAACAATGGGCCCGTAGATCAACTGGAAGATCGCCTGCATGGCACCGCGGTTGCAGATGCTGATCAACTGCGCTTGGCTGCAGGAGGCTTCGGGTTCGAGTCCCGACGGGTCCACCAGTCTGCGATGGTTTTTTATCCCAGAAGGCAGTAAGTATCCTTCTCCCGAGTGCAGGTGAAAACTAAAAATGACCGATTACTGGCCGGTTGCCAAGAAATTCTTCCTTACAAAGGGCGGGGATTCTTCCGACACGGAAAAGGGTGCCATGCAGAAGGCGCTGATTAAGGCGGGCATACAGCAGTGCAACATCATCGAAGTGAGCTCGGTCCTGGACCCGGACGCGAAAGAGGAGGACTATGACAAAAAAAGCATACCTCATGCCGCAATAGCGTTCTCCGTGTTCGCCCATCAGGCCGGCACCGAAGGCGAGAACATAGGCGCAGGTGTCGGCGTAGCATGGATGAAAAGCAAGGAAGGTGCCAGGAAGGCCTATGTGGTCGAGGCGAGCGGCTACAAGACCGAGGGCCGCATCAAACGGGAGGTCATGCTTTCCCTTGTAGACATAGCCGAAGCGGAGAGGTTGACCATAACTCCCGCCCCCTATTTTACAGCAAGGATGCAGCATGCAACGGAACCTCTGCTCGGAAAAAGGGAATGGGAAAAGAAGGCCAAAGCCGAAGGCAAGGCGTTCGAAGGCTTCAAGGACCCGGAAAACGCGTACGTCAAATACCTCAGAGCAAACTCAGAATTCTATTTCAGGATGGCCACTGTCGACATCAACGGAATACCCGAAGACTATGGTTATGTCGCCGCAGCGCTGGTGTATGTCCTCGAAACCGACCAAGTGACCACGAAGGCCCAAGCATGATAAGCCGCTCGATTTACGGCAGCTGGATGGCAAAGACCCAGCGGGAAAAGATAGCACAGCTCCTGCTGGAGATAAAGCCCAAGGGCAGGATCCTTGACGTCGGCGCGGGGCCGGGCTTCCTGGAAGAATTCATTCCTGCAGTTGCAACGGACATAGACCTGGAAAACCTGAAGAAGGCGAAAGGACTCAAGGTGCTTTGCTCGGGTGACGAACTTCCGTTCAAGAAAAAGGCGTTCGATTGGGTGTTCTGCATCGATACCGTTCATCTGCTCGTGGGGGTAAAGGAACTTGAGCGGGTGTCGAAAGGAAGGATTGTCCTGACCGCCTTCTGCAACGAGAACAGCTTCGAGCAAAAGCTCCAGCAACTCAAGCAAATGACCAAGCTGAAAATCGAGAAGGAACTGCTCATCAAGACCGAAAAGGAATGGGACGCCGTGCTGGTGCTCAAGGTTTGAACTTCAGCTTTGCCGCTATGCCGCCAAGCCCTTCCAGCTTCTCGGCGGCAGAGCTTTCCCCGCCTATAATCAATATTTTGGCTCCGGATTGCTCGGCCAGGTCAAGAAGGCTATTATATTGGCGAACCTGGCTGTCAAGCACAAGCAGCCTTTCCACCGCCCCGGCTTCCAGGGCAGCCTTTACAGGCTTCTCGCCATAAGCCACGGGGCCGTTCCTGCCCATCTCCTCCATCAGCTCCTCCACGGCAGCAGCCTCATCGCTCAGCCTGCTGTTCTGGACTATCTTCTCTAACACTTTGCTCTTCAGCAGCTCTCGCAGGCCGACCTCGCCGGTCTCGTAGGTCTTCTCAAGCAGAAGCCTGGGCAGCAGCTCCCTGAACCGTTCCTTGATGAATTTCTGCAGATTCTCCCTGGTAAAACCGGGACCGGCAAGCAGGAACTTCCGTATGTCCGTTTTTCGTTCAAGCACCTTGACAATTTCCCCGTAGTATTCCTCGGGCTTCTTGTAAACCTCCTTCTTCCCGAGGCCGGGGCCGCGCACATGGACAAGGTGCTTCGCCCTGTCCGAAACCGTCCAGATATCGGCGTCCCTTTCGTCCAGGATGCAGACCAGCACGGGCTCCGGCGGCCTGGTGGCCTGCTTGACCTGGTCCATTTCCCAGTCCTTCCACTCCCTCCAGACTTCAATCATCTGGAAAGGCTCAATCTCCAGGGTATGCCATGAATGAAGTTCCACCTCATCGGGCCCCTCCTCAATCGGCCCGCCGACCCTCAGCTCCTCGTTTTCAAGCTCTATCCTTTCGGCTTTGACGGTAAGAATCATTTCGCGCTTGCCGGCCTTGATTTTCTCGTCGGGGCCGCGCCTGATGGTCACGCTTCTCAATGTCTTGGTTTTCACCAGGCTTCCCGGAGCAATAATCAGGCTAAGCAGCCGCAGGTCGGGAGCATTCTGCGGGGTAATCCTGGCAAAATCATGCTTCGGGTCGAAGTGCGCCTTCATGTATTCATAGCTCCTGCCGCAGCGGCGGCAAACATATTTTTGGCAAGCGTAGCTTGCTCATGCTAGAGATTCGGTTCTGGACCTAAAAAACTCGTGTTTTTAACATTTGCGATAGTGCCAAGTAACATGCAAGTTGACTTTGTCAACCAAATGATGATTCGCAGCCGAAGGCTGCAGGTGCTTTGAAGTGGGAGAGTTCCTAGTCATACTGGTTGCCGGACTGGTCATAATGGTGGCGGCTTATGCGGCCGTCAACATGCCGAGCACCGGCGTCAGCGGCGCCTTCCTGGGCACACAGAAGCAGAACATAGTGCTAGGGGAGAACGTCAGGGTGGTGAACCTGCCATATCTTCTGGTGAACAGCTCCGCAACGGTGACCAGAGAGCAGGGATGGATGCTTCCGTTCAACGTCAAGCCGGAAGACTGGCAAGCCGGGGTGCTGGGATTCACCGTGCTCAGGCATACCGATTTCGACCTTGTTTTCACGCTGAACGGGCAGGAGATGTACAGGGGCAAGCCAAGCGCAGGAAGACAAACCATCGCCTTCCCTATAGAGCTCCTTGACACCGAGAACGTGCTTGAAGCTACAGTTGAAAGCCTGCCGTGGGAGAGCCCGAGCTACACTTTTGATGCGCAGGTTTACGGGACGGTTCTCAGCGGGTTGAACCAGAGCTTCCTTGCTCCATCCACGTTCAAGCATGCCTACCTGAACGTGTTTTTCAGCAAGAGCCAGGGCAAAATGGCCATCCTTCTGGACGGGAATGAAATCTACAACAAGCAGCCGGCCGATTCATTGAAAATCGAGCTGGACATCAGCAAGGGAAAGGAGCACAACATCGAGATAGTCGCCGAGCCAGGCTCAAGGGAATTCATCGACTTCGCAAGGGTCGAGTTCGACAAGTAGAAAGCTTAAATGCCAACCTGCCGAATTTAGAACGATTTGAATGGCTGGAGGACCTCAGCACGAAGGGGACGAATATCCACCTGAAGGAGAAGGGCTGGGCCTACCGAAACGAACCAGAAAAGTCAAGAAAAAATTAAAGCCTACCAAAGAAGAAGAGTTACTCGAGGGGCGTTATAATCCTAATCCGCCGCCAACGAAGGCGGAACGATTGCTTGAGGAACGGCATGAACCGGTTCCTGTAGCCGAACCTGCGGCAGAAGAACCGGAGGAACCAAAAAAACCCGAAAAAAAGACACTGTCAGATTTAATCAGCAAATACGGTTTTGGGAAAGACATCAAGAACCGTGTGCTCCCGCTGATGGTACTGATGCTCATCGGCGGCCTGTTCATGATAGGCACGCCGGCGATACCGGCGCTCGGGATACCGGCGATAACCGCGACCTATCTCGGCGTCGCTTTCGTCCTGTGGGGCGCCCTGTACCTGTTCCCGACCGAGTACGACATTAAGAAAAAAATGATGGACGAAAGCACGATTTACGAGTGCGGAAAGTGCAACCCCCGCTACAACGGTAAAAAGCCGGAATGTCCGGGCCAAGAAAGGGGCGAGAAAGGTCACATCGTCAAAGCCGTGCAATTGGAAATCACCGGCGAGCATTACGGGCCGCTGTATGCGAGGGCGGTAGTGGAGGTCTTTGCAATCATTCTGGCGATGCTGGACCTTTCGAGGCTCAGCCTGCTGGTCGCGCTCGTGTTCGCGTTCGTAATGTACTTCAAGATGCCCGGGAGCTACAAACAAGACCAGCCGTACAAGGCGGCGACCGCCTGGTTGAGAACGGGAATAGGGGTCACCATCGCCTACCTGCTGGTCACGTTCCTGAGCCCGAACGCAACGACGGTCTTCACTAATACGCTGTTCACAACCACTGGAGCATTCATCGCGATTCTTTTCGCGCTCCTGTTAATCATCAATGTCACGTTGGAGAAGAACACCACGTTGAAATGGATACTGACCATCGGGCTGGTAGTAGGTGTGACATCGATGGGATGGCTCGTATCGGTGAACGAACCCCAGCTGTCCCTGATGTTCTTCGCCCTGGCCTTCTATGCGGTGACTCCGGGCAGGGAGAGCAAGGAGGAGTTCGAGAAGAGGACGGAAATCAAGATAAGCGTGACCGGGACCGGCAAGATAGGGAAATTCCTGGATGACAGGCAGAAGCAGATGAGATGGGAGGACTTCGGGACGGCGATATTCATCTCATTCATGATGCTCGGCGGCATACCGATGATAGGGAGCTGGATGGCGGGTTCGGGTCAGATACAGCTCACCCTTGCGCTGATATGGCTGATTTCAATCGTCACCGGAGTCACGGGCGGAAGGACCAGCAGGCCGTACATCGGCAGCGTGATGATGATTTTCGCGGTGTTCTCGTTCAGCGCCGCCTACTCGGACACCGTCGGCACGGCCGTGTTCGGACAATATTGGGGATACGTAGGGGCGGGAATGGATTCGATATTCGGGCCCCTCAATGATGCCGCGGCAAGAGGGAGCTGCGAGGCAGCGGCGAGCTATTCGTGCATAACCGACGGGCCCAGCATGTGCGCGCAGGAGAAGCTCAAATGTGAAAAGCTGACATCGGCGCCTGTCGGCTCGGACAAGAGCATCGAGTTCGAGGAAATCACCGGGCCGCAGGAATACGACCCGTACATGGACTCGACGCTGTACTTCACGTTCACCAATGCAGGAGAATTTGATGCGCAGAACGTCCAGCTGGAGATGCCGAACGGCCCGAGCGTAATCCGTGTGGAAGGAGTGCAGTCAAAGACGCCGGTATCGGTTGGCTCCATCACCCTTGACAGCAGCAGCTGCATCGGGGGCAGGCTTGATGTGGACAAATGCGTCTGGGACGGGGTGTTCAAGCCCGGGGCAAGGGGCGCGGGAACGGTTACAATCAACTGGAAATGCAACGAAATGAAACTGGGGCAAGAAGGCACCAACACCTGCGGGAAGGACCAGGTGTGCGACCGCGGGCTGTTCCCGGAAATAACGTTCAGGACCAGCTACATGTACAACGTCAAATCGACGTATGCCATCGACGTGAGGAGCGCGGACGAGCTGAAGAGGATACTGCTCGACCCGACCGCGGCGGCGCAGCAGGCGGGCGTGGTCAGCCAGTACAGCGGAGGGCCGTTGACTGCATCGCTCTGGACGCCGAAATACATACAGAGCGGGGCCCAGACCATTGTCACGGCGGGCCTGACCAACACAAAGGACGGAAGGGCGGAGAATGTGGATTTCTGCATCTTCGTGCCGGCAGAGGCGACCGTGTTTAATGGCGGTGCAAAACTGGACACGGCAGGGAAATGCGGCACGCCGCCGGAAGGGACACAGGCGGTGTACTGCGACGTGGGCAGCATAAGCAATGCAAGGGATGTCGACCCCAAGACCGCCAAGCCGAACAACTACAAGACATGCGGCTTCAGGATAAGTCTGGATATCGGCTCGGCGCCGCAGAAGCAGCTGGCGATAACCGGAAGCGCCACTTACAAATACGTACTGGATACAGTCAAGAAGGACATACCGATCACGTTCGTCTCGGGCACGGGACAGACCTCGTGCCCGTAACTGGTGATTTATATTGCTGGTGAGGGTAAGATGGGCATGAACCGCGCCGTACTCGGAATAATCGCGATAGTTCTGATTGCAGGCTGCGTGGGGCAGACGGACAGCACGGGCGGCGGGACGAACATAGGCACTGCCGATGTGATAGTAGCTACCAACGAGCCGACCATACCGGCGCAACCGGTCGCAAGCAGCGCATTCACCGCCCGCTTCACGGTCAGGAACCAGGACGCGGACAAGACCGCGAAAAGCGTAGGCATATGGATATTCGACACGGGACGGTGCACGCTGAAGAACATCAACGGCAAGGATGCCGCAGTCATGATAGTCGAACAGGGGACGCAGACCGTCTGGGCGGGGCTGGATGTACCTTCCGCGCAGGGGCCGAAGAGGATGATTGATTTCTCACCCGGACAGCAGGAAGTGGTGAGGCTGGACCTGGACGCGCCGAGCACCGAACAGATAGCGGGGCTGGCGGCGACCTGCCCGATACGGTACAAGGTCAACTACAGCTTCGATGCGGTGACCGAGGTCACCATCCAGGCGATAAGCCAGGACAGGCTGGCGACCAGGGAAGCGGAGACCGGGACGAGACCGGTGTACACCAGAACGCTCAATGTCGGCGCGGGGCCGATACGGGTAATGATCGAGCCGAAGTCGGCGATGCCGATACAGACCGGCAGGACGCTGAGTGCCGAGCTGACGGTGACCAACGAAGGGACCGGGGAGTTCAGCAAGGTGGATACGGGCAGGCTGAGCTTCACCCTTGACAAGGACTGGACGCCTGCCTTGAACGGGGACGGCCAGGCATGCGGCGGGTTCTTCGATGTGAAGGACAGCGCGGACGGGAAGTCGAAGACATACACCAACAGCAGGCCGTTCGACGTGCTCCAGGGGACGTCAAACCCGATAACCTGCCAGTGGACGGCGCCTGCAGTGAGCTTGGAAAAGGAATTCGTGATACAGGCCAGGCTCCCGTACGAGTACGAGTATTTCGGCCGGGAAATTAGCGTGCCGATAACGCCATGATTGGCAGTGCGATGGTCTGAATGAGAAAGGAATTCGGTCTTATACTGATTGCCGTGGTCTTTTCCAGTGCCTGCGTGGGGCAGACGGACAACACCATACAGAACGTCCTTACGCTGGACGTGGTCAAGGGAGGCGTCGAGGACATCGCAATATCGGCCATGGTGCCGGAGTTCGCAAGGATGAACCAGGACTTCAACTGGCAGCTGCTGGTGAGGCCTTCCGTGATGGTGAGGGACTTCGCCATAAGCGTGTACGACAGGTGCGTGTTCGAAAACACCGGGATTGACAGCTTCGCCAAAGCCGAGCTCAGGCCGAACAACACCGAAATATTCAAGCTGACCTACCACACCCCGCAGGTCGAATTCGAGAGGAGCTGCCCGGTCAGGTTCAATGCAAGCTACATCAGCAACGCCACCCTGACAACGTCTGTCTCAGTGCTGCAGGACACCGAATACATGCTGCGGAGGCAGGCGGGGACGCTGAAGGACATCCAGGAAAACACGTGGAAGAGCGTCAGCCCTCTGGTGCTGAGCATCAGCTGGGGGTCCGAAGGGCAACCGCTGCTGGACAACAGCGTCAACCAGATGTACATAGACTACAGAAACAACGGGGACGGAACGATAGAGAGGCTGGAAGGGGGGCCCGTTGAAATCCAGGGTTCAGGAGCGACACCGGGCCAAGTCATAATACAGGTTCCCGGGAACCTGGAGCCGAGCGGGGAGCTGCCGTGCGACGATTACACCTGGAACCCGTACGACAGGACACTGACCCTCAACCGGGACATCGATTTCATACGAAAGGAGGCGAAGAGGAGCACGTGCACGTTCACCGCAAAAGCGACCCAGCCGGTGGACAGCAAGTCGCTGGTCGTGTTCGCCACCTACAGATACGCCATAGACGGGAGCATGAGCATCCCGCTGCTCGCAAGGTAGATTTATATGCCTGTCCACAGGATTGTTTGCATGCAGAAGCTTCCGCTTATCGCAGTGATGGCCGTGTTTTTGGCGGCAGGATGCGTAGGACAGCCGCCCACGCCAACAGGCACGGGCAGCGGGCTTGAGATAACCTCGTTCACTTCCGATGTTGCGGAACAGTACAGCGGGCGCACCGTCAGGCTCCTGGCCGACTTCGAGAACGACGGGGAGTCGACCGTGGAAATGTTGAAGAGTTTGGTGTGGCTGGACGGACCGATCGTGGCAGCCGGCACCAGTTCATCCCTGCAATGGCAACTGGAAAGCGGAAAGACGCAGGCGTTTGCGTTCATAAAGAACCTGGTTCCGAGGGACCCGGTGAGGGACACCCTGCCCGGAACGGCGTCCACATCCTGGAAACTGACCGCACCGCAGCTCGATGCGGGGCAAAGGAAGACCGACACGTTCAGGCTGAGGGCGTATTATGATTACGAGACCAAGTCCGTCGGAGAGATGGTGGCGTATACGGAGGCGGAATCCAGCGCAATCAAGGAACGGGGCGACCAGCTGGAGACCTCGGCATTCAGCAACACCGTCGGGCCGGTTGCAATCAGCGCAAGGGTGCTGCCCGACCCGGTGACGCTTTACAGCACCGATGCCGACAGCTTCGAGCTTGCCACGCTCGAGATTACCGTCAGCAACGTGGGCGGCGGGACGATATACGGGAACAACATAATAACCTCGTCAACACCGTCACCCTCGCTGAAGTTCGAGAACCTGAACAAGGTGACCCTCACAATAACCACGGCCCTTGAGCAGAGCGGGACCGGCTGCGGCGGGGAGCAGGAACTGATAAGCGGCAAGCCGACCACCATAACCTGCGACTACAAGGTCAAGGCGAGCGACGTGTCGACCTCGAAGCACTTCCCGATAAAGGTCGTGGCAGACTACGGGTACTACACCGAGAAGGATGTTGAAGTGACCGCGCTCGGAAAGTAAGGTTTTGAACCCCCTTCTGCAATATTCAGCATGTCAGCTTCGGCTGCCGGCTATTCGTTTGCCATCATAGCGGGGGTGATGGCTGCCCTGCTGTTCCGGCAGATAATCAGGCAGAACTTCAGGAAAAGCAAACAATTGTTCGTTATGGCATTGCTGATGAGCACAGCCTGCTTCTCGGGGCTGGAGTGGGGGCTGTGGATGGACGGGCAGGACATGTTCAGGCTCATCGTGTATCCGGCGGTCCCGCTGGATTTCTTCTTTGCCGCCTGGATAGGGTTTGCGGTCTGGGTCGGGGACAAAATCGATCAGAGGAAGCTGGCAATCTACTGGCTGTTCCTGCTGGCGGCAATCTTTGTGATTGCCTCCTATTGCATGAACTGCGTGAGCTTCGCTCACTGAGTCGTCGCAGCCGGCTGTGCGCACTTCTAGTGCGCTCATCCGTCGCAGCCGGCTGTGCGCACTGATAGTGCGCTCATCCGTCGCAGCCGGCTGCGTGCATTTCTAGCAAATCCTGACAGACTTATTAAGAACAGCAATCAGACTTGCTCGGGCCGATGGTCTAGTGGAATGACGTCACCCTGACACGGTGAAGGTTAGAAAAACCGCCGAAAGGTCGCAGGTTCGAATCCTGCTCGGCCCACCAGACGCCTTATTAAATCTTTCTTGTCATCACTGTTCATGCTTCTACCCAAGGAAAAGTTCGTCCGGTTCAAGGAAAAATATCCGCACATACCGGAATGGGACTGGTTGAACAAGAATTTCAGGCTCAAACTGGAGGAAGACACCCATCTGCTTGAGCAGGTGAGGGCTTCGGTGAGCGAAAAGCTGGATGTGCTTGCAAGAAGCACCATCGAGCCGATACTTGCCGGCGGGGAGAGCTACTGCTGCTACTTCGAGAGGAAGATGCTGACGGACGTGCAGAAGGAGGAGCTGTGGGACATCTACAGGCAACTGCAAGCACTCCTCTGGAGAAGCAATGCACTTTCCGTGGATTTCAGCGACAAGGAGACCGCCAACTGGCTGTCGGACGTCAAGGGAACGATGGAAAGGGTCAAGCCGCGGATGCTTGCGATATGCGGCAGGCTGGCGGACGGCTGGACAAAGTATAAGAGAGAGACAGCTGAAACAGCTTATCATGGATAACAGACACCCTGACTGCAAACTCTGCAATCCATATTCACCGATAATCAAGAAACTGAAGTTCTGGACGATAATTCTGTGCGATGACCAGAGCGTGCCTGGCTATTGCCTGATAGTTCACAACGGGCACATTGAGGACCCGATGGACACAAGCGAGGAGGAAAGGCTCGAGCTGTGGGATGCGATGGACAAGCTGCATGATGCGCTGACCGAGCTGTTCCAGCCGGACCTGTTCAACTACATGTTTCTCGGGAACGAGGACAGACACGTGCACATGCACGTCATTCCCAGATATGCGGTCCCGCGGATGTGGTCGGGCCAGAGGTTCGACGACCATGCATGGGGAGCATCCAAATGGCCGGGCATCAGGAGGGAGCTTACACCCGAGCTGATGAAGAAGATGCGGGACGAGATAGCTGCGGCGATGCACTAAAGGTCCTTGCAGAAGATCATCGCGTCCTTTCCGTTGTCGAACCACTCCTCCCTGCTGAGCTCATCCCTCGCAATTTCATAAATCCTGCCGACATCAGAAAGCTTCGCTGGCCTTATCCGCATATGGTGGGCGGGGCAGGAAATCCAAAGCACTGCCGCATCGGCAGCAAAAGCGCTTTTGGCGCTTCTCGCTCCTTCGGACCTGCGACCTCCAGTTTCTACCGAGCGCAGCCAACAAACCGGCTCCGTCGCGCGATTATAAGACTGGCACTCTAACCGGGCTAAGTTACCCGCCCAATCCAGAATGACTGGTTGGAGTATTAAAAACCTTGCAGGCAATCGGCAAAGCTCAATACACGCAGTCCGGCATGTTGGAGTGACAATGGACCGGACGCAATGCAGAATAAGTCCTGCGCACGTTCATCAGGGTCTCCTCGTCCTTCTTCAGGGCGACAAGTTCCTTGTAATACGTCTCGAACGCCGCATCGGCGGCATTCAGATCGTTCCTGCCGAGGGCCTGCATTATCTTCTTGTTCAATACCATACAAACGGTTACCAGCAACCAAGATTTATGAAAGCTATTTCCTCGCAGGCAGTTCGTAAACCTGCACCCGGTCAAGAATGGCCGCGGCATCCTTGTATGCGACGCCCTTATCGACAAGCGGTTCCAATGACATTTCATCCTCAGGTATGGGCTTTGAAGACTTTCTGTTAAGGGCCCGGTTCCGCTTCATTATGTAAAGCAGGCACTCCTCTCTGATATCCATTTCATCAGCATGCCCGGAAACAAGCTCATTATAATGTTTCGCAAACTCCGTGTCCGCCTCACGAATCTTGCCTTCCCCAAGAATCCGAAATATAGGATACCAATCGAACGGCATGCCTCTGATTTCAGGCAAAAGGATTTATACGAATCGCCTTTCAGGGCCTAGAAGTGCCATCAGCCAGATTACGACGCTTCCCGTAATCCCTCCACGCCTTCTCGTAATCTTCGATGCTTTTTATTGACCTGTCGTACGCCTCTTTGAGCGTAATTGTACCGGGAGCGGCATTGTCTTTCGCCCTCATGCAACCGATTTCATGTCGCAAGGATTTATCTTGCTTTTAAGGGTTCCTGTCAAAACCTCACTATGCTGAAGGGCGGGCTGATTGAGAGAACGGAAAACCTGCTGGAGCAGAACGGCTGGGCGACCGTCAGGTATCACGGCTGCTTCGACATCGCGGCAAGAAAGGAAGGGACATTGCTCGTCAAGCTCCTTACGAACGTGGACGCATTGCCCGAGGGGCATGCGGACAGCCTCAAGACCATAGCGAACAGCCTGGATGCGACCGCCCTGCTGGTGGGGGAACGGACCAGCAGGGAGAAACTGGGAAAAGGGGTCGTGTACGAAAGGTTCGACATCCCGACGGTAAGCTTTGACACGTTTGAGCAGCTCATCGAGCAGGAAATAATGCCGCGCATGTACAGGGACAAGGGCGGGCTTTACGTTGAAATCGATAGTTCTGCGTTGAAAACGGCAAGGAACAGCAAGGGGCTCACGCAGATGGAACTTGCCGAGGCGGTCGGTATAAGCAAGAAGGCAATCTGGGAGCATGAGAAGAGGGAGCTCAGGATGATGCTGAGCATCGCGGAAAGGCTGGAAGGGGTGCTCAAGAAATCCATAGTCAAGGACATCGAACTCGGCAGGAACGGGTTCGAACAGGCACAGACCGTGCCAAAGGACAAGCTGGAGAAGGCGGTCGGGACCGACCTCAGGAGGCTCGGGTTCAGCCTCGACTTCGTGAAGAACGCCCCGTTCGATGTGCTGGCAAGGAAGAAGACGCTGGTCATAAGCGATGTCGAACCGAACAAGAGGAGGATAAAGCTGAGGGCAGAGGCACTGTCAAAATTCATTTCGCTCATGAGAAAGCCGGCGGTGATGATAACCGAGGGCAAACAGGAGACGGAGTTCGGCGGCATTCCGGTCCTGCCCGAGAAGGAGCTGCACGATTTCGAAAGCAGCAGGGAAGTCATCAGGCTGGCGCGCAAGGCAAGACCTGACTAAAAGCATCCGTCCTTTGGACGGCAAAAGACCGATATCAATGCATTCCAGCCTCGGGCTGGCGGCTGATGCCTAACGCTTTTATCCTTTCAACACAAAGCTTGTTTGTGATTTCTTGAAGAGAGTTGTTACAGGAACACTGACAGAATTCGACATCGTCATCCCCAACAAACCCGGAGCCCTTGCGGAGCTGACCGAGCAGCTTGCGGCGGATGCCGTGAACATCAAATCGATATCCACCAGCGGCGTTGAGAACATACGGATGGTCACCAGCGACGAAGGCACGACCAGGAAAGTACTGACCAAGGCGAAGCTGCCGTGGAGCGAATCGGAAATACTGCAGGTCAGGCTGCTGAACAGGCCCGGGGAGCTGGCGAAGATAGCGCGGATGCTGTCGAGGGAGAAAATCAATCTGGATTCGGTGTACATACTGTGCGGCGGGGAGGAGTTCACGGACCTTGCA
>JAZDNN010000045.1:0-9884 GCA_043799675.1 Candidatus Aenigmatarchaeota archaeon | reverse complement strand
GTCGAAATTGAACTGTTGGTCGACTGGATGGCGTACAACACGCTGCCTCCTTTAAGGAAAAGTGCGACGGCCGCCACGGCCAGAACCAGCACTAACAGGGGCATAAGTGCTTTTGTCATCACATCACAGGGCTTTGAACTTATCTCTAATACCATAATTCATATATAAATACGGCAATCATTACCTTTTTGCAGTCAAAACACTTTATCCCTGATATGCGGTGAACCAGACCATGCTCTGGCAGTTGCCGTTCACTCCGTACGGTATCCCTATGCCGAACCAGACCACCCTTCCGGGTGCAACGGGACGTTCGGTTGTGGCGGTCGAGTTGGGTGAGAGGTCGAAGT
Source organism: Candidatus Aenigmatarchaeota archaeon (assembly GCA_043799675.1). Lineage (GTDB taxonomy): Archaea > Aenigmatarchaeota > Aenigmatarchaeia > Aenigmatarchaeales > JACQIB01 > JAZDNN01. The sequence continues at coordinate 9,537 of JAZDNN010000045.1, read as the reverse complement.
CGGTGAAGCTTGCGCTTGCGGAACTTGCGGCTGTCGATAACGCATAACTCTGGGAATACAGGGCCGCATCCGTCAGGTTGGCGTGTATGTAGAAGGACGAGATGGTGCCTCCGCTGGCGCCGCTGCAGGCCATGTTGCTGCCGTTTATCAGGAGGTCAAAACGTATGTTGCCTTGGTTTGATATGTTCTCCTTGCAGCCCGCCCCGCAGCCGGTCCCGACGGTGGTGTCGTTCGTGCCTGCGGTCTTGGCGCCGAACAGGATGGTCGGTGTCTCGGTGCCTATGGCAAGCAGGTCGCCCACTTCTATGGTATCGTTCATGGTGCCGACAAGGAAGCCGCTGTCGGTCACGTTTATCTGTCCGTACCAGATGTCCGATGCACCGGAAGTGTTCTTTGCGTTGTAATAAACCGTGAACCTGCAATAAACATATTGCGCGGTCGCGTTCTTGGCGCCGAGCCAGGCGCAGGTGTTGTTCAGATAGCAGTCGTAGTTGCTTGCACCGGAGCTCGGGGTGCACGTGGCGCTGTTCTTGGCGGGGTTCTCGAAGAACCTGCCCTTCGGCACGGTCGAAGTGAGGTCGCCGACGCCGTTCATGTCGTTGACGGTGGCGTTGCATATCACAACATCTGTCGTTCCGCCGTTCAGGTCGACCTGCGCGTCGTTTGCCGAGTAATCATCCGTGCATGCCACCGCCTCGACCGTCGGCGCTGCGTTCGAAAGGTTGACCGTCGAAAAGGAGCTGTTGTAATATTGTATGGCATATATCATGCTGTCCCCTTTCAAGAAAAGTGCGACGGCCGCCACGGCCAGAACCAGCACTAACAAGACGGGTATTGATTTGGACAACCGATTCACCTTGCTGTGAATAGAGGAACTTCAGTATAAATAGTTTTACGATAGGCCGGTTGTAATTCCATCAAAATGATAACTGGATATAACCTTATCAAAGTGAATGACAGCTTAGCGTGTAGAATTATCCAACAATTGCCGTGAACCAGATGGTGCTCTGGCAGTTGCCGTTGACGCCATACGGTATCCCTATCCCCCACCAGGTCGGCCTTCCGGGTGCGACCGGCGTACCGCCGGCGGTCAGGCTTTGCATGAGATCGAAATCCGAGAACTTCCCTGTGGAATCGGAGGACGTTGAAGTGAGCGCATAGCTCTGGGTATAGTTGGCGGCATCCGTCAGGTTTACGTGTAGATAGCCGACGTTTATCGTGCCTCCGCTGGCGCCGACGCAGGCCATGCTGCTCCCGTTGATAAGGATGTCGAACCGTATGTTGCCGTAGTTGGTGACGTTGTCCTTGCAGCTTGCGCCGCATCCGCCGTTGCCGACGTAGCTGTCATTCGTCCCCGCGACCTTCGAGCCGAAGGACATCGTCCCGTCGACACCTACCGCAAGCAGGTCGGCCATCTCTATGCTATCGTTTCCGCCGGCGATGTTGCCTGCAAGGTCAGTGACGTTGATATGGCCGTACCATATGCTTGTGGCGTTTCCGGTCGTGTTCATCGCATTGAACCACACAGTGAACCTGCATTCGACGTACTGGGAAATGGAACTGACGGGAGACAGCCAGCTGCACGTGTTGTTGACGTAACAATCGACGTTGCTCGAACCGGAGCTTGCGGTGCAGCTGTTGACGGTCTTGTTGGAGTACCCGAAGAACCTGCCCTTCGGCACGGTCGAATTGAAATCGGTGCCGCCGTTATTGTCCGTAATGGTCGCGTTGCACAGGACCATCTTGGTGGTCCCGCCGAGAAGGTCCACCTGCGCATCCCCTGCCGAATAATCATCGGTGCATAGCACGCTGGAAACGATGGGAGAATCGCTGGTGATGTTCACGGTAGAGAACGAACTGTTGGTCGATTGTATGGCATACATTATCTGCCCGCCGCGCGCCGAAATCATCACGGCGAGAACCAGGACCAGCAACACTAACAACGGTGTGAACTTTGACATGCTATCTCTCACTTGAATTACCCCGAATTATGTATATAAAGACGCGATTCGTGGTTATAAATCCCTGCGTTGAAATTCGCCAGTGCGAAACACGCTGATTGACCTGCTGCTCATCGCTGCCCTGTTTCGCGCCTTGCTCCTGACGGCCGCCGCGGTCCCGCTTTTCGATGAGTCCTTCTACATCCAGTCGGCAAGGATGCTGCTTTCGGGCGGTGTTGACCCGAACCCCGAACACCCGCTGTTCGCGAAATGCCTGATAGCCTCTTCCATGGCTCTGTTCGGCGACAATCCCCTTGGCTGGCGGTTGTTCCCCATGCTTGCCGGAATTGCGAGCGTCGGCCTGTTTTACCTGATTGCACTGAAACTCGGCCTGAAGGAGAGGCTTGCAATGGCTTCTGCGTTGTTGATTGCCCTCGACCCGCTGCACATCGTCCTTAGCCGCCTGGCGATGCTGGATATCTTTGCGTTCGCCTTTTCGCTGGCCGGACTATACGTGCTGTTGTCCGCAAGGCCTCCGAAACGGTTGCATGAAAAACCCGTCGTGGACATGATCAGGCAATACAAGGGCTGGCTTCTCGCGGGCGCCCTGTTCGGTCTCGGAGTGGCCAGCAAATGGCCCGCCGCGCTCATGCTTGCCGGTGCACTGGCTTTCATGTTCATCGAGAGCAAGAGGAGAATGGAATTAGTGCGGCCTTCCGTCGCCTTGCTATTTGCGGCTGCAGCGGTCTACATTGCCACATACATGCCTCTGATTGCCGGTCAAGGTTTCGTTTCATTCATCGGCCTGCAGCTTTCGGACCTGAGGCTGCATGCCTTCATGCCGGCCGCATCACAGAACAGCGAACCCTGGGAGTGGCTGTTCGGACGGGTTCCGGTATGGTTCGGCTGGTACAAACCCGACCTCCCTCTCCCGCCCGACTGGCTGCTGTTCATTCCCAACCTGCTCGGACAACAAGCTTCCTTTGCGGTCATAGCGCTCGGGAATCCGGTGACATGGTGGCTCTCGCTGGCCGCCTTAGCAATGATTGTCGGCCGCTTCGTATGGCAAAAAACCGGTATGAAGAAGGCCGCAGGAAAATTGTCAAGACCCGAACTGTTCGTTCTGGTCTGGTTCGCCTTCAACTGGGTCCCATGGCTCCTGATTCCCCGCGCCCAGGGCTTCCTTTATTACATGCTGCCTGTCCTTCCCGCATACGCGCTTGCAACCGTCTGCTTTGTGAACAGGTATCCGCACAAGCTCGCAATCCCCGCCCTGCTGGCAGTTGCGGCAATCAGCCTTGCGGTCTTTTACCCTCTGCTGATAGCGCTGCCAATGCCTGTCGGTTATTTTGATGCGCTGCGCTGGTGGATAGGTTTCCCGCCGGTCTGATATGCGCCCGGTATAGGGGATTTGACGGCGAAAATCTGATATTACTCCGACAACAAAAAGATGACGAGCAAAAAAATTTCAGTAAGACCGCGCGACGAATGCCAGCTCCTTTGCGGCGGTCCCGCAGACTGCGCACTTTGCACCCTTAGCCGGCTTCTCCTCGCTACCGAACAGCGTTCCCCTCACGCCGGCACCGGTCCTTTCCTTCAGCTTCTCGTCACAACTTTCCTGCATGCAGAACGGTATCCTCACGAAGCCGCCTCTCTCCAGTTTCTTCTCGACGTCCTTGAAATCGGACGCATCGCCTATCAGGAGCATCTCGCTCGCACGCTTGCGCAACTGCGAAGTGATTGAATCCAAAATCTCAAGCAGCTTCTCCTCCAGTTTTTGTTCCTGTACGCCTGCCCTTTCCTGGAAGTCCCTCCTGACCAGGCTCACCTCGCCCTTCTCGATGTCCTTCGGCCCTATCTCTATCCTGACTGGCACTCCCTTCAGCTCCCACTCGTGGAACTTGAAGCCCGGCGTGTATTGCTCGCGCGAATCAAGATGTACCCTGAAGCCCTTCTCCTCCAGCTTCCCCAGCACTTCGCCGCACTTCTCAATCACCTTCGTCCTGGTCTCGTTAGTGTATATCGGGACTATGACCGCCTGCATCGGGGCGACCGCAGGCGGCAGAATCAGTCCGTGGTCGTCACCATGGATTGCCAGCATCGCGCCCAGGATCCTTGACACGCCCGGCCCGAAACAGGTCTGATAAACATAATTCTTTTTTCCTTTCTCGTCCAAGAACTGTATATCGAACACCTTCGCGAACTTCTGGCCCAAATCGTGGGTCGTGCCTATCTGAAGGACCTTCCCGTCGGGGAGCGCTGCCTCAAACGCGTACGTGCTCTCCGCCCCGGGAAACTTGTCCCAGTCCGTCTTCCTGAGCAGCAGGAACGGTACGCAAAGCCCGTCGGAAACCATCTTCCGGAATGTAGTCATGTCTTCCGCCACCTGTCTGAGCGTATCCTCCTTGGTCTTCTGGACGTCGTGCGCCTCCAGCCAGATGAACTCCCTGGTCCTAAGAAGCGGCTTCGTCATCTTCGTTTCATATCTGTACACGCTTCCCTTCTGGTAGAACTTCATCGGCAGCTGCTGATGCGACCTGACCCATAACGAATAGAGCGGATACATGGCCGTCTCTGAAGTGGGCCTGAGCACGAGCGGCTCGTCCAGCTTGTTCTTGCCCGCATGCGTTATCCAGAACACCTCCTCCTCGAATCCCTTGATGTGCGCGGCCTCCTTCTTGAACTCGGATTCCGGAATCACCACTGGAAAATGCAGGGGCATGTGGCCCGTGTCCTTCAGCTCGTCCTCCAGAATTCTGAACATTTCATCCATCACCAGCATCGCGGTCGGCATGAACACGTAGAAACCCTTGACACCGAACCTCGTGTCAATCACGTCCGCCTTTTGCAGGACCTCTAGATACCATTCCGAAAAGTCGGCGGCCTTCTTCACGGTCATCCCCATCTCGTGCGCTTCCTTGTCCTGCTTGCGCCTGTCGTTTGCCATGAGATTTCTTGTCAGCCCGCAACTTAAAAGACTTGTATCGCTCCGTCCGAAAGAGCCTGGCGAGCAAAAGATGACATGACTGCCGCAGCAGCAATATGAAACTTCTATATTAGTTTGTTCGGCTGTCTCTACGTATGCGTGTTTCTATCATCGGCGATGCACATTGCGGGTTTGCCTGGGGGGAGGAAAGGGGGGATGACAGCATTGCAGCCCTGGAGGAAGCCGTGAGGAAAAGCAGGGACGCTGACCTGATTTTAATCGTGGGCGACCTTTTCGACGGCCGCCTTCCGAAGCCCGAGGTGTTCGCTGCCGTCGCGAAAATACTCGCGCAGGCGCAGGCCTTCCCTAATAAAGCTCATCTTTTAGACCCTGGAGCAAAAGAGATCAACCCGTCGGCCCTGCGCGGCGTTCCGGTCCTTGCGTTGCACGGCAATCATGACCGCCGCAGCAGGCATCTGATAAATCCCGTCCAAGCTTTGGAGCACGCGGGCCTCCTGATATATCTGCACGGCACATCGCTTCTTTTTGATTGTGACGGGACCAGGCTCGGAATCCACGGCATGAGCAGCGTGCCGGAACGCTACGCGAAGGAGGCGCTTATGACTTGGAACCCGAAGCCAGCCACCAATTCCCTCAACCTCCTGATGCTTCACCAGTCCATCGAACCCTACATTTACAGCCCCCTGGAACCCCCTTCCCTCAAGCTCGATGATTTGCCGGATGCGTTCAACCTGCTTGCGAACGGTCACATGCACTGGCACGACAAGAGGGGCCTGCGCGGGAACATGTTCCTCAACACAGGCTCGATAAGCCCGACAACACTTCACAGGCATGAATCCGAGCAGAAGAAGTGCTTCTGGACGTGGGACGGTAATTCCATCGAGACTGTCCCGCTGGAAAGCCAGCGGAAGATTTTCCTCGAGGAGTTCCAGCTTTCCGCGGACCTGAAGGACAGGATGAACCTCCGGCTGGAGAACATCGCCGAACAGAATCTTGATCCGAAACCCATAGTCAGCGCCAAAGTCGTGGGAACACTGCCCGTCGGCTCCTCGCCGCCCAACCTATCCGAACTGCAGGCCGTCTGGGCCCCGAGGATGGTCCTTCAGCTCACGAAGTCCCTCGCGAACGCGGGTTTTGAAACCAACGTGGAGCTTTTGCACGCCCTGCGCGAGAACAGGCTCACACCGGAGGAATCCGGCCTGCACCTGTTGATGGAAAACCTGAAACAGGCCAAATGCGCGATAAAGGCCGACGAGATATTCGACCTGCTCATCGAAGGCAATGTCGATATGATATTCGACGTCCTTACCGGCGTCCAGAGGCGGCTCATATGATTACCAAGCTTCATTTGAAGAATTGGCGCTCGCACGGCGACACCACGCTGGAATTTTCCGAAGGCACCAACGCCCTTATAGGCGTGATGGGTTCAGGAAAGACAAGCGTATTGGATGGCATCTGCTTCGCGCTGTTCGGCACCTTTCCGGCCCTCCAGTCCAAGAAAATCTGCCTCAATGATATAATCAGCAAGAAGCCGAAGGAACAGAAGGAAGCGGAAGTGGAGATAAGGTTCAATGCGGACGGAGCCGAATGGTCCGTCAAGAGGATCATAAGCAGAACCAAGGCGACCAGCGCGGAGCTCCGAAAGGCGGGCACGCTCATCGAGGGTCCGCAGCCGAGCAAGGTCACGGAGGAAGTGGAAAGGCTGCTGAAGATCGATTATGACCTGTTCACCCGCGCAATATACAGCGAGCAGAACGGCCTCGACCATTTCCTCACCATCCCGAAGGGCGCGAGGATGAGGAAGATAGACGAGCTGCTTGCCATCGACAGGTTCGAGAAGGCGCGGGCAAGTGTGGTTGCATTGGGCAACCGTTTCGGGACGGCAATCGCGGACCGCAAGGCCCTGGTGACGGGAATGGAATCCGACGGTTCGATTGCCGGCATGCCGTCCCTCGCAAGGGAGATAGAAAACACCGAGACCGAACAGAGGAAAATGGAGGCCCAGCTGATTGTTGCGCGCGACACCGTCGAAAGGGTCAGCAGGTCCCTCGTCGAGGCGCGCTCGAGGCAGGAAGCGCTGCAGAAGATAGCCAGTGAGATAGAGGCCGCCAAGGCGGTCCTCAAGAGCACCGACATCGACATAAACGAACTCAGGAGGACGCTGACGATGGAAGAAATTGAGAGCGCCGAGCTTACCACCGCGCAGCTGAAGGAGAAGGTTGCCGAGGCAATGGCAAGGGAGAACATGCTGCGCTCCGGTCGGGAAGGGGAGAACGCCAAGCTGGACGACATGAGAGTGGCGTTGGGGAAGAAATCCGGGATGATAAGTTTTCTTGAGTTGGAAAAGATTCCCCAGCTAGAATCGGCCATGAAGATGCGCGACCAGTTCAAGACCGACCTGAAGAAGGCCGGCGTGAAGAAACTGGTCGAGGAGATACAGGAAAAGAGCAGGTCGATTGACAGGGCAAGGACGTCCGTGCAGAGGGCCGAGCTGCACATCGAGCAGCTGAAGGACGGTATGGAGAAGCTGTCAACGGTCGGCGCCGTCTGCCCGATATGCGACCAGGAACTCAACGAGAAGAAGAAGGAAACGATAGCCAGGAACCGCGCGGAGCAGATAGAGAAGTTGCAGTCCGCGGTCGAGCGGGGGAAGGCAACTGCGTTCAAGCTGACGGAGGAGCTGGCCGTGCTGGATAATCAACTGGCCGCAACAAAGACGCTAGAGGCAAGGCTCGAGGCCACCGCCGAAGCGGAGCCCCAGCTGAAAGTCGCGCGTGAGACCGTGGAAAACCTGAAGAGGGACACGGCATCCAGCGAGACCGAGGCACGGATGCTGGACAAGGCGCTGAAGCTTCTTGAAGCGGAACTCGAGTCCTCGCACGGCGCGGCCGAAAGGTTGCGCTCGGCGCTGTCAAAGAGGGAGCAGCTCACGACCAAGCTGATACGCAGCCAGGAGCTGCAGCAGCGCATAAACGAGCTGAACGACGAGAAGGCGATGCTGAAGGGATTTTCACCCGTCGAACTTGAGATGCTCGAGAACGAGCGGGTCTCCGCCGCATCCGGCGCCAGCTCGCTTGCAACCAGGCTGGAAGGGATGGGCTCCGTCCTGTTCGAGAAAAAATCCAGATTGGCCGAACTCGAGGCCAAACGGGTGAGGCTGGAGAATGCGAGGAGCGAGCTTGTCAGCCTGACCGGAATCCACGATCACCTGGACCTTCTGGAAGGTGCGCTCGAGGCGACGCAGGGGCAACTGAGAAGGAATTTCATCACCGTCGTGAACCAGGCGATGGCCGAACTCTGGGACTATCTTTACCCTTACAAGGACTTCTCGAGCTGCCGTCTGGCGATAGAGGAAGGGGATTATGTCCTTCAGCTTGCGGACAGCACCGGCTGGGTGGCTGCGGACGGGACCGCAAGCGGCGGGGAGAGGGCGATGGCCTGCCTTGCCCTCAGGATAGCGTTTGCCCTCGTGCTTGCCCCCCAGCTGCGCTGGCTTGTGCTCGATGAACCGACGCACAACCTTGACGCGCATGCCGTGGAGGAGCTCGCGAACACCCTGCGCGACCGCATCGGGGAGTTCGTGGACCAGGTCTTCCTGATAACCCATGACCCTGCACTGGAGAATGCGGTCAGCGGCCACCTGTACAAGTTCGAGCGGGACAAGGACAGGGACGGCACCACGGTGGCGGTCAAGATGAGCGGTGCGGAGAACTGAAAATATTATTCTGTACGCAAGGGCATGACGAAGAAAACGTATGGCTGTAACGCAATAGCAAAATCCGTTTATAAGTTTTCCGCAGCATCTGGATGCATGCAGATATTGGAAAACCGTTTTCATCCTGAGACGGGGGAGATGCTCATGCACACCGGCGGCAGGCAGGACGGCCTCCCCGTGCTGGAATCAAGAAGGACCGGCAAGACCTACCTTCTGGGAAAACCCGAGAAAAAATTAGTGGAAAAATCCCCGCCGATGACTGGCAACATCATCGTAACCGAATATTCGCGCATGCCGGTCCCCTGCCAGGAATGCGGCTCATGGCTCGGCAACATTATCGGTGAGATAACCATCGGCGTAGGTTCCGATAATGAGGAGAACGAAAGCCAGAAGAGGTTGCTTTACAACTGCAAAGACGGGCACGCGGTTCATTACTGACATCCTACCCGCGGGCTGCGATGCATTCTTAAAATTCGCAACTGAAGTCATCCCATGCAGCTGAAGTTTCTTCCTGAAAGGGCCCTTCTGCTCGGAGGCGGAAAGGAAAAAACGCTTGTGATAGCCGACCTGCACATCGGCCTGGAGCTCGAGCTCTCGAAGAAGGGCATCACCCTCCCGCCCCAGCTGCCTTTGCTTGAGAAGAGAATAATATCGCTTCTCGATCAATCCAAAGCCAAAAAGCTGATTTTGCTTGGAGACATCAAGCACGAGACCTCCGGCATAGGATGGTCCGAGCTGTGGGATGTCCCGGAATTCCTGCAGCGGCTGAAAAGAAAGGTGAAGATAGACATAATCAAGGGCAACCACGACGGCGGCATCGAGGACATAGCGCCCGCAGGCGTAAAGGTTCATGAGCCTTCGGGTTTCCTGCTTGACGATATCCTTCTTGCCCACGGCCAGGCCTGGCCTGAATCTGCCGCAGCAGCAAAAGCCAA
>JAZDNN010000040.1:0-52751 GCA_043799675.1 Candidatus Aenigmatarchaeota archaeon | reverse complement strand
AACACGCCTTAAGGGCCAAGAGCGGCAAGCACAAGCGGAAGTAAAATCTTTATATTCGTGGGCAAGGAATCCTGTTCATGCTTGAGATAGCGCTCGGATTCGGCGCCGGGATGTTGTTCGTGCTGGCCGTCTACACGGCCGTGGAAAGGAAGAAATATTCCTCCCTGAAAGCGGCGGCGGAAAGGGCCGGCGACGAAATGCGCGACGCACTTTACAAGGGACGCTTCAAGGGCGGAGAAACCCGTGATATGATATATGTCAGTACGAGAGCCGCCTTGTCGCTGATGAGCGAACTGAGTCCCGGCAGCGAAGCAGCCAAAGAATACAAGGGTGCGATGAGCTACCTCGACAGCCACTGGCAGGAAATGATACGCCCCAATTCAGCCGTCGTGAAGACGAGCAATGCGTTGGAAAATGCCAGGGAGCGCAACCTTCCGCAGGAAAGGGTAAATGCACTGCAGCAAAGGGTCGGAAAGATGGAAATCGGAATCATAAAACGGGCCGAGGCAGGATACAAAAGTTCATTGAAAAACAGACCGAAGAAAGGCTAATCAGACGTCGAGAGCCGCTAACACAAGCGGCAGGATTATTGTCGCGTCGCCGTCCACCGTAACGTACTTTGCGTTCTCCTTTATCTTGCCCCAGCTGACGGCCTCCTGCAACCTGGCACCTGACAGGCTTCCATCGTACTGAGTGGCGGTGGTGATGTACACCGCATAATCAAGCCCGCCTTTGAACTGCGACCACCAAATTACGTGATGCTTCGATATGCCGCCGCCTATCATCAACGCCCCGGTGATTTTCCTGTCGAAGGCGATGTCCGATAATGCCCTTTCATCGGCCAGCAGGTCAAGCTTGAACTTGTGGTCCTGGCTGAACCAAACAAGGTTTGTTCCGAAGGCGCCGTCGGTCATGCCGGGAATGAACACGGGGACATTGTGCTTTGCGCACTGGTGAATTATGGATTTCTCATCGTCAATGCGCTTGCCGAACCTCTGGACCAGCTCGTGACCGGACCAGTCCTGCTTCTCTCTGGCAAGCTCCTCAAGAATCGGATTCATGCGCTTTTCAAGAGGGATTCCGTAGCTCTCGTTGGGGACAAGAACATTCCCGAGGCGGTTGACCTCTATCTGGTGCAGCTTCTCGTCGTCCAACTCAAAGCTTCCATGAAAATAATCGCCGCCCCAGGCCCTTGCCAGGTCGTGGTCCAGAGTACCACAAGTAGTGATTATGGCGTCGAACCAGCCCTTACTTATTGCCTGGGCTATTGCTCCGCGAAGGCCGGTAGCGACCAGACAGGCAGGAAACGAAAGGAACTTGAAGCAGTTCTTGTCGGCCAGCATTGACTTCATGATGTCGACAGCTGTGGAAACGTTCTTGGCACCGAAGCCTCCGGCGGCCCCCATCTGCCTCACGAGCTCGCTGGCTTTCATGTCCGAGAGCCTCATGTCCTCGACCTTTCTTGCCAGCAAATCATTGCGGTCCATGGATGGTCATCTGGCGGTAACTTCTTAAATGTTAAATAGATTGCGCGGCAAGCCTATCGGTGCACCAGCTTGACGTTCTTGATTACTACTCGCGGAAGGACGTGCAGAACAGCATAGCGGCCGCGGCAAAGGGAAGGGAGGTGGCTTGCTCGTCCCGCGAAGGGGGCTACCTGAAACGGCCGGACATGATACAATACCCGGGCGACGTGCTTGAGAAGGTCAGGCGGGGAGCGGTAGCATTCCATCTCAGCGTGGAAAGATGGAGCAACCCGCTGGCAATCACGGCAGGAGCAAACCTGGGCGAGATGCGCACCGGCTGGGACATGATAATAGACATCGATTCCAAGGGGAAGCTGGAGCATTCAAGGGCGGCGGCGGTCGCCGTGGTGGATTTCCTGCGGGACAAAGGGATAACGCCGACCGTGAAATTCTCCGGCAGGAGGGGCTTCCACATAGCCGTCGCATGGGAGGCGTTCCCGGAACAGGCGGACTTCCAGCGCACCGCGACAAGATATCCAGAGGCCTTCCAGGCACTGGTCGGGTTCGTCAGGGAGAACGTAAAGGAGAGAATACTGGAGGCGCTGGTGGAGGAGGAAGGGGGCGTCACCGCGCTGATGAAGAGCATGGAAGGTGCAAAGGAGCTGAGCCCGTGGCAGTTCGTGGATATTGAGCAGAACTGGGGGACCAGGCACCTGTTCAGGGCGCCCTACAGCCTGCACAGCGGGACCTGGATGGTCTCGGTCCCGGTCAAGCTGTTCAAGCTCAAGCACTTCACCACCGAAATTGCAAAGCCCGAGAACGTCCAGACCGGTCTTCCTTTTCTTGAAAACAAGCCGGAAGAGGCCGCGCACTTCTTCATGGACGCGCTCGACTGGTGGGCGAAGCAGAAACAGGAGGAGAAACCGAAGCTGCCGCAGAAGACCGCGGGGAGGAAGGTCAGGATACCGGAAGAGTGCTTCCCGCCCTGCATCAAGGCGATAACGGGCGGGCTGGAGGACGGAAGAAAAAGGAGCCTGTTCACACTGGTCAATTTCCTGAAAGCGATGGGATGGAGCGACGAGGAAATAACGAAGAAGGTCGAGGAAGTGAATCTGAAGCATTCGAAGGGGCCGCTGCCGGCCAGGGCAATCACGACCCACCTGCGCTACCACCTGAGGAAGGAGACCTCCGTACCTCCGGCGAACTGCTCGAACGCCGACTATTATGACGCGTTCGGGATATGCAAACCGGACGCGCTGTGCAACAACAAGCAGATCAAGAACCCGGTGAACTACGGAATAAGGAGCTACATGAGGGGCAAACGGCAGGCCGGACGTAACGATAAATCCGCCAGAGGAAAGAGTATTAGGCGGAGATAGATATGGAAATAATCACATACGAGAGCATACGTTCGGCGCACCGGGCCGAGAAGAACGAGCAGCTCGCAAAACTTCATGAAGGATTCTGGCCGGCGGTGCACTCGTGGATATCCAGCAAGGAAGGGAGGAAGGACAGCACCAGCCTGCTGGAGGCGGACTCGGCAAAGAAACTCATCGAGGACATAGTCCAACGGAGGCAGCGAAAGACGGTCATTGCGGCGCTCGCGACCGCAAGGGGGGCCGCACCGCCGCAGGGGCTGACCGTTGAGGAGGCGAAGTTCTTCGACCAGCTGGTAACGACCATAAAGATGTCAGGCAGGTCGGCGATGGAAGCCGCGCTGGGTGCGGACGCACTGGTAAGAGAAAAAATAGAGGAAGCGAAGCGGTGCATGGACGAGATGAAACCGCAACCTGCAATAAACCATGATTTTCCGACGGCCGAAATAAAAGAGGGCACGGTTTCCGGAATTTCACCTTCCTTTGACGGAGCTTTAAAAGCTCCGGTAAGGAAAGTAAAGCTGCTGTCCGCGCTGCCGGCCGTGGTGGGGCTGGACAGGCAGACGTACGGGCCGTTCGATGCGGGGGCGATAGCCGAACTGCCTCCGGACATCGTGGCGATACTCGCCGCGCGCGGCGCGGCGGAAACGATATGAAAGGTGCAAGGAAATGAAGATACCAAAAATCCAGAAACGGTTCTGCCCGCACTGCAAGATGCACACGGAACAAGAGGTGCGCAGGGTGGGCTCCGGCAAGAAGAGAAGGGAGATGGCGATAGGGCAGAGAAGGTTCAACCGGAAGATGAAGGGTTACGGTTCTTTTCCAAAATCCAACCCGAAGGACAGGGCGAAACCGGTAAAGAAGGTGGATCTGCGGTACGAGTGCAAGAAATGCAAGAGGCAGAACACGATAGGGCTGGGCTACAGGGCAGGAAAGTTCGAGATGGTAAAGAGGGCGGGAACATGAGTGAAAACGAAGTTTTCACGGCATCCGCAAACCGGGGGTTTGCTTGATGAGAGCCATAGCAAGACCGAGCAGCAAGTTCGTGAAGGTGGCTTGCGGCAAGTGCAAGAACGAGCAGGTAATTTTCAGCAGCCCTTCCCAGGACGTCCACTGCCTGGTGTGCAACGGCACGCTGTCGGAAAAGAGCGGCGGAAAGGGGAAGATAAAGGCAAGAGTGCTCCAGACGATGGACTAAAAGCTTTTTGTTCAAGCCAGACGCTAATTAGGACATGCGGGGACAGGCTGCCGTCGAATACATGGCCATGATAGGCATATTACTGGCCATTCTGCTGCCCCTGGCGGCGTACGTCTGGCAGAGCAACTCCACCTCCTCCGCGGTGCAGCAGGCGACAATGACGGCGGACAAGATAGCCAATACCGCCGACAGCCTGTGGGCGCAGGGACCGGGCGCGCAGAACACCATCAACGTCTATTTCCCGCCCGGCTACAACGCAAGCAGAAGCAGCCTCAACAACACGATGGTGAGACTGAGCATACACATATCGGCCGGAAACACCGACATCGTCTCGACCACCAAGGCAAACCTGACCGGCACCCTTCCGTCCTCGCCGGGCTACGCATGGTTGATAATGAGGACGATGGACAACTATGTGACTGTATCAACGGTGAGCTGAATGCGCGGCCAAGCAGGCGTCGAATTCATGGTAAGCACGATACTGGTCCTGCTTTTCGTGCTGGTGTTCTACGTGTCGGCCTTCGGAAGGACGAGCACGATACCGAAGGACCTCGAGGTGGAACAGCTGTGCAACAGCATAGTGGCAAAAATAAGTTCGGTCGTACAGTACGGCGACGGGTTCAGCCAGAACATGACGCTTCCGGCCAGCATACCGACCACGAACTACACCATCACCGTCTACAACACGTCGATAATCTGCCGCGGGAGTTCAGACTTCGTCAAAACGCACCCGGCCGCGGCACTCAGCAACGGCACCAGCGCACCGCCGTTCACCCTGCCCAAAAGAACTATATCAATAAGCAACAACAGAGCTACGATAGTGATAACATGAAAGGTCAACTGTTCTCCCTGGACCTCATGGTCGCGCTCACGATATTTCTCGGGATTGTGATGCTCGCGATGTACTTCATGATGCTCGTCCCGACGAACACAATCTATTACGGCGACATGCAGACAAAAGCGAACAGCATGGCGAGCCAGCTGACAACCATCGAAATCGGCACGGAAGGGAACCTCGATTGCGACAAGCTGATACAGATAGCCAACATGAGTTATGACGACCTCAGAAGGGAGCTCGGTGCGGGGGAATACGACATCTGGGTGGAAATACCGAACGTCACCAACGATGCGTGCCCGTCGATGCGAAGAGCAACGGATACCATGCTCATAATAGACGTTTCAGGAAGCATGGGGTCCCCCGCGACCAAGATAAGCAACGCGCGGAAGGCCGCAAAGACGTTCGTCGCGATGCTCAACGGGAGCTACGACCAGGCCGGACTGGCCAATTTCAGCACAAAGACGTACCTTGTCAAGCAACTGACGATGATGGGAATCGCGAACGCCTCGGCGCTGAACAACAGCATAGACAAGCAGGTCGCTTCCCTCAACACCGACATCGCGGGAGGAATGTTCAACGCAACTACCGAACTGAAATCGGTCCGGGCCAGGCCGGGAGCGATAAAAACGGAGGTCCTGCTTACCGACGGACTCCCGAACACCTATCAGGGCAAGTCCGTGACCGTCGCCCAGGCGGTGGGTTACACGCTCGCCGAAGCCGACAGGGCCGCCGCCGCCGGAATAACGATATACACCATATCGCTCGGAACCGACTGCAACCGCACGCTGATGAAACAGATTGCAGCCAAGACCGGAGGGGACGAATACTATGCACCTTCAGACTCGCAATTGGTCGGCATCTACATCGACATAGCGATGCGCACCCTGAACTCGGCAAGCTTCGGACAACCCATAGCGGGGAACATAACCGCAAGCGACGTGACGAGCATAGTGAGGGTGGTCCAACTCAACGGCAAGCAATACAGGCTCATCATGAGAGTGTACCGGAGGGCATGAGGCCGTGCGCGGTTTCATACTTACGATGGACGCGATGATTGCGGCAATGACCGCCCTGACCATGGCATCCATCCTGTCAACCATGATTTCGGAGTCGACGACCGGCAGCTTCACCGAACAGCAGATGGCATCCACAGGCAACGACCTGCTGGCAGTCATGCAGTCAAACGATACGTTCGGCCACTACATCGGCCTGCCGAACTCGACGGTAGGGCCGGACCTTTACAACCATCTTGCCACGCTTCCCGGAACCTACTGCGCATCAATGAGAATCACCGTGTTTAACAAGGACCTGACCGTCAACAACGTGTACAGCGCCTCCTACGGCGGATTGACCTGCAACACCACGCGGAGCTACACGCAAATCACAAGAATGTTCGCCGACTATACGCGGGAAAAGGTAGGTAAGATTCAGATGATAGTAAGCCTGAGGGGGAAATAATATGAAAGGATACGTGTTCACCCTCACGACCTTCCTGATATTCATGGGTCTCATATCATATTTCAGCGCGTTCGTGACCGTCGCGAAAGAAAGGACGACCATAGTCAACGATCAGATAGCGGCGGAGAGGACGTGGCGCTCCTGGCTTTCGGTCGCATCCGGAGTGGCGGAAATGGCCAACGTCTCGTTCACAAAGAGCTACGGGACGGCGGAAATAAACGACACCCTGCCCGCGGAAAAGAACGTCAGCGGTCTCCTGGACCTGTGGCAAAACGCCATCAAAATTTACAGCAACGACGCCAGCATATCCAACAGGTTCCAGGACGCTTCCGGCAACGAGGTCGAACTGGGCAGCAACTCCCTGACAAACGTGATGATTACGCCCGTCGGCGTCAATTATACCTGGCCCAACTGGCAAAAGAACCAGAGCACGATAAGGGTCACCGCAGCCGACTTCGCAAACATCGAAAGGATAGACCTCAACATCAGGACCAAGCAGACGCTTGCCTTGCCGGTGAACATCTGGTGGCAACCGAACATATCGAACCCGAGCGACCACATCTGCACCGGGGGCACCGCGCACTGTCTGCTGCTGAACCTTACGGTGACGGACGGCACCAACAGGTGGAACAGCACGGGAATCAGGCTGGATGCCGACAAAATCACCGCCGTTGAAATAGACCTCCAGCCCGGGAGCGCGCGCATGGTGAACGTTACGGTGGGCCCGCTGCCGAACCTGCTGAACGTGAAGACCGTTTCCGGGACCGCCCACACTAACACAAAGATTGTTTTAAATACCGCCTCGTTCTATACCAATTTCATGGCGCGGCTGAACGTCACCAGCCCATTCGGCAGGAAAGTGACGGCAATAGGACTGAGCGTATGGAAAACCAAGGACTGAGACAACTTCTGATAGAAACCGACGTGGACAAGCTAGTCAATCTCATCGCGCAGAAGGGAAAAGTAAGCATGAAGGACGCCTCGAAAAGGCTCGGAATCAAGGCCAGCCAGATTGAGGACTGGGCCAAGGTGCTTGAGGAGCACGGGCTGGTCAAGATAGTGTATCCGTTCGTCGGGGACCCGCGAATAGAGCTGGCCACCATACCGGTCGACAGGAAGGTCAGGGAGTTCGGGGACCGCAAGGAGCAGCTGAAGGCCCGAACGGAGCAGCTTGTGAAAAAGACCGCGGAGGTCAAGCTGGAGGTCCGGATGACGGACGTGGACTTCAAGAAACTCGACAAGGAACTCAGGGAAAAGCTGGCGGACGCGCAGAAACGGATGAACGAAATGAAAGGGCTCGGCGAGCTGAAGAGATCGACGGACGCAGACATGGCCCGCTGGCAGGAAATGGGAAAGCACGTCGCCGAGAAGACCACCCAGCTGGAGTCGCAATCGAAGGCGCTTTCAGGCGACATCATGGTCATGCAAGACACGGTCGACAAGATGGATGCCGGAATAAACAGGGCGCTCGCGGCATGCGAGCAGCACGGCGGAAACATACGCAGCCTCGAGGGGGAGAAGAAGAACATCGAGTATGAAATTGCCCTGCTCGACAAGGAAATCAGGCTGGTGTCCGCGCTGGCAAAGCACCCTATCAACATCCCGATTTTCGGCGGACTGATAAGGGCCCTCCACGGCGGCCACAAGAACCTGAAGCAGGCGGACACTGAAAAGGAGAAAGTGAAGGAGAAGGCCAAGGAACTTCACAAGACGGGCATCAACAAGCTGGCAAAACCGCCAAAACCCGGGAAAGCCGGAAAACCGAAGAAGACGAAGGTCAAGAGACACAAAGCAGACATCAATAAGCCGCCAAAACCGGAGAAAATAATCATACTCAAGAAGAAACCGAACAAGAAACCAGGGAAGCTTCAGGCAAAAAAGAAGGGGAAATAGTTGCCCGCCGAACTAGCCCAATACAAGATAGTGGCGGACAAGGTCCCTGCCACCATAACCATAGCAAGGAAGCCCGAGGCGTACACGCCGATTTATTCCGTCTCATTCCCGAGCATCACGCCCGCCACCGAGGCAATCCTGACATCCATCCGGGAAAAGATGGTGGAAACGATAAAGCTCAAGATAACCGAAATCCTGGACCCCAGGGCCGCGGACGACATCAGGGCGCGTTTTTTCGAGACGGCACTGTTCTATGTCTCAAATGAGATGCCGGACCTGGCGGACGCCGAGAGGGACGCGCTGGCGGGCTACCTGCTGCACGAGATGCTCGGGCTCGGGAAGATAGAGATACTGCTTCATGACGACAACCTGGAAGAGGTGGTGATCAACAACTCGGTCGACCCGCTCTGGGTCTACCACAAGAAGTTCGGCTGGCTGCGGACCAACGTGTTCCTGCAGAACGAGGCGCAGATAAGCAACTATTCCGCAATAATCGGAAGGAAGGTCGGAAGGCAGATAACCACCCTCAATCCGCTGATGGACGCCCAGCTTCCGACAGGGGACCGAGTCAACGCCACGCTGTTTCCCATATCCTCGAACGGCAACACCATAACCATCCGAAAGTTCAGGCGCGAGCCGTGGACGATAGTGAACTTCATCGGACCGACCGAGAAGACCACCTCGATGGACATAGGGGCACTGCTCTGGCTGTGCGTGCAGTATGAACTCAATGTCCTGATTGCCGGCGGCACGGCGAGCGGCAAGACATCCATGCTCAATGCGCTGATGCCGTTCATTCCGCCGAACCAGAGGGTAATCTCAATAGAGGATACACGGGAGTTAAGGCTCCCCGAATACCTGCACTGGATACCGCTGGTCACACGGGAACCCAGCATAGAGAACAAGGGCGAAGTGACCATGCTCCACCTCCTCATCAACTCGCTGCGAATGAGGCCTGACAGGGTGGTCCTCGGAGAGGTCAGGCGGCAATACGAGGCGGAAGTGCTTTTCGAAGCCATGAACACCGGACACTCCGTGTACAGCACCATCCACGCCGACAGGGCGGAACAGGTGCTGGGACGGCTGACCAACCCGCCCATCAGCCTGCCGGAAAGCATGCTCGAATCGCTCCACGTGGTGCTGGTGCAGTTCAGGCACAGGAGGCTGGGAATCAGAAGGACGTACCAGCTGGCCGAGGTCATACCGTACGAACAGAACGGGCAGACCAGAGTGAAGATGGACGTGCTCTACAAGTGGAAACCCCAGACCGACATAGTTGAAAAAATAAAGAAGAGCACGCGCATCACGAACGAGATACAGATGCACACCGGAATGACAGAGAAGGAGATGGCAAAGGACCTGAAGGAAAAGGAGAGCATACTCAAGTGGGCGGTCGCCAACAGGCTGGATTCCGTCGGCGCGGTGGGCAAGATGGTCGCCGAATACTACAACGATTCGAGCAACGTCATGAAAATAATCAACGGAAAGAAGAATCCGGAACTGCTTCTCGGGCAGAAAATCATGCATGAGCTGCGGCAGGGATAGAAATGGTGATACCATTCCTGCCTTTCCGGTTGGACAAGGCGAAGGAAAAGACACGGTGGCTCCTAGGGCTCGGCGGAAAGTTCGAGAAGACCGTTCCGGGCCTGAAGATGAACCTGTTCCAGTCCAACATAGACGCCAGTCCAAGGGAATGGACGGCCATAGCGATATTCGCGACGATGATGTATTTCGTGCTGTTCGGCGTGGTGATAGGCGTGTTAAACGTATTCGTCGGTCATCCGCAGAGCGACATCGACATGCTGATCAGTTCGTTCACACAGGTGCAGTTCTCCTCGATTGACGCGTTCTTCAGCTCATTCTCCATGAACGTGATGCAGACCGCCGGCATGGTGTTCAAGCCCATAGACCTGATATTGCCGGTCGGGGTGGCGTTCGCGTTCGGCGGGTTCGTGTTCTTCTACCTGATGAAGTGGCCGTCCCTGGTTGTGACCAGGCACGTCCGCGAGCTGGAGAGGCAGATGCTGACCGCGCTGCACCACATGCTAATAGAGATAAAGTCCGGCGTCCCGCTGTTCAACGCACTGGTGGCGGTGAGCGAGGGATACGGGGAGATATCGAACGAGTTCAGAAGGGTAGTGAACGACATCAACTCGGGGATGCCCGAGAACGTGGCGATGGACAACGCATCCAGAAGGAACACCTCGCTGCATTTCAGGCGGTCGCTGTGGCAGATTGTCGACGCGCTGAGGTCGGGGAGCAGCGTGGCAACCGCCCTTGAGGCGGTGGTCAACAACCTTGTCAACGAGCAGATGATAGCCGTCCACAAGTACGGACAGGAACTCAACCCGTACATCATGATATACATGCTGATAGCGGTCATAATGCCCAGCCTCGGAATAACGTTCCTGATAATCCTCTCGTCGTTCTCGGGGATAGCGATACCGAAATTACTGTTCCCGCTGATACTGTTCGGACTGGCGATGTTTCAGGTGTTCTTCATGGGAATGATAAAGGTAAGAAGACCCGTCGGGATGGTGTAAACATGAGACTGTATGAAAGCATAGCAGCCCACCTTCCGGCCGGCTACAGGAAGGGCCTGTATGATTCGTTCAAGTTTGCGGGGTTCGACGAGCGCAAGATAATCAGGCTGATAGGGTTCCTGATGGTGTTCTCCATCGGGATAGGCATTGTGACGTTCGCCCTGATGTACGTGTTCGAACTCGGGCTGCTGCTTGCCGCGATCGGCGGGTTCGTAGGCGGGGTGATTGCGCTGATAGGCCTTCAGACGGGGATTGCGCTGATAGGCGATGCGCGGAGCCGCAACATAGACGCGGTGCTTCCGGACTGTCTGCAGCTGATAGCATCTAATATACGGGCGGGAGTGACGGTGGACCAGGCCATCTGGCTGTCGGCAAGGCCCGAATTCGGCATCCTTGAGGACGAGGTGAGGAGGGTCGGGACCAAGACCATCGGCGGCACTCCTTTGGGCAAGGCGCTGTTCGAGATGTCCGACCACATACGGTCGGACATGCTGGACAGGGCGGTCAAGCTGCTGGTCGAAGGAATGGAAGCGGGGGGTGAGATAGCACATTTACTGGAAGAGACGTCGGCGAACATACGGACGGCCCATGCCATGAGGAAGGAGATAAAGGCGGCCGTGGTGATGTACACCATACTCATACTTTTCGCGGCGGTGTTCGGGGCGCCGCTGCTGTTCGCAATAAGCATACAGTTCGTAAGCGCAATAAGCAGCATGTCGGGTTCGACTTCGATGATGAGCTCCGCGCCTACCCTGGAGGGAAGCGGCATGGCAAGCAGCTTCGGCATGATAAAGAACACCGCCCCGGCACTGACCGAAGATGAGCTGCTCTACTTCGCCATAGCGGCCATAAGCCTGACCACGTTCTTCGGGGCGCTGATAATCAGCCTGATACAGAACGGGGAGGAAAGAAGGGGCATAAAGTACGTACCCCTGTTCATGGCAACGGCACTGGGGATATTCTTCGTCGCAAGGGTCGCCGTAAGCAGCCTACTCAGCTTCGTATAAAACTTTATATATCGGCTTCTGCATGATTTGCGTAAGGAATCAAACATGCGAAAAGGCCAATCAGCAATGGAATACTTGATGACTTACGGCTGGGCTATCCTGATAGTGATAGTCGTAGGCGCAGTGTTGGTTTACTACGGCGTGTTCAAGCCCCCGATAAGCAAGACCACCTCGGGCTTCGGCAGCATAGCTGTGATTGACCAGGACTACAGTGCAGCTTCAGGCACCTTGAGGTTGTATATTGAGAACCGTGCGGGTGATGCAGTAACCATCAACGCCGTATCGGTTACCTACAGCACCGGGGTTCAGACAAACTGCACAGGTTTAATATCGAGCACGGGTGTATATACAGTTCCCATGGCGGGAAGAACATGGCTAACCTGCACCGGTGAAGCAGACATCGCAGGCGCGATGTACACACCGACCGTTATCGTAACCTACACGAAGGCTGGACAGTCGTTATCAAGTACAGGAACCGTCTCCGGACAGCGGAGCTAAGGTTCAAATTAAATTTTTTCACTTCTTTTTTATTCCGCAGCCCAGCGGGAGCGCTATAGCAAGCCCTTCTTCCTCATGAGAAGGAAGGGATAGCCGCGCATGTCCTCGTTTGCGGGGTCAAGACCAAAAAGCCTGGCAAGGGCGAACAGCCTGGCCCTTGTGGCAACTATGCCCCCGAAGTCCTTCATGGCCTCAATTTCGATGAAATGACCGAGCTCCTTCACGGTGTCCAGAGCCACCTCGAACTCGCCGTCCAAATCATAGGTCTCCCTCTGCTTGTCGATGGTCGCCAGCTTCCTGAAATTGAGGCTCGAGAACATCTTTTCCAGCTTGTCGGCCTTCCCCACCTCGGTCTCGAACTCGTCGCAATGGGTATGCACTTCCGCGTCCTCGGGAAGGAAGTGCTTGTAATTCAGAATGGTCCTTTCCCCCCTTTTCCGTATGCTGAGCCACTCGAACGGGTACTTGGGTGACACGAAATTCCTGTGAGCAGGAGTGTAGTATTCGTCCATGTGGCTTGTGCTCCTGAGGAACTTCGCTGTTTTTTGCAGCTGCTCCCTGATTCTAGCAAAGCTCTTCTCATCCAAAGCCAGCTTTATCTCGACCTCGATGTCGTTGGCTGCCACATGCCCGTTTGTCCGGCCAAGGATAAGAATCCTACTTTTTAAACTCTTGGACGCTTCCTTGAAGAATGGTAAAGCATTCCGCGAAGTTTCCGGAGCCGGGAGAGCTGGTGCTGGGGAGGGTCGCAAGGGTCAATCCGTTCTCGGCCCTGGTGGCGCTGGAGGAGTACCCGGGCGTTGAGGGAATGGTCCACATCTCCGAGGTGGCAAGGAAGTGGATAAAGGACATCCGCGACTTCGTGAAGGAAGGGCAGCAGGTCGTTGCAAGGGTCATGCGGGTCGAGGCGGACAAGGGACACGTGGCATTGAGCCTCAAGAGGGTGAGTGATAATGAAGCGGCCGGCAAGCTCAAGGAGGTAAGGAGGGAGCAGCGGGCCGAGAAGATGCTCGAACAGGCCGCGCGCGAGATGAACGTCAGCCTGACCGAAGCATACAAGCAGGCGGGGTTCAAGCTGCAGGAATCCTTCGGGGAACTGTGGAAGGGCTTCGAATCGTCCATGAGCCCGTCGGGCAGGGAGCTGCTGGAAAAGAAGGGACTGGACAAGAAGTGGATAGCCGCCCTCCAGATAGTGGCCGATAAGACCATCATAATCAAGGAAGTCGAACTCAAGGGCGCCCTGCAGATAAGCTCCAATGCGCCGAACGGGGTCGATATAGTCAGGGAAGCGCTTGTGAAAGCCAGGGAGAAGGGCTGCGACGTGCGCTACATCTCGGCGCCGAAGTACATCCTTTCCCTCAACACCAAGGATGCGAAGAAAGGCGAAAAGAAGCTGCAGGAGACCGCGGATGCCGCAGTAGCGGCCGTCAAGGCGGCGGGCGGCGAAGGGTCGTTCACAAGGATTGATTGATTGTTCACGCTCGTCCACATGTTCGCGAACTACCTTCTGGCACTTCCGGCAAGAAAAAGGCTGGACGTTTTGGCCCTTCTTGTCGCATCGGCACTGCCGGACCTTGAAGGGCTTTACTACATTCCTGCGGCACAGGCGGCATGCGGTGCCGATTTTGCCTGCATGGCGGCCTATCCGTCGCATTTCATGCTGCATTCGTTCTTCGGCGTTTTCATTGTTGTCGGACCGCTTGTTGCACTCGGGCTTCTCCATTTCAGGAAGAAGATGAAATGGAAGAAATTCACAATCCTTACGATATACCTTTCAGCAGCCCTCGGGGGGCTGCTGCACCTGCTGGAGGATTTGACCTATCACACCGGGGCGGATTCCCTTTACCTGTTGTGGCCGGCAGGACAGCAGTTCTCGTTCGCGTTTGCAAACTCGGGCACCTTCTGGGCGGTGCTTGCAGGCCTTGGGCTGTTCGCCTTTTTCTGGTTTGAAGTGAGAGGATTGAAGGTATGAACATGCTGAAATGCCCGAGAGGGCACTACACGCTTTCCGAGAAGTGCAACGTATGCGGCGAAAAGGCAATCTCTCCGCATCCTCCGGCCTTCTCGCCGGACAAGGAACAACGGCTCGGAAAATACAGGAGAATGGCACAAGCAGGGGCATGAAACGGGAACTGATTTTGATATAGCGAAGCCAATTTAGGAAAGAAACCTAGGTTTCTCTCGGGAGCATAGGTTTATATCAAAGTTCCGGCTAGCTTGGATTGATTGGAATGAAAGAGAGCGAAATAATCATCGAGGAAAGGCCGAAGCTGAAGAACGCGGTTGCGCTTGTAGGCCTTCCGGGCATCGGGCACATCGGAAGGATTGCCGTGGATTACCTGGTCCACCAGCTGAAGGCGAAGAAGTTCGCCGAGCTGTATTCGCCTTACTTCTTCCCGTTCGTGATAGTGCATGACGACAAGATACACCAGCTGCGGAACGAATTCTTCTACTGGAAGAACCCGAAGGGAAACGACCTCATCCTTGTGATAGGGGACAGCCAGACGTACGACCCGAAGGGGCACTATGAGATAGCGGGAAAGATAGTGGACTTCATCAAAAGCCTCGGCGCCAGGGAAATAATCACCATCGGCGGCTTCAGCACCGGAAGGGTGGCAGACAAGCCCAGGGTGTTCGGTGTCGTGACCACTGACGACCAGGCGAAAGAGCTCGCCAAGCACGGCGTGGAACTCAAGGTAAGCGGGCAGATAGGAACGATAGTCGGGGCGGCAGGCCTGCTCGTAGGAATAGGCCACATCCGCGGGCTGAAGAGCTACACGATTCTCGGAGAGACGAGCGGATTCCCGATAGTGACCGACCCCACCTCCGCGGAAGCTGTGCTGGAAGTGATGCAGAAGATACTGGGAATAAAGGTGGACCTTAGCAAGCTCAAGCAGAAGGTCGACGAGATGCACGAGTTCATCAAGAAAATCAACGACATCCAGCAGCAGGCGATGGAACAGATGCAGAAGCCCAAGAAGGCGGACGACCTGAAGTACATCGGATGATTGCGTGGAAAAGAAAAAACTGCTTGCCATTGTCGTCATACTTGTTGTCATCGGCGCATTGATTGCAATCTTTTATCCGAAGGCGAGGGTCGTTGGCGGTCTGAGAGGATTTGTAGCCGCCGATGCAACGGCCTATCGTGAGGAATTCGATTGCGCCGGAATCAGATACGATTACTGCCCCGAGCAGATCATGGATTACGGCTGCGACTACCTTTGCTTCGGCATGCTCTACAGCCAGAAATGTTACGTCCAAAGTGCCGAGGGAAAAACCGAAACAAGCTGCAGGTAAAGCCTTTTATAAGTTTTTGCCGCGCATTATGTGCATGCCAAGAAAGATAGACGTGTTCTACAGCATTGCGCAGATAGAGAAGCGCTTCCTTCCGAACGCCTATGCGAAAAGGGCGGAAAGGGAGGAACAGGAGAAGCTTGCCGGCATGACGCCCGAGGAGCAGGCGCACTACGTAGGCAATAAAATGGCGCAAGAGACCCTGAAAGGGATATGCAGAGCGATGAAAAAACGCTGTGCTTGAGCTTCAGTCGCCTTTTTATAACTTATCTTCCATGATAGGGCGTGTCAAAAGTCAAGGACATTTCTCTCGCGGCGCAGGGTAAGCTCAAGATAGAATGGGCGGAAAGCAGGATGCCCGTGCTGATGGAACTCAGGAACGAATATTCCAAGACGAAGCCTCTGAAGGGAATGAGGATTGCAGGATGTTTGCACGTGACAAAGGAGACCGCGGTGCTGATAAGGACCCTGAGGGATGCCGGGGCGGAAGTCAGCTGGAGCGGATGCAACCCTTTGAGCACCCAGGACGACATTGCCGCCGCACTTGCCGCGGAGGGAATTCCGATATTCGCGTGGCACGGGATGAACAAGGACGAGTTCTACTGGGCGATCGAGGAGACGCTCAAATACAAACCGACACTCACGCTCGATGACGGGGCCGACCTGATTTTCACGCTGCACAACAAGCACCCCGAACTCATCCAGCACGTGATAGGCGGAACGGAAGAGACCACCACGGGGGTCCACAGGCTGAGGGCGATGGCGAAGGACGGGAAGCTGCGCTACCCGATAATGGCAATCAACGACGCGGAGACCAAATGGGACTTCGACAACGTCTACGGGACGGGACAATCTTCTCTTGACGGGATACTCAGGGCGACATCGGTGCTGCTTGCCGGCAAGAACTTCGTGGTGGCGGGATACGGGCACTGCGGAAGGGGAGTGGCGATGCGGGCAAGGGGGATGGGTTCGAACGTGATAATCACCGAGGTGCGACCGATCCAGGCATTGAAGGCCAGGATGGAAGGCTTCCAGGTGATGCCGATGGGAAATGCGGCAGGCATCGGGGACATATTCATAACCACCACCGGAATGAAGGACGTGATAAGGAAAGAGCACTTCCTGAAGATGAAGGACGGCGCAATAGTTTGCAACACCGGGCACTACAACTGCGAAATCAACATCGACGAGCTCGGATCTATTTCAACGGGCAAGAGGACGGTGAGGGACAACAACGAGGAGTACACAATAAAGAACAACCGGCACATTTACCTGCTGGCCCAGGGGAGGCTTGTCAACCTGGCGGCCGCGGAAGGGCATCCGTCCGAGGTGATGGACATGAGCTTCGCGAACCAACTGCTCGGAATGATACATCTCGCACATAACGGGAAGCAGCTGAAACCGGACGTGTACGACATCCCGAAATCGCAGGACGAACACGTCGCAGGAATAAAGCTCAGGACGATGGGAATAGAGCTGGACAAGCTGAGCGCGGAGCAGGAGAAGTACAAGACCGCCTATTCTGAAGGGACGTAAGTGGTGCCGGTAAAAAGCCCGTGGCCGACCCGGAGATGGATGGGAGGGTCCGACCTCGATTCGACTTCAGACATGTGCAGCAGTCATCCGCAATACGATACGACAAAATGTTACGACCCGCTGACACACGAAGTGCACCTGTGTGAAAAAATCAGGTGTCCGTTCGCATACGATGAAAAAGCCGCATTCGCTGATGAGGAAAAGAACCCCGGGCAGAAAAAACCGCCCTGAAAGCTTATATTCCGGTCAAGGCAATCCACTGCATGGAAAGAGGAACAAAGATATTCTTCCTGCTTGCCGCAGCCGTGGTCATCGTTTTCGTCTCGTTGATTCTTTGGATATCGTTCTCCAACGTACCGGTGGAACCCGCGGAGATGTGCACCTTATCGGGCGGGACGGTAAGCACGGGAACGTGCTGCATCGCCACGGGCGATTTCCCGAACTCATGTATGATAGGGGCGTGCGGCTGCTCGCCGACAAACAGCCACCAGGTCCAGACATGCCGATGCCCCGAGGGCGAATGTTTCGACGGCGAAAAGTGCGTCTTACAGCAACTTTAAATACACTCCGAGACTGTAAGCAACTCATGCCTGCCGAGAAGGAAAAGAAAGAGTACACCCGTTTTGAAAAGGCAAGGATGATAGGTGCACGAGCCCTTCAGATAAGCAGGGGAGCCCCTCCGTTGATTGACTGCAAGGACCCGGACCCCGTCAAGATTGCCGAAGCCGAGCTCGAAGCGGGAGTGATTCCTCTTGACGTCAAGCGGAAAATGCCTCCGCGGCTGGAATCATCTTAATAAGTAGGCCGAACGAATTTTGCGCATGATTAAAGATATCGTAGCCCTGCCCGTATGGAACGGAAAGTGCGGGAGGACGCTGAGAGTTTATGTGAAGACCGAGAACAAGACCTTTTCCGCGACCGCGCCCACCGGCGAGAGCAAGGGAAAATGGGAGGCCGCCACGATAAGCATGGCCGAGATTGCGAAGGTGTTTCCCGAGCTGAAGCGCCTGCTGATCGGAAAGAACGAGACCGAATGGGACAGGCTCGACGCCCTTGTAGAAGCAGCCGGCGGGAAGGACCTTGAAAGGATAGGATCCCTGCTCGGGACAGCACTCACAATGGCGCTGACAAAGGCCGGGACCAACGGGCAGGTCTGGCAGGCACTTTCCGACGGCAGATCAACCTCGTTCCCGTTCCCCGTGGGCAACGCTGTCGGCGGCGGGGCGCACGGCGGTCACACAAGCATACAAGAGTTCCTGGTGATTCCGGCAAAGGCAAAGACCATGGCCGAGGCGATAGAAACGAACATAACCGTCTGGCGGGAGATAGGGCAGACAATCAAGGCGGGCGGGAATTTCGGAAGGGACGACGAAGGGGCGTGGATAACGAACGCCGATGACGTAAAGACGCTGGACCTTGTCACGAACATAGCGGAAGCGAACGGCTGCCTGGTCGGGATAGATGTCGCTGCCGGACAGCTGATGCACGGCAACAAGTACGTCTGGCCTTCGATGGCAAGGGAATTCGACTCCGGGGAGCAGCTGGAATTCCTGAAGATGATGGCGGAGAAGTACAGGCTGGCCTACATAGAGGACCCGTTCGATGCGAGGGATTCCATGCTGTGGGCGGAGTTCAACTCGAAGAGCAAGGCGCTGGTAGTAGCCGATGATCTGGCCTGCACGCAGCCGCACAGGGTGACACAGATAGCCCAAGCCGGGCAGGCCAATGCGGTGATAATCAAGCCGGACCAGGCGGGAACGGTTGGCAAGACCCTAAGGGCGATTGATGCCGCCAAGAACGGCAGGATGATCCATGTAGTCAGCCACCGCGGCCAGGACACCTGCGAGACTTTCATAGCGGACCTTGCGGTGGGGACAGAAGCGCCCCTGATAAAGTGCGGGATAGCCGGAGGGGAAAGGGTGGCCAAGCTGAACCGCCTGATGGAAATCTGGGCGGGCATGAGCGAGAAGGGCAGGCCCGAGATGGCCAGGCTGAAGCTGAGGGCATAAGGTTTATATTAACGGAGCGCCGATAGCACATCGAGGTTTTGATTGTGCCTGAGGAAATGAATCCGTTCAAAATTGCGCAACAGCAGCTCGATACTGCAGCAAAAATCCTGAACATTGACCCGAAGATGCACGCTTTCTTGAGGGAACCGATGCGCGTGTTTGAGGCTGACATTCCGGTCAGGATGGATGACGGAAAAACAAAGAATTTTCACGGGTTCAGGGTCCAGTACAACGATGCGCGGGGACCGTGCAAGGGCGGAATAAGGTTCCACCCGCAGGAGACAATCGATACCGTCAAAGCGCTGTCCGCATGGATGACCTGGAAGACGGCGGTAGTGGGAATACCGCTGGGCGGCGGGAAGGGCGGAGTAATCTGCGACCCGAAAAAGATGAGCCAGGGGGAAATTGAAAGATTAAGCAGGGGTTACATCCGCGCGTTCGGGCAGCATCTCGGAGCGTGGAAGGACGTGCCTGCCCCGGACGTTTACACCAACGGGCAAATCATGGCATGGATGCTGGACGAGTACGAGAAGATGACAGGCAGGAAGGAACCGGGCATGATAACAGGCAAGCCGATCGAGCTCGGCGGAAGCCAGGGAAGGAGCGATGCGACCGCCAAGGGAGCGGTATTCTGCATGCGCGAGGCGGCCAAGCACCTGAAGATGGACATCAAGAAAACCACCGTGGCAATCCAGGGTTTCGGGAACGCGGGCTCGTATGTCGCGATACTTCTCAAAGAGATGGGAGCCAAGATAGTCGCCGTAAGCGACAGCAAGGGCGGCATCTACAATCCGAAAGGGCTGGACCCGGACGCGGTGTTCAAGCACAAGGAAAAGACGGAAAGCGTCGTCGGCTTTGCCGGTGCGAAGGACGTGACCAACGAGGAGCTGCTGGAGCTGCCGGTGGACATCCTCTGTCCGGCAGCATTGGAGAACCAGATAACCCACGCGAACGCGGATAAAATCAAGGCGAAGGTGGTGGCAGAATTGGCGAACGGCCCGACCACGCCCGAGGCGGACAAGGTCCTTCACAAGAAAGGCATATTCGTGATACCGGACTTCCTGTGCAACGCGGGAGGGGTGACCGTGAGCTATTTCGAATGGGTGCAGAACCTGTACGGATACTACTGGGCCATCGATGAGGTGTACAGCAGGCTCGACTGCATAATGACACATGCGTTCAGCGAGGTGCTTTGCATGAGCAAGGAAAAGCAAGTGGACATGCGGGTTGCTGCATATCTTGTGGCTGTCAAGAAGGTGGCGGACGCGGTAAGGCTCAGGGGATGGGCGTAGCAAGCATCATTTCTGAATAGGTTTATATAGTTCCGACACGAGCTTGCGGAATATGACGACAGATGAATACATGCAGGCGGGTGTGCATATCGGCATGAAGCAACAGACCGCCAACATGCGCAGGTTCATCTACAAGGTGCGCCAGGACGGATTGGCAATTCTCAATGTGGCGATGATAGAGGAAAGGATAAAAACCACCGCCAAGTTCCTGAAGAATTACGAGCGGATAATGATCGTCAGCAGGAAGCTCGCGGGGCAGAAACCGGCGTCAAAGTTCGGGGAGCTTACCGGAGCAAAGATAAACAACGGAAGGTTCCTGCCCGGAACCATAACCAACCCGGCATTCCCGGGCTACTTTGAACCGCAGGTCATCATAGTCACCGACCCCCTCATAGACAAGCAGGCGGTGGTGGAGGCGGTCAAGCAGAGGATACCGATAATAGCGCTGTGCGACACGTTCAACGAGACCGGTGCAGTTGATTTCGTGATTCCGTGCAACAACAAGGGAAGGAAATCGCTGGCGATGATCTGGTGGGCGCTGGCAAGGGAAGTCCTCAAGGAAAGGGGAGTAATAAAGACCGATGAGGAGTTCACGGCCAAGCTGGAGGATTTCGAGGCGCCCGAAGATACAAGGGAAAGGAAACCGCGCGAGGAGCGGGGCGGAAGGTCCATGAGGGACGGCATGCGGGGCGGAAGGGGCGGAGCACGCGGCGGCCGGAGCATGCGCGGACAGACCCGCGGACGCCGCTGAGAGAAGCTTTTATCAACCGCACCGCCGCATATTCTTACATGGAACTCAGGAAGATAGTTCTCAAGCACGCCATCATCAATGCGGCAGACTTCAACGGTAAGGCCAGCGCAGGCTCGGTAATAGGGAAGGTCATTGCAGAAGAGCCGGAAGCAAAGAAGGACATGGCTGCGCTGGGCAAGCTGGTTGTTGCCATAGTCAAGGATGTCAACGGTTGGTCGGCTTCAAAACAAAAAGACGAATTGGCCAAGTTCGGCAAAATCGCGAAACCGAAGAAGGAGGAGAAGAAGGGGCTGCCGGAGCTGGAAAACGCAAAATCCGGGAAAGTAATAATGCGGATGGCCCCCAACCCGACCGCACCCATGCACATCGGGCACTGCAGGATGGTGATTCTCAATGACGAGTATGTCAGGAAGTACAAGGGAAAGCTGATTCTGAGGTTCGATGACACGGACCCGAAGAACCCGAACAAGGTACCGATGAAGGAAGCGTATGCCTGGATGGAAGAAGGACTGAAATGGCTCGGAGTGAAATACTCGAAAGTTATCAGGGCTTCAAGCAGAATTGAAACTTATTACAAATATTTCAAAGAAATCCTCGGAAAGGGGTTCGCCTACGTCTGCACCTGCGGCCAAGAGGAATGGAGCGAGATGGTGCGCGTGGGAAGGGGGACATGCCCGTGCAGGGACAATTCGAAAGAAAAGAACCTCGAGCTCTGGGAGAAGATGCAGATAGGGGAGCTGAAGGAAGGGCAGGCTGTCGGAAGGATAAAGACACCGCAGGACATCGCGGACCCGGCAGTGCTGGACTGGGTGGCGTTCAGGATAGTGGACAACCCGCAGCATCCGTTCGAGCCTGACGTCCATGTCTGGCCGATGCTGGACTTTGCTTCCGCCATCGATGACAAGGAGTTCGGGATAACGCACATACTGCGAGGGAAGGACCTGATGATTTCGGAGGCAAGACAAAGGATACTATACCAGCACATGGGGTGGGATTATCCGCATACCACTGTTTATGGAAAGCTGCTTTCCACCGAGGACATGGTCATTTCCAAAAGCAAAGCGCTGGAAGGGATGAGAAAAGGAATTTACTCGGGCTGGGACGACCCGCGGCTCGTGTTCCTGCCCGCTCTGAAGAGGAGGGGGATACAACCCCAGGCAATACGGAGCTACATGCTTGCCTTGGGCCTGAACACCAGCGAGACCACCCTCGACCTGAACATCCTATACACGATGAACCGCGAGCTGATAGACAGCAAGGCCAACCGGTATTTCTTCCTGGCAGAACCGGTCGAGATAGAGCTCGACCAGATACCGGTAAAGATGGTGAAGGCACCGGTGTATCCAGGCAAAAAGACGTACCGCTCAATCCCTGTTTCCAAGAAGATGTTCATAGAGAAAACCGATTTCATAGCCAACAGGGGCAAGGAGGTCAGGCTGATGCACATGGCCAACTTCATCCTTGACAGCACGGCAAAATTCACAGGCATGCCCGTGAAGGACACTCCCAAGCTCCACTGGGTCGGGCAGAAGAATGTGCCTGTTGAGATTGTCACCCAACTGGGAAAGAAGGTCAGAGGCATTGCCGAGCCGGACATAATCAAAGCAAAGGTGGATGATATGGTGCAATTTGAAAGGATAAGCTTTGCACGCTGTGATTCGGTAAAGCCGCACGTTTTCTATCTGGCGCACAAGTGAGCTATCTCAGGCCTTGCTGGACCTTATGTCGCCCCTTTGCTCCAGCTTGTCCAGGTATTCCTTCAGGGCGGCGAGGCCGTCGGGGCCCCTGTACATGCCGGAGTCGCCCAGACGGTCGCGAAGGTGCGTGAGCGTATCAGGCTGGTTGTTGAGGCGATTGAGAATGTCGAAATCATAGCTCTGTACCCGACCGGTGGCTCTGAACTTCTCCACCTTCTCCCTGCCCTTTTCCGTCACCTCATAACTGGTTTCCGGTCCGGTTACCATGGAACATAACTGCGAAATGAAGGATTTATATACTCTGCGAGAGCTTTTGCATTATCGACAAGGTCGAACCAATGAAATGAGGTGATGAGATGGCAGGAGAAGACGCACTTAAGGCAATCGAACTGGCCAAGGCCACGGGCAAGATAAGGATAGGAACCAACGAAGCCACCAAGGCCGCCGAGAGGGGAATAGCCAAGCTCATTGTGATAGCGGAGGACGTGCAACCCAAGGAAGTCGTGATGCATCTGCCGCCGCTGTGCGATGAGAAAAAGATACCGTATGCAAAAGTAGCAACCAAGGCGGACCTCGGAAGGGCGGCAGGCATAGAAGTTGGTACCGCTGCAGTGGCGATACTGGAAGCAGGCGATGCCAAGAAAATCATAGAAAGCATGACAAAAAAGAAATAAAACCAACTGAGAATTATGGCTGAGGAAAAATCCGACAAGGCTGAGGCAAAGCCGGCCGAAGGCAAGCAGCGGGAGCAATCAAGGGCACCGACCGCGGGAATAAGGGTCGGAGCGGAAGCGTGGCCTGCCGAGGTCCTCCAGCTGATGGGACGCAGCGGAATCAAGGGAGTGATGCAGGTCCGCTGCAAGGTCCTCACGGGGAGGGACGAGGGGAAGATGCTGATACGCAACGTCCTGGGCCCGGTAAGGGTCGGGGACGTCCTCATGCTGCGTGAAACCGAAATGGAAGCGGCGGGAGCAATGGAACCGAGGTGAGATGGATGGTAAGCGTTGATCAAAACAAGTGCATAGGCTGCGGCGCGTGCGTTGCGATATGCCCGGACATGTTCGAGATAGGCGGCAACGGAAAGAGCCACGTCAAGAACCCGAAGGCAAAGTGCAACGTCAAGGAAACGGTGGATTCGTGCCCGGTCGGTGCGATAAAGGCCTGATGAAAAATGAGCAAATGCAGTTTTTGCGGCGATGAGCTGAAGGTAGGAACAGGCAAGCTGCTGGTCAAGAATGACGGCAAGCTGCTCTACTGGTGCAGTTCAAAATGCGAAAAGAACGCCGCGCTGGGCAGGAACCCGTCCAGGGTGAACTGGACCAGGAAGAAGGTAAAGACGGCCGCAATCAAGGCGAAATGAGTCATTTTCTAAGTTAATAGACGCATGAATTTATTCCACAAAACGCCTGATTAGGCATGGATGTGGGCGTTGCAGCCAAGAGCATCGGACATGAAGTGCTCGAGCAGTACGATGTCAAAAAACTTCACATTGCCAGCATATGCAGCAGCGCCTCACTGCAGATATTCCAGGCCGCGAGGCGTTTCAGATTCCCTTCAATCGGAATAATCGACAGCAAGGACGATGGGGAGTGGTATGACGCCTTTCCGGGCGGAAAACCGGATGATTTCTTCCGCGTGCAAAATTACAGGGACATGCTGAAAGCCGACGTCCAAGCGGAGCTCAGGGGAAAAAACGCATACATAATCCCGCACGGCACACAGCAGGAGGCACTTGGGCTTGAAAACATGAAAGTGGAACTGCCCTTCCACGGGTACAGGGACGCCATGAAATGGGAGATAAACAAAAAAGTCCAAAGCACGTGGCTGAAAGATATTGCGGGCCTGCCGATGGCGGACATCATGGAGCCCAAGGACATGAAGGGAGACAAACTCTACCTGATCAAGAGGGGTGGAGCCAAGGGCGGAAAAGGATTCTTCCTGGTGAGCGGAAAGGAGGAATACGACACAGAAATCAAGGCAAGACTAGCGGACGGACGCCTGGAGAAAGACGAAACGGATGACATCGTTGTACAGGAATTCCTGGACGGCCCGAGATATTACACGCATTTTTTCCAGGACCCGCTTTCCAAAGAAGGTTACAAATGCGGAAATGGACACTTGGAAATGCGAGGCTGCGACGTCAGGGTGGAGACCACGGCGGACGGCAGGCCGAGGATAATAGGCATGCTGACGCCGAAAAAACAGAAGCAGCTCGGCATGGAACCGAGCTTCACCGTCACGGGCAACTACGAAGTCGTGTTCAGGGAATCCCTTATCAAACGGGCGCTGCTGCAAGGAAGGAAGGTGGTGGACGCATCGAAGCAGATTTTCGACGGAGGGCAGGAGGTGGTCGGACCGTTCTGTCTGGAGTGCATAGTCACCGATAACCTTGAAATAAGGCCCATGGAAATAACGGGACGCCTGTTCGGCGGCACCAACGCGGCAACGGGCGCATGGTATGCCGAACTGGCCGACGAGGGCACTTACCGCGAACAGGATGGACGGCCGCTTTCCATGGCCGAGCGCGTCATGTTCCAGATACAGGAAGCAATAAGTATGAAAAAACTTGCGGGGATAACGTCGTGAGATGGTATGATTGGGGATGATTAAATGAATTGGATTTTGCAGCCGAAAAGGGCGCTGTTGGGCGTCTATGACAAGACCGGAATAGCGGAATTTGCGAAAAATCTGCAGGACTGTCAGGTCGAACTGGTGTCCACCGGGGGCACGCTGGACGAACTGCAGAAGGCCGGACTGAAAGCCGTTTCCATAAAGGATTACACCGGCAGGCCGGAGATACTCGGCGGAAGGGTGAAGACCCTGCAGTACGAGGTCCATGCCGGAATACTTTACATGCGTGACAACCCGCAACATGTCCGGGAGATGGAAGAGCAGAAACTGAAACCGATAGACATGGTCGTGTGCAACCTTTACCCGTTCGAACAGAAGATTAAAGAGAAAGGCGCGACGTTTGCAGATTGCATAGAAAATATAGACATCGGCGGGCCGACCATGCTCGCAGCCGCGGCAAAGAACTGGGAGGGCGTCGCGGCGGTGTCCAACCCGCACAAGTACAGATCGATAGCGCTGGAAGTACGGAACGGCGGAATAAGCAGGAGGACCAGATGGGAGCTTGCGGTGGAAGCCAGGAAGAGACTGGCCGAATACTATGCCGCGATATCCGTCTGGCACAACCTGAACGAGCTGACCGGCCCGTACACGGAGTGAGATTCCGAAATGAGCAACAACGAATCGAGCTTTCCGAACGACTTGTCATTCGACATGCGGAAGGTAAGGGACATCGACTACGGGTCGAACCCGGGGCAGAAGGCCGCGTTCTACAGGCTTCCCGCGAATTCGTCCGGACTTCCGGAATGCGAGCAGCTGTACGGACAGCCAGCCTCGTTCAACAACCTGCGCGAGCTCGGGCTCACGAGAAGGTTCCTGGACGGTTACGAGGACCGTCCGGCCATGGTGGTGGCCAAGCACGGCATACCTGCCGGCTTCGCTTTCGCACCCACGATAGAGGAGGCCAGGGAAAAAGCCACGCAATGCGACCTCGAGGCAAACCTCGGCGGCGTGGAGGTCTACACACAACGTCTGACCGCGAAGGTCGCCGCGGCGATAAAAGCGAACGCGGATGCCGGCGACATCAGGGACGTGATTGCAGCCCCAAGCTATGAGGCGGGTGCGCTGGACATACTCAAGACCTGCAGGAAAGGGAAGGGCGTCGGCAGGATGCGGGTGTTCAAGACGGGGATGCTCAGCGATTTCAAATACGATGTAAGGTTCGTGGACGGCGGCGTCCTGGTTGAGGAGCTTCCCGATTATTCGAAAAAACTTACCATGGGCGACACCGAGGTCGTATCCAAGAGACAGCCGACCGAAGAGGAAAAAATCAAGCTGCTTGCCGAGTGGGAGGTTGCACGCAAGATCCCCTCGAATGCGGTGGTCGTCGGGGACGGAAGGGTGAAAGACGGAAAGCTCGAAGCGTTCTGGACGTACGGAATAGGGACCAGCACGAAGCGGAACCGGGCGGTAAAGATGGCGGTAGAAAACGCGGATGACCAGTCAATGCTCACGCGATTCGGGCTTCCGTGCACATGCAGGTCAAACGGAGCGGTGGCGGCCAGCGACGGCTTCTTCCCCAGGGTGGACGGGATCGATGCGCTCGGCTACCACGGCGTGAAGGCCGTCATCACAGGGGAGGGCGGGATACATGCGCCGGAAGTAATAGCAGCAGGGGACAAATGGGAAATGGCGCTCCTATTCAGCAGACTCAGGGCATTCTCGCATTAAGCCGACTTTTAAACTCTGACGAGCAAGCTTGGACGTGAGTGTGTATGACCTTCCGACAGCCCATCGTTGCAGTGCTTGGTCATGTCGACCACGGCAAGACGACCCTTCTGGACAGGATTAGAGGCAGCGCTGTCGCGGCAAAGGAAGCGGGATTCATCACCCAGCACGCGGGCGCAAGCGAGATACCCGCGGAAGCCATACGGAAGACTTCCGGAAAACTTCTTGACAAGCTCAACATCAGGCTGGACATTCCGGGCCTCCTGATGCTTGACACGCCGGGGCATGCCGCCTTCACGACCATCCGCAAGCGGGGAAGCAGCATAGCGGACCTGGCGATACTGGTCATCGACATAAACGAGGGATTCCAGCCGCAGACCGATGAAGCGTTGGGATTCCTCAAGGAGTTCAAGACGCCCTTCGTGGTTGCCGCTACCAAGGTGGACAGGATACAGGGCTGGCATTCCTATGAGAATTCAAGCTTTGCGGACAGCCTGGGAAAGCAGCCGGAGCACGTGAGAGAAGCAGTGGACAATGCGGTGTACAAGATACTTGGCCAGCTGTCCCAGCGCGGGTTCGAGAGCGACAGGTTTGACAGGATTTCGGATTTCAAGAAAACGGTGGCCATAGTTCCGGTCTCGGGCACCACAGGTGAAGGACTGCCCGAGCTGCTGATGATGCTGGCGGGATTGTCACAGACGTTCCTGAAGGACCAACTAAAATCGACGGAGGGTCCGGGAGCGGGTGCAATCCTCGAGATAAAAGAAGTAAGGGGGCTCGGCATGGCCGCGGACATAATCCTACACGACGGGGAAATCAGGAAAGGGGACTGGCTGGTCATCGGTGGAAGGGAACCGATAATCACCAAGATAAAGGCCCTGCTGAAGCCGAAGCCGCTGCACGAGATAAGGACGGAGAAGGAGTTCGAACCTGTAGAATCTGTCACTGCCGCTGCAGGCGTGAAGGTATCCGCTCCCGATTTGGAGAGAGCGATAGCAGGCAGCCCCATAAGGGCCGTGAGAACAGAAGCGGAAGCGGAGAAGGCGAAGAAGGAACTCTCGGCAGAGGTGGAGCAGGTGGAGTTCGCAAGCGCGCGCGAGGGGACAATCCTCAGGGCGGACACACTCGGCAGCCTGGAGGCACTGATAAGGCTCGCACAGGAGCACGGCATCGAAATACGGAAGGCGGAGGTCGGCCCCCCGACAAGGAAGGACATCATGGAACTCGAGACGGTAACGGACCCTTACAAGAGGGTGATGCTCGCGTTCAACGTCCCGTTGGCGGCGGAAGTGCAGAACGAATCGAAGGACCACGGGGTGCACATCGTTTCAGGCGAAATAATCTACAGGGTTTTGGAGGGCTATGACTCCTGGCTGATCGAACAGAAGGCGAAAGAACGGGAAGCCAAGCTCGCAACCATAACCATGCCGGGAAAAATCAAGATTCTACCAGGTTTTGTTTTCCGTGCCAATGACCCGGCAATCGTCGGAGTCGAAGTGCTGGCCGGCAGCATAAAGTCGGGAATCAGGCTGCACAAGGAAGGGAAGGAAATAGGCTGGATAAGGGACATCCAGAACGAAGGACAGACGGTCGGGAAGGCGGAGAAAGGGCAAAGGGTAGCTGTCTCAATCGAGGGCCCGACGGTCGGAAGGCAAATCAAGGAAGGGGACGAGCTTGTCACTCACTTGTACGACAGGGACCTGAAGATACTGGAGGAGCTCGGACTCTGGGAAGAAGCGAGCCTGGCAAGGGAAATCCTGGCAAAAGTAGGGTAACTTTTAAACGGCAAAATCCGTATTCGAAACATGGTCCAAGAGAAACTTTGCGAGAACTATCCGTTCCGGATAGTGCTGGTCTCTAACCTCGTTTCAATATCAACCTACCTTATCGGTGCGTTCATAATCTGCAATATCGGACCCGTCTGGCTCGCGCTCTACCTGCTTTACATCCTGTTCCTGGAAATACGACTATTGAAAAATCACTGCACGAGCTGCTATTATTTCGGCAAGACGTGCGCGTTCGGGAAGGGCAGGCTTAGCTGCGTGTTATTCAAGAAAGGCAACAAAAAGTTTGCCGACCGTCCGATAACATGGAAGAGCATAATCCCCGATTTCATGGCCGCCGTAGTGCCGATGATTGCGGCCGTCTGGCTTCTGACAATGCGTTTTGACTGGCTTTTCCTGATGTTGCTGATAACGCTATTCGTTCTGGGGTTTCCCGCCAGCGGGCTTGTAAGAAGCAAGCTCGCCTGCAAATACTGCAAGCAGCGAAAGCTCGGCTGTCCCGCTGAAAAATTGTTCGACAAAACGCGGAAATAACATTTAAAAAGGTCGGTCCTGAACTAGGAGCACTCGGAGATGTGCCTTGATATGGAGCCGACGAAAGCCGGCCTGTACGTGATCGGCAAACTGAGGGGGTTGATTGGATGAAGATAGTGATAGGCGAACCGAAGACGCGGAAGAGCTACCAGATTGAGAAAGATGTCCCGACCATTGCGGGGCTGAAAATAGGCGAAACATTTGACGGCTCGTTGATAGGGCTTAACGGCTTCATGCTGAAGATAACCGGCGGGAGCGACAAGGAAGGGTTCCCAATGAGGGTGGAGCTTCCGGGACCGGGAAGGAAAAGGATACTTCTGAGCGGACCGCCGGGATTCAAGCCGCTGAAGGAAGGGCAGAGAAGGCGGAAACTTGTGCGAGGGAACACCGTTTCTCCGGACACAATGCAGCTCAACTGCAAGATAACGCAGGGGGAAGGGGACGTAGCGGTGATACTCGGGATACCGCCCAAGGAAAAGAAGGCCGAAGAGAAGAAAGAGGAAAATAAATGATGACCGAGCCAGACCCGCGACTGCTTCCGGAAGTGAACATAGGCACGCTGGGCCACGTCGACCACGGGAAAAGCACGCTGGTCGAGGCCCTCACGGGGAAGTGGCCCGCATCGCATTCCGAAGAGCTCAAACGGGGAATAACGATAAGACTGGGCTATGCGGATGCGACCATTTACAAATGTGAAAAAGGCGGGGAGCTGACGATATCCAAGAAATGCCTGGCACATGCATCCGAGACAACTCCGGTGAGAACGGTCAGTTTTGTGGACGCGCCGGGGCATGAAACACTGATGGCCACGGCATTGGCGGGAGCCGCCCTGATGAACGGGGCTTTGCTTGTCATTGCGGCAAATGAGAAGTGCCCGCAACCCCAGACCAGGGAGCACCTGATGGTCCTGAACATTGCCGGGCTCAATAACATGGTCATAGTGCAGACCAAGATAGACCTGGTCAACGAGGAGCAGGCGATGAAGAATTACCAGGAAATAAAGGCGTTCGTCAAGGGAACGGTCGCCGAGAACGTGCCCGTCATTCCGGTGAGTTCGCAGGCGAAGGTCAACATCGAGGCGCTGCTGAACGCCATACAGGAAAACATACCGACACCGCAGCACGATCCTGCCAAACCGCCGCGCATGCTTGTCGTAAGAAGCTTTGACGTCAACAAGCCCGGGACACAGGTCGAGAAGCTGAGGGGAGGGGTCCTCGGCGGGAGCCTGATGCAGGGGAGGCTGAAGGTCGGGGATGAAATAGAAATCAGGCCGGGCGTGAGCATCAGGGGAAAATGGGTCGCACTCAAAACAAAAGTGAGCGGCATACAGAAGACCGGGATAAATATGGAGGAAGCGGGACCTGGCGGACTTCTCGGAGTGATGACGGGCCTCGATCCTTCGCTTTCAAAGGCGGACAGCCTGTCCGGAAGCGTGGCGGGCACGCCGGAGGCGCTTCCCCCGACCATATTCAAGGTCAAAATCGAGCTTCAATTGTTTCCCAGCATGGACGGAGAAAAGATAGACCCTGTGAAGCAGGGGGACCAGCTGCTGCTGAACATCGGAGTTGCCAGGACTGCCGGAACGGTGGAAATCGTAAAGAAAGGCCTGGCGGAACTCGAGCTCAGATTGCCCGTCGTGGCACAGGTCGGTGACAGGATCGCGATAAGCAAGCGTATTGGCGACAGGTGGAGACTTATAGGATGGGGAACACTGAAGTGATTACATGGATACACAGACCGAACAACCGCAGCCGACCGGCGGGAACATAAAGATACCGGAGATAACCAAGCCGAAGCCGGAAACCAAAGGCAAGGGCCTGCAGCAGCTGTTCATCAGCCTTCTTGTGCTGACAATAGGGCTGTTCGTGATAGTCTACATCGGGGATTGGCTGGCAAAAGGGCTCCCGATACCCGCCACCACCACCGGAAGCCTGCAGGAAATGCTGCGTTCGACCGGAATGACCGTCGTTTATGCGCTCGGCGGCATCACCGCGCTCGTGTTCGTTGCCTGGCTGTTTGTGCGCCGCTCCAAGTAGTTATTTTATAAGGCGGCAGAAGCAATCTGGGGCATGCGAAACATTTTGCTTCTCGCCGCGATGCTTGCGATGATAGCTTCACCGGCGCTTGCGGCATTCACCGTGGACGTGAGCGCACCCGACGACATTTACGCCGGGGGCAACGCGGACATAATCATCAACATCCACAATTCCGGCGCTACCAGCTTCTACACCATGTCGCAGATAATAGCCTCGCCGGAGGCCAGCACATGGTCTCATGTGCAGGGACCGGTCGGAATACAGATACAGATGGGAACAAACGGAACGTTCATCGTAAGGTTCACCCCGTCCCTCGATGCGAAAGCCGCGACGTACAGGTTCTCATTCACCGTGACCGAACAGACGACCAGCAGCAACATCGAGAACGAATGGTCGACAACCGTGAAACAG
This sequence comes from Candidatus Aenigmatarchaeota archaeon, assembly GCA_043799675.1. Taxonomy (GTDB): domain Archaea; phylum Aenigmatarchaeota; class Aenigmatarchaeia; order Aenigmatarchaeales; family JACQIB01; genus JAZDNN01. The sequence goes on along the minus strand of JAZDNN010000040.1, from coordinate 20,834 downwards.
CACGTTGCGGCCGCGGTGATAAGGACATTCAATCTGAGCTGCACCGAATGCACAGCCAAGGAAGCAGATTTCGATGTGAGCGTCGAGAACGTGGGGACGACCTTGCTCAGAGGATTCAGGGTGGTGATGAGCGGCCCGGGGCAGCAGATACCGCTGGACCTGGGTGACGTCGCTACCGGAGCGAAGAAGACACTGAGGGGAAAACTGAACCTTGAGGGCACGGTTCCGGGGAGTTACTTCGCCCGCGCCGAACTGACAAGTGACGACGGACTGATGGATTCCAGAATCATCAACTTCAACATACCGCTGATAAAGAACGTCCAGGTAGCCAACGGGGAATTCCTTCTGCCGTGGAGCAGGACCGTAAGATACACCGCGGTGAACGGAGGCAATGCACCGGACACGGCAACCATAACCGCCACGGCGACACCCAGCCCGTGGGTGAGCCTGAGCTTCGAACAGACCCCGACCAGCCAGAGCGGGAACAGCGTGACATGGGTGGTCCAGCTGCCGCCGGGAACCAGCAACACAGTAAGCTATACGGAGTTCTATTGGCCGGTGCCGATAATAATCATCGCCCTCCTTGCCGGCGGTGTTTACGCATACTTCTGGATAACCGCAATCGCGCTCAAGAAAAAGGTGACGAAGAAGGACGGGGACTGGATGATCTCGCTGACGGTGGCGAACCGCGGCAGTGCGGTGGACGGGGTAATCGTGAGGGACATGGTGCCGTCCGGATTCAGGCTCGGTGCGCACTTCGAGACGCTGCGGCCGATAACCAGGGCGATAGGCGGAGGAACGGAGCTGGTCTGGAGGATAGGCGGAATGCGGAAGGGGGAGCAGAGGGTCCTGCATTACAGGATAAACGGCAACCGCGCGGTAGACCTTCCCCACGCGAGACTGACCGCAAAGCGCGGCGAGAAGACCATACTGTCAAGCTCATCAAGCACGAAACTGCCGGGCGAGAAGCAGAAACCCGTACTGAAAGTCGCGGTCGACAACTAATTTAAGAGGCCAAAGCCTAGACTCATTCCCTCCCGAGAGGAACCTAGGTTCCTCTAAGGGTTTACTTCTCCTAATTTGGCTTCGCAATATCAATTTAAGAGGTCATCACCTAAATTGATTCCCGCCTTAGCTCAGTCTGGTGGAGCACCTGACTGTAGCCCAGCGCGCTGAGCGTGGGTGTTTAGTCGCTGCTCGGAAAGCAGATATCAGGGGGCCGGGAGTTCAAATCTCCCAGGCGGGACCAATCATCAAGAGAAACCTACGGTTTCAGGTGGACTACTGTCCACCGAACGGTGGAAGCGTACTTCCACCTGTTCCCTTACAGGTCTATTCCTTCCCTTTTATCGTTTGGCAGCGCATCCTAATCATGCAAGACCGACTAACTGAGCTGACCCTTGACAAAGAAGAGGAAAAGAAACTTCTTGAGACATACGAGAGGTACAAGCCGGTAATCAAGGGATTCCTGGCTCAGGCAAACGACAGGAGCGATGAGCACATCACCTCCGAGCTGATGTTCTGCCTGCAGACCGCACAATCCTCCGCCAAGACGGCAAGAGCCACAATCAACCGGTTGAAGGAATGCGGAATGCTTTTCACGGCCAATCCGCACCAGATACACAAATGCATGGAAGGCGTGAGATTCTCGAAAAAGAAGTCGGAATACCTGCACAAGGCAAGAGGACAGATTCCGTCAATCAAACAGCAGCTCGGGCTGCCAAAAGAAGAGCTGAGGGAATGGCTCGTTGAAAATGTGAAGGGAATGGGGCCTAAGCTGGCGTCACACTTCATGCGCAACATCGGGATTTACGGGCTTGCGATTTTGGACATTCATGTCCAGAACTTCATGGAAAGAAACAACCTGCTGAGAGGCCAGGCAGGGAAGCTGAACAGGAAAGCGTATGCTGAAAACGAAAAGATTTTCCTCCAGCTTGCCAAACAGCTTGAAATCCCGCCGGAAGAGCTGGACATCGCGATATGGATGACGGGGAACGGAAGCGGCGAATTTTACGGTTAGGTCGGTTCCTTTTCCACCCTTCTCGCTTTCGCGCGGCAACCGAGGCAGTAATGCAGGACGTTCTCGTTCTTTCCGTAGTTGTTCATTGAGCAGACCTTCGCTCCGCTGCGATGGTGCCTTAATCCATAGATAGAATGTCCCAGCTCATGAAGGAGATAATTGACCGATATGCGGCTGTGGAAGCCGGCCATGCCGTTGTCAAGGTCCACTATCGCCACCCCGTCCTGCCCGTACCCGGCGCATTCCCTCCGTATCAGCATATGTTCGGGTCCGGCCGCAAGAACGGTCTGGCGGGGCGTGAAAAAAAGGTAAGGATTATTCCCGTCGGCGTACCGCCGGACGAGCCTGTTGCCGTCCAGAAAAACGGAACCGTTCGAGCGCTTTATCATGCCGTCTGCCGGCATCCGCCTGATCGTGCAATCCTCGAGCAGACCCAGCTCCTGGCGATGAAGCTCGTTGAGAGCCAGTTCGCAGAGCTCCTCCGTCCATCCCTTCGGAACTGCCGGATGGTTGCTTGCACCCAGCCTCCTTACCTGCAGGACCGCCATGGGTGGCTGCTTCGCATGAAAAGAATTTATAGTTGCCTTTTCGGCAGGCTGTCATACTTGGACCTTTCGCAACACATCATTCCTGTGTTAAAGAATCTGCCTATACGGGGCCCGCATTCGATCCCGTAGCAAATCACGTGCCTTTCATTCCCGACCGGCACCGCAAGGAGGGTGTTGCACTCTCCTATCTGTTCTGGCATGCCAATGCCAGCACTGGAAGGCTTAAGAACGGAAGGAAGGACCGGACTACTTTCCGGCCTTCTCCTCGACTTCCTTCTTGCCGGCTGCGATCTCGTCTACCTGCTCCCTGTCCAATCTGAGCAGCAACGCCTCGAACTCGCCCATGTGTGTCTTCTCCTCCTTGGCGATGTCGAGCAGCATCTTCCTTATGCCGTGGTTGTCGGTCATTGCCGCCATCTGCTCGTAGAAGCTGACAGCATCCAGCTCGGCTATCATCCCCACCCTGCAGATGGACTTGTCGATATCCTCCTTTTTCACTTTCTTCAGATCAACCGGTAAAGTCGACATCATATCTTTCACCTCATACCTAGTTCGGATAGCCCGAATAAAAAGTCGGCTGGACCTTCGGACAAAGCTTATTATTCGGAGCAACTAATCGTACAGTATGTATTCGGAAATGTTGAACTGGCCGCAGAGTCAACAGATGAAATACATTCGAGGATTTGCAGACGGCGAAGGAACTCCAATAATGCGACGCGGGTGTAAAAAGAAAAATGGAAAAGAGTATCCACAATGGGATCGTAAAATCAAAATTAGCAATTCCGATAAGAAACTGCTACTGACCGTGCAGAAGATGCTAGAAAAGGCCGGGGTAGAATCGCGGATATATCTGGACCATGCGGCAGGCACCGGCAGGGCAACAATGGATTGTTGGGCGCTGCTAGTATTAGGCAAAAGCAACATGACAAAATTTGGAAGTTTGGTAGGTTTTACAGAAAGCAGAAAAGCAATCTTAATCAGGAAAATTCTGGACTCTTACCGCTAAACCTGTCGACAAAAACTTTAAATACCTTCGAAGGCGCAATCAGACTTGGTTGCCGGCCAAAGAGACGTGGTAAGACCCGTTCCCGTTCCGAAACATCTTTTTGAGACCAAAAAGAGGCGGAATCACGGTAGTGAATCGCGTCATCGATTTGGGCTGTACTGCCGAAAAGGCGGGAACCCCAAGAAGCTGGCGACCATCAATTATTTCATTCTTCCGAATCATCCGTTGCCTGGATTTCGCACTTTTCAGAAGCATCGTCCCTCAACATAAAGGCATCCATTTGTCTGAGCTTTATGTTCCCCATTCCGGACTTCGGCAGTTTGCCCGACTGGATGCTTTGCCTCCATTCTTCACAGCCGGTCTTCATCGCAAGCATGTGGGCGTACTTCCAGCCCATCAGGTGTTCCGCCGCACTGATTATCATGTCAGGCTTGTAGCGGAACATCCCATACCTCTCCATCACCGACTCCAGAATACCGCGTTTCATAGGTTTCTCCGCGTCAATCCTTTTGATTACCGCATCGGCCGCTTCCTCGTACCGTTTCAGCAGCGCTTCCGTGCAGTCCGAATAGCCGAGCCTGTCCAGCATACTGTTGAGCCGGCGGTGCCTTTCGTTCCCCTGCGAAACCTTTTCAGCTTGGATACATTCCCGATACCCCCTGTCGACCATGTATCCCAGGAAGTCATAGCCAATCGACCGGAATTTCTCGCACATGAATGACTCAAGCATTTCATGCGCGAACATCGCGCGCATGGGTCCGTCTTCCTTCAGCAACTGCGCATTGAGCTCGGCTATTTCCTCGGTCGGCGACGTGTATGGATAGAACGAGACGATGTGCGTGCATCCGCCTTCGGGCCTTACGTATATCTCCGCGTCAAGAAGGGCGAGCGTCCTGTCATTCATGCCGTCCGTGTAGGGCAACGCATACATGACCGGCCAGCAGGCGGCAATCGAATCGTCGAGACAGTCGTTCTGCAGGAAAGGCATGGTCCCGTAGGCCACGTTCAGCATTGCCGGTCTTCCTAGCTTCTTTGCGATGTCAGCACGAACTTCCTTGAACAGATTGCACTTTTCCTTCAGGCTTTCACGCCACTGATTGCTTTTTTCAAGGTTCCTGCGTACGATGCGGTTGATATGAAGTTCCTTCTTTGCGCGTTCCTTTTCGTCCTCCAGGCATCTTGCCTCTTCGAACTTTTCATAATTTTCATCGATGTCAAGTCCGTCAAGATTGGGACCGTGCCACCCGAACCTTTGTCTCGCTTCCTTCATCTCGAACTCGAGACCATGCTTGTAATGATTCCTTATGTCGTCCCAGGTGAACGGCGCCTCGATTGGCTCCAGTTTCTCGTCCTCCCTGGTGACATTAAGGCCGTGCGCATCCGGGCCGGTCTTTTCATGCAGCCGCATGGGCTCGAACAGTATGTTAAGATTGCGCTTTTTCAGGTCGTCCGAACAGTACAGCCTGTACCTGAAATTCCTGCCGTCGAACATAATATTCGAGGCGAAACCTACCTCGCCGTACATCATGGTCGAGAAGCCCCTGGGGTCGGTAGCCCATGCGTCCTCCTTCCTCATTCCGACGCGGAAATCCATGTTCCTGTCAACGAGCATCCTCGCCTGGATGTGCTTCGGAAGCGAGTTCAGGTGATGCCTCAGGTCATACTGCGATGTGACGTGGAAGAAACAGAGGCGCATGTAGTCCTTCCGCTTTGCCGGCGGCACCTCGACGCGGTTGGTCGCGAAGTAATCGAACTTCATGAACGGGCTATCGGCAGGAAAGGATTTATTACAGCGCCAACGGCTCTCTTTTTATTCTGGCTTAAGCAATCAAATGCATGCCACGGAAGCGCAAAACGGACGAAAATGAGAGCTTGGAAACGGCGTTCGCTGTAGCCCTCCTTGCGGTGTCAATCGGGACCGCTTGGAGCGCCGTCACGGGAAGCGTGGACATGACCGTCATCATGGGAATGGTGACCGCCTCGCTTGCGGTGGCTTTGGGTTTATCGGGCCACGGGCCCAAAGGGTAGCAAACCTGCCGCCTCGGGCGGCGAAAACATGTTTTGGCAGCTTTGCTGCTCATGTAAAATCAACGTTTAAATAATCTCGGGCTTAAAGCTGGTTTGTCCGGGTAGTATAGTGGCCCAGTATGCGAGCTTGTCAAGCTTGTAACCGGGGTTCAAAAGGCCTTTCTCTTTAGAAAAGAGAAAGAACCTTGGAAAGAGAAACTTTCCAGGGAAATTGAGAATCCCCGCCCGGGCGCCATTTAACCGCATTCGTCCTGCGGTATACACCGCGCTGCAGCAGCGGTTGAATGGCGGGCGCCAATTCAGACCTCGATGGGTATTGCAAGAAAAAGCGACACATCATCGGTAAAGTAGAGCATGTGACCGTTTCTTTCCGTTGCGGCGCGGGCGAGAGTCCTCCTATCAAGCATTCCAAGCTCGGAATAAGTGGCCATGCGGCCGGCATTCGTATCATAACCGTAGTAAATCCTGTTACGTTTCAAGTCGACTATGAATCTGTACCTTCCGCTCTCTACCAGTTCCTCCTCCGCCCTTTCATCGCCCATACCAAGGTCCCGGCGCCATTCTTTTTAATGTCCTGCCTGCATAGCACAATGGGCTCATAACTCAGTCTGGTAGAGTACCGGGCTTTTATCTGCGGCACGCCGCGTCTGCGGTGTAAGTGTCGCAGAACGCACCCGCACCAGATAAAAGCATGTAGAGCACTCTGTGCAATGACAGGAAGGTACCCGGGAGTCGCGGGTTCGAATGAGCGCGAAGCGCCAAAACGCGCCAGAGAATCCCGTTGGGCCCACCAAACTTTCACCGCTTCTTTCCGTAAAACAGGTCGTCCAAAAGGATGGAGACCCCCGAAAAGAAAACGCCTGAACCGAAGAAGAACAGGTAAGGTATCTTGTAGGTCACCGGAAGGATGCCGAACAGGACCAGCCACGTGTCAAACAGGAAGTCGACCCCCGCCGAGAACATGCCGAAAATCACGATCACGGGGTTCCTGTATTTCAGGAAAACCAGTCCGCCTATCAGGAGCGCCGCCAGGAAGGGCCAGGATGCCGCGCTCCAAAAATGATACAGCAGGAACAGGACGAAGATGCCGAACGGAATTTCATAGAGAACGGATTTTCTACCCATCAGGGCATGCTTTGCGGCCAGGAATTCCTTCAGGTAAATCGTCAGCACGGATACGATGCAACCGAGCATGGCATATATCAGTATCATCTCGACAGGAGTATTGCCAAGGAACATCACACCCTCCGTCCAGTACCAGTAGCCGCCCGCAATGTTCGCCTCCTCGATGAAATACCCGGAAATTCCGGCCAATGCCGCCATGGAAAGGTAGACGGCATACCTGCGCCGGTTGCACTTGTACAGACAGATGCAAAGAGAAGCGGCGGCAATCGCAAGATAAGCCAAAAGCAGCATAACCTGATTTGCATCCGGCGATATAAACCACGATAATCCGCCCTTTTGTTCGTTTCGGTACGAATACGGCAATCGGCGATATCTTTATAAGGTCTGTCAGCTCGATAGGGACAAGTTTACTCCAGAAAATTTGCACGAAAGCCCTAAGGCTCTCGTTGCGGGGAGTGATGCCTTTGGCGACCAAGAAAGATGATGAAGAGAAAGAGATAGCCGTACTCAAGCACCACCTCGTGCCCGAGCACGTTATTCTTAATGAGCAAGAAATCGCGGAGATTATGAAGAAGTACAACATCACCGTGCAGCAGCTGCCGAAAATCTTCAGCACCGATCCGGCTGTCAAGGCAATAGGAGCGAAGGAGGGGCAGGTGCTGAAGATAACGAGAAACAGTCCGACCGCAGGCACCGCGGTCTACTACAGGATAGTCGTCAAGGATTAGATGATATTGATGGTGGAAAAAAATACCGAGATCCTGTTGAAGTCGTTCGCCGAGGAGATCGGCTGGGTAAGGTTCCAGATTGACAGCTTCAACGCGTTCGTGGAAAGGAGGCTCCAGAAGGTCATAGACGAGATAGGACAGATAGAACCCGAGGTGCCGGAGATAGGCGAACTGGTCATAAAGCTCGGCAAGGTGACGGTCGGAGACCCGTCGGTCAGGGAAGCGGACGGCACGGTCAGGAAGATAATGCCGGCCGAGGCAAGGCTGAGGGACCTCACCTATGCGGCCCCCATCCATGTCGAGATGACCCCGGTGGTGAACAAGGTCGAGCAGGAAGGCGTCCCGGTGATGATAGGCGAACTGCCCGTGATGATCAAGAGCGCCACATGCCCGCTGTCGAAGATGACGCGCCAGCAGCTCCCGGAGTACGGCGAGGACCAGGACGACCCGGGCGGTTACTTCATAGTCAACAGCACAGAGAGGGCTCTTATTCTCATAGAAGAGATCGCACCGAACCGGATGATAGTGCAGAAGCAGGACGCGGGAAACTACAGGGAGACCATCAGGATAAATTCCGAGCGGGAGGGATACACCCAGAGGCACCTCATTGAAAGGAAGGTCGACGGTTCCATCGTGATAAGCTTCGCGAACATACGCAGGCTGCCGGTGGTCATCCTGCTCAAGGCGCTCGGAACGGAGACCGACAAGGAAATAATGGAGGGACTCCAGGCGGACCCCGAGACGATCAACGCGTTCATGGGCAACCTTTACGAGACGGAGGTCACCGATTCCAAGTCGGCACTCGGTGTCATAGCTTCCAACATGCGGATAGTCGAGAAGGAGTTCGAGAGCACCAGGATCGAAAGGATAATCGACAGGTACCTTCTTCCCCATCTCGGACAGGACGCGAAGAGCAGGAAAGCCAAGGCGGCCTACCTCTGCGCAGCGATAACGAAGATAGTAGGATTCTCACTCGGAAAGATACCGGAGGACGACATCGACCACTTCGCCAACAAGAGAGTCAGGCTCTCCGGGGATCTGCTTGAGCTGCTGTTCAGGAGCATACTGGTCGGACGATGGGGACTCATCACAAGGATAAAGTACAATTATCAGAAGATGGCCAAGAGAGGGAAGCTGCCGCCCATCCAGACCATCGTCGAGTCCAACGTCGTCAGCCAGCAGCTGGTCAGCGCGATGTCAACCGGCGCCTGGACCGGAGGAAGGACCGGAGTCAGCCAGAGGCTGGACAGGGCGAACCTCACCAAGACGTTCTCCCACCTGCGCATGGTCCTCAGCCCGCTCACCAGCACGCAGGAGCACTTCGAGGCAAGGGAGCTGCATCCGACAAACTGGGGAAGGTTCTGCCCCGCGGAAACGCCGGAAGGACCGACCATCGGACTCAGGAAACACCTTGCCCTCATGGCCGAAGTGACGCCCGGCCTCAACGAAGCGGACAAGGAAAAACTGGTCAAGAACCTCAAGCTCTCGAGCGCGCCCGGCGAAGGCAAGTACAGGGTGCTCATCGACGGAACTCCCTCCGGCTGGGGGAGCAGGGACATAATCGAGGACATCAGGAAGAAGCGGAGAGGGGACCTGATTTCGCGGCAGATAAACACGGTCTTCCTGCCGCACGGGGAAATCAGGATCAACACGGACGCCGGCAGGGTAAGGAGACCGCTGCTGGTGGTGGAGAACGGAAGGCACAGGCTCACGCAGGAAATGCTGGACAAGATAGCCGGCAGACAGATGAAGTGGAGCGACCTGCTGAAGTCCGGAGTGATAGAATTCATTGACGCGGACGAGGAGGACGCTGCCCTTGTCGCGCTGAAGGAGAGCGATCTCAGGCAGGAGCACACCCACCTCGAACTGACGCCGCTCATAATCCTCGGGCTCAGCGCGGCGCTGCTTCCGTTCGCACAGCACAACCGAGGGGACCGTGTCAACTTCGGGGCGAAGATGATCGGACAGTCGATAGGGCTTTACCAGTCGAATTTCCTCAGAAGGGCCGACACCAAGAGCAACATCCTTGTTTATTCGCAGACGCCGCTGATAGAGACGGCGGCAGTGCCGTTGACCAGCATGCTGACGCATCCGGCGGGGGAGAACGTGATAATCGCCGTCGCGCCGTTCCACGGCTACAACATGGAGGACGCGGTGATATTCAACAAGTCGTCGGTGGAGAGGGGGATGTTCCGCTCGTTCTTCTACAGGATATACAGCGCAGAAGAAAGAAGGTACTGGGGAGGACAGGAGGACAAGGTTGCCATACCCGAGAAGGACGTCAGGGGGTACAAAGCCGAGGCCGATTACGCCAGGCTCAACGAGGACGGAATATTGCCGCCCGAGAGCCCGGTCGTCGGAGGGGACGTGGTCATAGGAAAGATAAGCCCGATGCGGTTCCTTTCCGCCACCGAGCTGATGGGCGGGATAGCGAACATGAGGGACACCTCGGTCCAATTGCGCCCGTCGGAAAGGGGGATAGTGGACAGGGTGTTCATGACCGAGACCGTCCACGGGAACAAGCTCATCAAGGTCGCCGTAAGGGATTTGAGGATACCGGAGCCCGGCGACAAGTTTGCATCGCGGCACGGGCAAAAATCCGTAGTCGGGATGATTGCGGACGAAGAAGATTTGCCGTTCAGCGCGGCCGGCTACATTCCGGACATCATGATCAATCCGCACGCGGTGCCGAGCAGGCAGACGCTGGGACAGCTGCTGGAGATGCTTGCCGGCAAGACCGCCGCCCTGAACGGAAGCAAGATGGACGCGACCCCGTTCGCAAGCCTGCCGGAATCGGACATAAGGGCGATGCTCGGAAGCATGGGATTCAGGAGCGACGGGAAGGAGATAATGTACAACGGACTCACCGGGGAAAAGTTCGAAGCGGAAATATTCATCGGAATAAACTACTACCAGAAACTGGACCACATGGTCGCCAACAAGCTGCAGACCAGGAGCAGGGGACCCGTGACACTGCTTACAAGGCAGCCGACCGAAGGAAAAGCGAAGGAAGGCGGTCTCAGGCTCGGGGAAATGGAAAAGGACTGCCTGATTGCCCACGGAGCGGTGCTCACGCTAAAAGAAAGGTTCGACTCCGACAAGATAACCATCCCGATATGCAGGACCCATGGCATAACCGCGCTGTGGGACAAGGCCAAGGGAACCAATGTCTGCCCGTTAGACAAGGACACCGATGTGGTAGACGTGGACATGAGCTACGCGTTCAAACTGCTGCTGGACGAGCTGAAGACCATGGGAATATGGCCAAAGCTGAAAATAGGCGGATGAATATGGATTGGAAATCGTTCGTAAAACCCGACTGGAAGAAAGTCGTACTTACCGTGGTCATTTTCGCGGTTGCGACCTACCTTTACAGCGGCTGGACCGTAACGCACCTTGCTGATGCGGTTGTGTACGGATTCCCGCTCGACTTTTACTTCTTGGGGACTTACCCATGTTCAATAGATTTTGGAGAATGTCCCGATACTCCGTCAATCTCGTACATCAACCTTGCCGTAGACATCATTTTCGCATACGTTATCGCATGCGCACTGCTGACGTACATGCCGAAACGGAGGAAGGGTTGACATGTCTGCACTGATCGAAGCAATCGAATTCAAGCTGTTCTCTCCGATGGAGCTGAAGAAACTGGCTGTCAGCGAAATCAACAAAGCGGAGCTTTACGACAATGACGGCTTCCCGATAGAGGGAGGCGTGATGGACCCGCGCCTCGGCGTGGTGGACCCCGGCCTCAGATGCAGGACCTGCGGGCTGCCGCTGGGCAACTGCCCGGGACACTTCGGCTGGATAGAGCTGATAAGACCCGTCATCCATGTCCTGTACGGCAAGCTCGTGCACAGGATGCTGCGCATGGCATGCCCGAACTGCGGCAAGACCGCGACCACCAATCCGACGGTGATGCCGAAGGCATGCCCGCATTGCGGCATCGCGCTGATACCGGTGAGGTTCGAGAAACCGTACACCTATTTCGAAGGGGAGAAGATACTGAACCCGCTGGAAATCAGGCAACGGATGGAAAAGATACCCGACGAGGAACTGCCGAACATGAACTTCCTCGGAGGAAGGCCCGAGTGGCTGGTGCTCACAATTCTTCCTGTCCCGCCGGTGATTGCCAGGCCGAGCATCACGCTTGAAACGGGAGAAAGGAGCGAGGACGACCTGACGCACAAGCTGGTGGACATCATAAGGATCAACCAGAGGCTGAGGGAAAACATAGACATCGGCGCCCCCGACTTCATCATCGAAGACCTCTGGGAACTGCTGCAGTACCACGTCGCGACATTTTATGATAACGAATTGCCGGGAATCCCCGCCGCCAGGCACAGGAGCGGAAGGCCCCTGAAGACCCTTGCCGACCGGCTGAAGAGCAAAGAAGGAAGGTTCAGGCAGAACCTCGCCGGAAAGAGGGTCAACTTCTCGGCAAGAACGGTCATCAGCCCGGACACGCACATCAGCATCAACGAGGTCGGAGTGCCGCTGTCGGTGGCAAAGGAGCTCACCATCCCTGTGGTGGTGCAGGCGCACAACATCGAGGCGCTCAAGGCGCTGATAATGAGGGCCCCGGCATGGCCTTCTGCCAATTACGTGATAAGACCGGACGGCAGAAGGAAGAGGATAACCGAAGATAATCATGATGAGATACTGAAGGAGCTGGCAATCGGTTACGTGGTGGAAAGGCAGCTGCACAACGGTGATGTAGTGCTTTTCAACAGACAACCCAGCCTGCACCGCATGAGCATAATGGCCCACAAGGTCAGGGTCAGCCCGTGGAGGACGTTCACGATGAACACGCCGGTCTGCCCGCCGTACAACGCGGACTTCGACGGCGACGAGATGAACCTGCACGTGCTGCAGAACGAAGAGGCGCAGGCGGAAGCGAGGATGCTCATGTCATCCGAGAAGCACATCCGCAGCCCGAGGTTCGGAGGACCCATCATAGGAATGGAGCACGATCACATCTCCGGCCTGTACATGCTCACGAGGGACGGCACGGAAATGCCCATCGAGACCGCATATGCGGTGCTTGCGGAAGTGGGGGCCGAGCAGAGGCTGCCGAACAAGAAGACCGTCACCGGCAAGGAAGTGTTCAGTTCAATGCTCCCGCGCGATCTCAACCTCACGATAAAGTCGGTTACCGGGGCGCCCGTGGTGATAGAGAAAGGCATGCTCAAGGAAGGCGTCATAGACAAGAAAAGCGTCGGAAGGGAGGCAGGTAAGCTTCTCGACAGGATAGACCGCGAATACGGAAGCGAGACTGCAAGACTGTTCATAGACAGGGCTGCGCTGCTCGGAATAAAATGGCTGGAACGCTCCGGCTTCTCGGTCGGCCTTGACGATTTCGACATACCGCGCGCCTCATCGGAAAGGATAAAGGTCGAACTGGAGAAAGGGGATTCCGAATCCAACAAGCTCATCGAGCAGTACAGGAACGGCACGCTGGAGGTGCTGCCCGGAAGGACGGCGACCGAAAGCTTCGAGAGCCACATGCTGCGGATGCTCGCGAACGTGACCGATGCGATAGGAAAGATAATCGACAGCAGCGTGACGGAGAACCATGCGGTCGTGATGGCACGCTCCGGGGCAAGGGGAAGCATAACCCACATGGTCCAACTGATGGGTTCGGTCGGACAGGAGAGGGTGATGGGAGAGAGGGTACAGCGCGGTTACAGGGGAAGAACGTTATCGCACTTCGCTATCGGCGATCTGAGCCCGGCCGCTCACGGCTTCGTCAGCTCGGCCTTCAAGAAGGGCCTCAATCCGTTCGAGTTCTTCTTCGACCTTCTGTCCGGAAGGGAAGGCCTCATGGACAAGTCATTGAGGACAAGGCACTCCGGCTATCTCGAAAGAAGGCTGATGAACGCATTGCAAGACCTCAAGATAGAGTACGACGGGACGGTCAGGGACAACAGGAAGATCATAATCCAGTTCACCCCCGGCGAGGACGGCATAGACCCGAGCAAGAGTGACTGGGGGAAGATAGATGTGAACAGAGTGATAGAGAGGGTGACCGCATGAGCATTACCATCGAAGAGCTTCCTCCGAAGCTGAGAGAGGAACTGAAGGCGGCAATCAAGCAGAACAGGCTCACCGAGTCACAGAAAGAGAAGGTCATTGAGATGGTCCTGGACCTTTACAAGAGGAGCAAATTCGAGGCCGGCGAGGCGGCGGGAATGCTCGCGGCCCAGTCAATATCCGAACCGGCAACGCAGATGACCATGCGTGTATACCACGTCGCCGGAGCGGCCCAGATAGAAGTGACGCTCGGTCTGCCGAGAATGGTGGAGATATTCGACGCAAGAAGGAGCCCTGCCACGCCCGCAATGATAATTCATCTCAAGCCCGGCACCAGCAAGGAAAAGGCATACGAGATAGCCAGGGAGATAAAGGAAGTCACGCTCATGGACATCGCCGCAAACAGCTCGCTTGACCTTGCCAACGGGCTTATAGAGGTGGAATACAACCAGGCAATGATCAAGGTGTTCGGGGTCAAGCCGAGCTCCATACCGATTGCGCTGAAAGAGGTCCTCAAGAATGTCGAGGTAAGGCCGAGAGCGGACGGGGTCGCATTCAAACCGAAGGACGATGCCACGGTAAAGGACATGCAGAAAATAAGGGGCAAGGCGCTCGCCGCACATATCAAGGGCGTCAAGAACATAGAACAGACCATCGTCACCCAGAAGGACGGCGAGTGGGTGATAAACACGCTGGGCAGCAACCTCGCCAAGGTGCTTGTCATGGACGGGGTGGACGTCTGCAGGACGGATACGAACAACATACACGAGATAGCGAGGGTACTCGGAATCGAGGCTGCAAGGATGGCGATAATCAAAGAGGCCGCCTACACCATAAGGCAGGCCGGATTGGACGTCGATATCAGGCACATCATGATAGTGGCCGATGTCATGACCGTTGACGGGGAAGTGAAAGCGATCGGAAGGTACGGAATTGCCGGCGCAAAAGGTTCAGTTCTTGCAAGGGCGAACTTCGAGGAAACCATCAAGCACCTGACCAAGGCCGCGGTGACGGCAGAAGTAGATAAGCTTGAGAGCATAGTAGAGAACGTGATGATCAACCAGGTGGTGCCGGCCGGAACGGGCATGTTCGAGCTGACATTCCACCCGCCGAAAAAGAAGGCATAAGTGATAATGCATGACAATCGAAGATGAACTGAAGTCCGCACTGGCCGGAAAGACCCTTATCGTCGGGACGCGCGAAGTCATGAAGATACTGAAGGGCGGGGCCGCCAGGAGCATCATACTTTCCAGCAATGCGCCGACGAGCGTCAGCAGGGATGCCAAGCATTATGCGGGACTGACCAAGATACCGATACACGTATTTCCGGGCACGTCGGCCCAGCTGGGGACCTTCCTGGGAAGGCCGTTCGGGGTCGCAGCGTGTGCTATAAAAGCCGAAACCAAGAAATGATTGTATGCGCGAGTTCGATACCGAAACAATGCAACTGATTGCCGCGTTCGAGCAGCTCACCGGCAGCGAGGTACGGGACATAGTGAAGAACGAGAGCCTGCATTTTCTGGTGAACCCCGGGAAGGCGGCGCTGGCGATAGGGAAGGGCGGGGCCGCGGTGCAGAACGCGGAGAAAGTGTTCAAGAAGCAGATAAGGATTTACGAATGGGCGGACCAGTCAGAGCAATTTGTGAGGAACCTCATCCCCTCGGCCAAAAGCATCAAGATAGACGGGGAAAAGGCGATCGTGACGGTCGACTCAAAGGAAAGGGGTGCCGTCATAGGAAGGGGCGGAGCGAACATCAACGCCCTCCGCGAACTCCTGATACGGAACAGCTCCCTGAAAGAACTGAAAGTTGTCTGATTCCGTGGCGGACATCTCCCTTGCATACATCTTGGTCGCGATAGTCGCGCTTGCGATAATAGCCGTCCTGATGTTTTTCGTGAAAGGGAAGAAGGGACCGAAAAAACTTTCCAGGCTGACGGCAATCGCGTTCGCATTCGTTCTGGCCGGAATCACGTTTGGCGACGACAGGATTATCGGGTACAGCCTGCTTGGCATCGGCGTGGCCATTGCCGTCATCGACATGCTGAAGAAGATGAAAAAATAATCAGAGCGCGCTTATTATTCCGGGGCCGACGAAAGCAAACACTATCAATGCGAGCAGGAGGACGGCCATTGCCTTCGTGAGCAAGGCGCTCCTCTTCGGATAATATTTCTTTGCAACCGCTTCAAACATCAGGCCGCCGTCAAGCGGCTTGAGGGGCAGGATGTTCACCAGGCCGACCGCCGAGCTCAGTATCCAGAACAGGGTGAAGAAGGATATCAGCAGGTTCGGGGTTTCGGACAGCACGACGTCGCTGAAGCTGCCGGTGAAGCCCATCCAGGGTTTGCCGGTGGTCGGGTTGGCTACCGGGGCTATTATATAGGCCTTTTCGGCCGTAGTGAAGGTGACGGGCTGGCCCACTTCCAGGCTGCCGAGCTCATCGTTCAGGTAGGTGCCTCCGCCGACGAACTCCCAATAGCCCGGGGTTATCGGGTGGCCGTTTATTCCGGTCACTACCGTCCCCACGGGAACGCCGGCGATTGCCATCGGGCTGCTTGCATTAACGGTTGTTATATTGAGCGT
Source organism: Candidatus Aenigmatarchaeota archaeon (assembly GCA_043799675.1). GTDB lineage: Archaea > Aenigmatarchaeota > Aenigmatarchaeia > Aenigmatarchaeales > JACQIB01 > JAZDNN01. The sequence continues at coordinate 4,764 of JAZDNN010000040.1, read as the reverse complement.
TATGCTCGGGACCGCCGCCAGCGGCCAAAACGCATAGGCGGTGATGACCAGCATCAGGCCGGCAAGGAAGAAGTTTGCGAAACTTCCGGCGGCAAATACCCTGAGACGGGTCATCAGCTTGGCTCTCTTCAGCTGCCTCTCGTCCGGTTCGACGAAGGCTCCCGGGAAAATTATCAGCAAAAGCAGGCCGACGGACTTCAGCCTTATCTTCTCGGCCCTGGCTATCACCCCGTGCATCATCTCGTGGGGGATGAGTATCATCGCAATTATGAAGAACCATATCCAGAAAGGCAGGAGCACGTAGCCCGGCCCCGCGACGGTCGTCGCACCAGGAGAAGGAAGTATCACCTGCATAGCGGGCTTTTCCACCATTCCCGACAATATCAGGTTCGCTGTCGAGAGGAGCATCTGCGTCCCGTACACCATTGCCACCAAGGCGGCAATCACGCCCAGCGTGCCGAATGCCTTCCAGAAACGGGGGGAAGCCATGGCAAGCCTGTCTATCGTGTCCCTGAACCTCTTCGTGCGCCTCATTATCACGAGCGTATGGAACTCGATGTGCTTCCGATCGCGCCATATCAAAAGGGCAAGGAGGCCGAAGAACAGGACGACCGAGATGGTGTAGACATCCTCGAAAGCAAGCATGACAGCCTTTATGTGAGGCGGTTTAAATAGTGAATCCAAAGTGTTAGGTTATGGCTGAAGGTATTTTTTGGGCCGACAAGCTGGCCAAGGAGGTCGCGGACAGGGAGGCCCGGCTCAAGAGGGTGAAGGAATACAGGACCGAGATGGGTCTCGGGGCCAGCGGGCTGCCTCATGTGGGAAACCTGAGCGATGCGATAAGGAGCTATGCGGTCACTTTGGGACTGAAGGACATGAAGCTGCCGGCGGTCCTCATAGCCTTCAGCGACGACCGAGACGGCCTGAGGAAGGTGCCGGCCGGATTCTCGAACTCGCTTGAAAAGGAACTGGGAAAGCCGGTGAGCGAGATACCGGACCCGTTCGGCTGCCACCCGAGCTACGGGGCGCACATGACCGGCCTCCTGATGGATGCGATAGAGGAGACGGGCGTGAAGAATTACAGTTTCATGTCGGGCGCCGAGAGCTACGGCAAAGGCCTGCTGAACGAGCAGATAGAAAAGATACTGTTCAACGAGGGCAGGATAAAGGAAATCATCAGGCAGGAGGTCGGACAGGACATTCCCACACTGTGGATGCCCATATGCGAGAAATGCGGCAGGATTTACACCACAAGGGTGACGAAATTCCTCCCGGACGAGAAGTCGGTCGAATATTCATGTGACAAGGACTTCGAAGCGAAGAACGTGAACACCGGCAAGAAAATCATCGTGAAGGGCTGCGGATTCAGGGGGGCGCAGAGCTACCTCAACGGCCACGGGAAACTGGCGTGGAAGGTGGAGATAGGGGCAAGGTGGGCGGCGCTCAAGGTGGTGTTCGAAGCCTACGGGAAGGAACTGATAGACTCGATGCGGATCAACGATATCATCAGCAGGGAGGTGCTGGGCTGGGAGCCGCCGGTGCATGCGATGTACGAGCACTTCACGGAAAAGGGCGGGGGAAAGATGAGCAAGAGCCTCGGGAATGTCCTGACTCCGCAGGACTGGCTCCGCTACGGAAGCCCGTCGAGCCTGAGGCTGCTGATGCTCAAGCGGTTCACCGGTGCGAGGGAGCTCGGGCCGGAGGACATCCCGACCTACATGGAAGAGATGGACAGGCTCGAAAAAGTGTACAACGGGAAGGAAGACGTTGAAAACGAAAAGGAACTTTCCCACCTGAAGAGGCTTTTCGAATACGCCCACTTCCTTGACAAACCGAAGCCCTCGCTCGGCGTACCTTATCACACGCTGGTCAGCCTTGTACGCATGCTCCCCGTCGAGCCCGAGAAAAAGCTGAAAATAATTTCGGACAGCCTGGCGGACATGGGGGCAATACCGAAACAGCTGGATGCAAGGCAGGCGGAAGAGCTGGCGAAAAGGATTGGGTATGCGACGGCCTGGGTGGAGTCGGAGGGGCTCGAGGCGAAGCCCGCCAAGGTGAAGACGAAGAAAGAGGAAAAGGCCGCCCTTCGGGAACTGCTAAAGCTGCTCAAGTCAAAAAAGACGGGCGGGGAGATACAGACGGAGCTGTTCGAGATAGCCAGAAGAAATGAGATGAAGACCGGGGAACTGTTCAAGCTGATTTACAGAATAATACTGGGCAGCGAAAGAGGCCCGAGGGCGGGACCGCTGATGGAAGCCATAGGAAAAGAGAGAGTGACGAAGCTGATCGAGCAGGCGCTCTAGGCGCCGAACCGTCTTTCCCTGGCTTGGAACTCCTTCATCGCGCCGACGAAGTCGTTCTTCCTTATGTCCGGCCAAGCCCTGTCGATGAAAACGAGCTCTGAATAAGCGCTCTGCCAGAGCAGGAAGTTGCTCAACCTTCTCTCGCCGCCCGTCCTGATTATCATTTCCGGGTAAGGTGTGCCGTCGGTGTACAGGGAATGCCGTATGAGTTCCTCGTTGATTGCGGCGGGCTTCAACAGGCCCTTCGCCACCTTCACAGCAAGCCCCTTGACGGCGTCGGTTATCTCCTCCTGGCCGCCGTAAGCCACGGCGATATTGACAAAATAATTGGTGTAGCGGGCGGTGGCCTTCTCGGCCGCCTTTATCGCAGCCTGCACGGCCGGCGGCAGCATGCCGATCCTTCCGAGGAAGCGCACGCGGACCCCGTACTTATGGACATCGTGCTTCGGGTCGGTGATGGACCTGAAATCCTTCTCGAAAAGCTTCATGAGATAATCAAATTCCTTCTTCGGGCGGTTGAAGTTCTGGATGCTGAAAGCGTACAGTGTGGCGTACTTGATTCCGAGTTCGCGGCACCAGCCCAGAAACTCCCTCACCTTCTTGGCCCCCCAGACGTGACCCATCCACGGGGCCCGCATCAGCTTCTTCGCGAAGCGCCGGTTTCCGTCCAGAATCACCGCGATATGCGCCGGAATAGGTCCCTCGCACACATCGACTGGCATGCTCATGGGAACGAGTTTCTCCAAAGAGTATTTAAGCATTGTGAATGGTGCAACGGCAAAATCAATAAAATAACAGGTCTGCCGTTTAGCGGGTCTGCCCGCGGAAACGTCGGCTTTGCCTGTCTAATAGAACAGCAAATCCGCCGTTGCAGCCGAAATGACCGCAGGGAGGGATATTATGATTATCTCCCTGAGTCCCCCGCCGGCACTTGGTGCCAAGCTGAACAGTTCCACGAAAATCCAGGCGGCGAACAGCGACATCACGTAAATTTCGGTCGCACGCAGGAACGAGACGTGGAAAGCACGCTCCGATATGAACTTCCTGCGGCGCGAAAGGAAAATCAGAAGATATCCCACGGAAAACGAAAGCATGAACACGAGCAGCGTGTTGAACCAGCTGATGGAGGAGGCGATGACCCATACCTCCTGCGTGAACGCAAAAAACATCGCACCGAAAACGGCCCCGACAAAATCCTGCAGGGCAAGCTCGGTCAGCTCCCCTTTTATCCAACCGAACTCGGTCTTTTTTGACTTGACAAAATGCTTGACGCCCTCTATCTCCTCCACCTCGCGGTTTATCTCGTCCGTGACGTTCTCAAGCCTTTCCTCCAGATTTTCCAGCCTCTGGACATCGTCCTTGACGTGCCTTCTCGCCCTAGAACGCTTTGCACCGGCCAATCTCGGCCTCATCTTCAGAGCAAAACCCTTTGCGGCCATATCAGTCGCCGGGCCTTGCCCTTCTCAGGTATTCGCTGACTGTAGGGGTGGCCTGACTGGTGGCCTGGGGCTTGCGCGAGAGCCAGGCGGAGTAGAACTCGGAAACTATTCCGGCGGAGCGCTTCGGCTCCAGGTTGCCGTTCTGCATGAGCTTCGTTATGCCGTAGCCCTTCTCGTTGTGCTCGAACAGCTGCCAGACGAAGCAACCGTTCAGCTCGGCCTTACCTATCGCCCTCAGCTGCTCGGTGAGGCCGGCAAGCTGCGTCTCCTCGTCATACGAGATGTTCGGATGATCCTCAAGATACTGCCAGGCGGAGCCTCCCTGGTCGAGGGCGCCCTTGAACGAGGCCGTCCCGAACTCGGTCAGGATGCAGGGCTTTCCGGTGGACTTCAGCTCGGCCGCCAAAAGCTCCGCGAACTGCTCGCGGTTCCACTGCGACATGTACATGTTCATACAAGCAACATTGAAGCGCGCCCACTTGACCTTCTCCCACGCCGCCTTCGCGTATGTGATGTCACCCTTGTACTTCCTGCGGACAGCCTTGACGAGCTTTGTCAGCGCGGAATTGAGCTGCCTGTCCGTCCTCCTGCGCTGCTCGTTTATCGCCCTCGCGACCTTCGGGTAGGGGGTGAGCTGCTTGGGAGGGGCCAAAAATATGCGCATGAAAGCTCCGGCGGAACGCGCCCGCTCGTTGTAAGTCCGGCCCGGCATCAGTCCGATGGCATCGAGAGTGAGCTCGTTGCCGACGATGAACATCACCTTGGTCTTCTTTCTCAATTCCTCCGCATAAGCCGCGAACGGAACCAATTGCTTGGCGGCGACCTCGGGTGTCATGTTAAGAAAGCGGGGAGCGAGCCAGACCTCGAGTCCGAGCTCGGCGGCAACGTCCCCGACCATCTTCATCCGCTCCAGGTCGAACCCGTTTATCCTGACCGAGCCTGCATTCATGTTCTTCGCCAGCTGCAGGTGCTGCTTCACGTTCTCCCTTGTCATCATCCAGGGCTGCTTCGGGTCCAGCCCG
>JAZDNN010000013.1:0-14045 GCA_043799675.1 Candidatus Aenigmatarchaeota archaeon | reverse complement strand
AGGCCGCCGATTCCGAGCGATATCCACTTGCCGAACCCGTCGAAAAAACTGCCGATTGCATCCCACCAATCACCGTCCTTGGCTGCTTTTCCGGCGTTGGTTGCGCTGCGGATTGCCCTGTCGCCTCCCATGGTTGCGTCGACGTACGGCTGGGCGGGCAAAAGCTCGGAATGCCTGCCTGCCACAGTGTCATAGACCTGGTCAATGTGCGCCGAAGACAAGGGCGGGTAGTCGCTGGGTTTGGTGGCCTCGACGGCCGCATCGGTGATGGGATTGGCTTCCGGGACAACGAACGCATTGCCGGCCACCTGTCCGACGCATTCCATGAAATCGCCGTTGGCAACATCGAGTCCGGCACAGGCGCCGGGGTCAAGGACGCCCGGGGCGACCGCATTGGCAGTCTCTTCCGATGAATCTTCCATAAGTTTCTTGTAAGCTTCCGCCCACGGGTCGGTCGCGTCAGGCGGCAGGCCGCCCATGATGTCGGGAACATAATCGTCAATCCTGAGTTCGTTGCGGCGCTTCCAGCCGTACAGCTCCGTCTCGGAACGTTTTCTTATATTTTCAAGCATTGCATCGTCGCGCGGAAGACGGGCTTCCATCCAGCCAAGCTGCGCACCGTAGAATTTTCTCATCCCGCGGGCGACCATGCCCAATTTCGGGTCGCTTTCATACGCTTCGGTCATCTTCGTCAGTTGCGTGCGGGCTTCCTCGAAAAGGCGCGGGTCGAAATTGCCGCGGTTGATGCGGTCCCAGAGCTCACGGAACCTGTCCCTGTGCAGGTGTCCGGTGAAGGAGATATGGGATATGTCGAAGGTCGGGGACAGGCCGCTTCCGCTGCCCTGATAAATCACGTCAAACACGTCCCAGAACATTCCTGACCTTTCCGGTGCCTTCACGGCAGGGATTGCCCGAGTACGTATAAATCTTTAATAGCGGGCCCTGCAACTTTCTCCATGCCGCTGCTGAAAAGGGGGGACAAGGTCCGTGAAAAGGCTCTCAAGGCCGCGGAGGAACGCAGGAAGGAGCTTGAGAAGATAATAAATTCCTCGCCGCAGGCCACGCTTCCGGGACGGGCGGCATTCAGGCCCTACCCCACGGAGTACACGGAGTTCCTGAAGGAAATCAGGGCGAAGCCGTTCAGCATGTACGAGAAGGCGGCAGCTTTTGCAGGAAAAGTATTGCCGTTGAAGGTCAAGGCCGATTTTGCCGGGATTGACATGGCGGCCAAGGAAGGGTACCTTGCGGTCGATGCCTCCAAAGTCGTGGCGTTGACCGTCCTTGTCACTGTCCTGCTGCTGGCAGCCACCCTGCTGTCAATCATGGTGGCGTTCAGCAGCGCGTTGATACTTTTCATGGGCATCGTCACGGCAATGACCGCATGGCTGATATGGAGCTATCCCAAGAACAATTCGCAGGCGGTGACCATGCGGATGTCCGCGGATTCGGTCCTGGCGGTCCTGTACATGGTGGTGTACATGCGGACCAGCCCGAACCTGGAGGGCGCGATAAGGTTTGCGGCCGAGACCCTTACCGGTCCGCTGAGCTGGGACCTCAAGAAGATGCTCTGGGACATCCAGCTCGGTGCATGGCCGTCCGCCGACGAAGCGTTGGCCGCCTATTCGATCAGATGGAGGAAGAGCAACGAGGAATTTTCCGAGGCTATAAACCTGCTCAGGAGCAGCGCGTCGGTCGAGACCGGAAAGAGGACAAAGCTGTTTGACGAGACCATCACACTCATTTTGAACGGGACGGCCGAGAAGACCAAGAAGTACGTCACCAACCTGCGCATGCCTGTGATGCTCATACACGCGCTCGGGGTGCTCCTGCCCGTGATGGGCCTGGTGCTGTTCCCGATAGTGGTCGTGTTCATGTCGGATACCGTCAGCCCCTCGATGCTGTTTCTGCTCTATGACGTCATCCTGCCGATAGGGCTGTGGTTCATAATCTCCAACGTCCTGCTTGCGCGGCCTCCGACCTTCTCGCAACCGGATGTTTCGTTGGCCAAGGACGTGCCGCCGCTGGGCAAGCTGAAGGTGGGAAGCAGGCTTCTGCCCATATGGCCGCTGCCGGTGCTGATAGCGGTGCCGCTGATCCTGCTCACAATTTTCCTCATAGGACCGTGCTTCAGCGCTCCGGCCGCGGAATGCGCGGGGGACAATACGTTCACCTACGTGAACCTTTCGGTCCTGACGATCATGGCCGTCGGGCTCGGCATCGCGATTTATTGCCTGCTGGACAGCTTGCAGAAGCTCAAGGTAAGGAACGACATCGAAAGCATAGAGGGCGAGTTCGGGACCGCGCTGTTCCAGCTGGGCTCGGCGATAACCGGCGGGATGCCCATCGAGCTGGCGGTGGACAAGGCGGCGACGACCCTGAAAGGCATGAAGATAGCCGACCTGTTCTCGCGCACCAGCAACAACATGCGGCGGTTCGGTTACACGTTCGAGCAGGCGCTGTTCGACCCTTCGGTGGGCGCGGTATGGTGGTATCCGTCGAGGCTGATACGGAGCGTGATGACCACCATAGTCGAATCCAGCAGGAAGGGGATGAGCGCGTCGAGCGACGCGATGATAACCATTTCCAGCTACCTGAAGGGGATGCATGCGGTGAGGGAGCAGGTGGAGGACGTGCTTGGCGAGACCATAACCAGCATGCGGTTCCTTGCGATGCTTCTCACCCCGCTGGTCGCAGGCGTGACAATCACAATGGCAGTGGTGATAATACAGATACTTACGCAGCTGGGCGGTCAGCTCAGCCTCATTTCACAGGGACCGGAGGCGGGCGTGTCGGCCTCGATGATAACCCTGCCGTGGCTCAAGAGCGGCGGCATCTCTATTTCGCCGGTCGTATTCCAGCTGATCGTCGGTCTGTACATGCTCGAGATAGCGGTCCTGCTTTCGTATTTCCTTAACAGGTTGCAGTTCGGGGACGATGCGATAGGGGTGAGGAACACGGTTGGAAAGGTCATCATAATAGCCATGCTGGTGTACGGGTTGAGCTGGGTAATCACCTATTCGGTGTTCGGGAGCTCCATACACGACCTCCTGATGCCCCTGCAGCTGACGGGAGGTTCGTGAGCATGAAGGGACAGGCCGAGAGGCCGACGATGACAGTCTTCTGGACGTTGTTTGCGCTGGCATCGGTCGCCGTTTTCGTGATACTGGTGATGTTCATCTTCGACAAGCTGGTCGGGGTAAGCATAACGTGATATGATGGTTGAAGTGCTTTCCGAGAAATCCGGGGACCTGATGCTGGTGACAATCATAGCTCTGCTCATCTTTGCCGCGGTGCTGGTCATTCTTGCCTCCACGGACATAATAAAATTCCCGTGCGGGAACTTCTGGGATTGCCTGAACCAGAACATTGAATCCCTCGGGAGGGAGATAGGACTGTTCGGCAAGCAGACGGCCGACCAGTTCTGCTCCAAGCCCCTGGAGGACGATCTGGCCATCTGTGCCATAACCGACAGCCAGCTGAAAACCTATTGCGACCTGTCGCAGGAGGAAAAACTCGGTACCTGCCAGAAGGCGGAATCCGGCATGACGGCGTTCTGCGAGAAGCTCAGCTATACGGAAAGGGAAAAGTATTGCCAGGACAGGAACGGTTTCAGGAGCGGCTGCCAGAAAATAATCGACGAGAAAAACCAATGGGATACGACCAAGCACATGAGCCGCATCATGCTGATAGCGGACGTGGCGTTCTGCAAGTGATGATATGTCGACCAGACTGAGCGGGGAGAGCATGTGGCTGGTGATTGGAGTGGTGCTGGTGGTGATAATCATGATTGTGGTGTTTTCCCTGCTCGGCGGGTTCGGACCGGAAGGGATGTTTGGCATCCTTCAGGGAATCATGACGACCATAGCCATGTACGTGATATCGCAGCTGCACGCAATACTGAGATAGGTTATTAAATGGGAAACGGGATGAATTGAGATGAAGGGACTGCAGATATCCGACGAGGGAATGTGGATGGTAATCATCCTGACCGTCGGGGTGCTGCTTACCGTCGTCTTCCTGGGAATCCTGTCAAACGGCGACCCGGGAGGGTTCGTGTACAGCCTGTTCAGGAGACTGTGGTATGACATGATGTATTATTTCGGAGGGCCGCGGATAGTCGAGGTGTGAACATGGAAGAATCCGTAAAGACGCTGATGGGTGTCGTCGGGCTGACCATTTTTGCCGCAATCATCGTCGTGATAATCATGTATGCGCAAGGCATGATTAACATCGCGGACCTCAATGCGCTGTCCGAGGGCATAGTATATCCCGACATGCTTGATTCGGCGCAGTTCGGGACGTTCGCCGAGACCGGCGGTAATTCGGGGGATTTCGGCTCCGTATATTTTGAACGGACGACCTCGACCGAGATTGCCTGCAGCATAGCTAAGGCGATACGGTCCGATATAACCGCGTACGGTTACGACGGCAAGCGGCCGGAAAAAAGCAATGACAACACCTATTTCAAGTTGAGGTTCACCCCGGAAAGGACGGTGGTCGCGCGCGGCACCTTCAAGATACTCTGGAACCCGGACAGCGCGACCGGCGGCTTCTGGAACTTTTCCGATATCACGGAGCAGCAACAGAACATGATAATGAATGCCAAGGGCTGCACGGATACCGGCGAGCAGTGGGCCTGCGACACCCCCTACGTGGACGAGAAGTGCGTGTCGACCGCACTGAGCCACCTGAAAGTGGGCAGCATAAACATGTGCACGGGAAAATCGGACAAACCGGAACCGTTCTCGGTGGGAACGGCCCTTGGCACGAAGGCCGCCATCTATTTCGGCAACGAAAAGTGCAGCTCCGTTGTTGCGGACGGCAGCACCGATTGCAAGGGTGTCTGCCCGAGCGGGAGCAAGAGCCAGGTCAGCGACGAGATAGGTGCCTGGTACGGACCCACCGGGGGACTGCTATGCTCCGACAAGACCATGATTTCCTACGTTGACGATACGGACTGGAATACCGACGGCAAATCGTGGCCGCCCTCGCAGTGCGTGAACACCAACCTGGATTGCAAGGACGAGGCGACGAAGTTCGATGACAGCGGCCCGTTCTGCGAGCCGAAGTACACATGGCTGCTGATATGGAACAGGAACAACAAGCAATACGTCGTCGAATTTTACCGCGTCCCCGAAACGACGGACCTCGGCAAAATCAGCACGACGGAACTGTCGGACAAGTTGCTGCAGGACGGGACGGATTTCATCACTAACCTTGATGCCGCGCAATATCCCGAGCTGAGGACGAGGTACGACGTCACCTTCCAGCCGACGGATGCCGTCACCCTGAACAGCATGATGAGCTACTTCGTATCCAAGCTGGGGTCGAAATACGACTTCGGTTACGTGAACTGCATCGGGGATGACTGCTACAATTCCCTCATGATCCCGAAGAGCTGGCGGTTTTTCTCGGGACTCGCGGACAAAAGCACCGATTACGGTTTTATCGACCAGGAATCCAGCGGGCCCAAGGCCAAGGAGATAAACAAGGTCCTCGTGAGGAGGGAATCGGGCAGGATAGACGAGAACAGCCCGCTGGATACCACACATGTCTACCGCGTGGTCATGCGCTGGTGGAAGTCGAAGGTTTTTGAAGGCGACTGGAAAAAGCCTTCGTGCGGTCTTTGCACCCAACCCGGGGACCGTGCCTGCGTAGCCTGCGTGTTTGACAACGGCAGGAGCGAAAGCACGAGCATGTGTTCGAGTGATTGCCACGGCAAAGGGGGCGATCCGCATACGTACTTCTATTTCAAGGACGTCCACAGGTACCAGGACATGGCACTGATAATCGAGGACCTCGGACCGGTTGAGGGGGCATCGGAGGCCGGTGAAGGATGAGAGGCGTTCTCGACCCGAAGATAATCGTGGTGATGATTCTTGTGGTGGCTATAACGCTTTTTTCCATAGGGCTGGCAACCGGTGTACTGGACCCGCTGAAGGAGTTGTCAAGCAAGAGCAGCCTGGCGGACATACTGAGGGCGTTCGGGATAATCGGTGGTATCAAATGAAGGGAGAGATAAACGCGGGAACGCTGATGCTGCTGATAGGGATATTGGTAGCGGTGATATTGGTGACCGTACTGCTGAGGATGGTGGGGGGATGAAAGGGTTTGAGAACTGGCAGCTCCTGCTGATAATAGTCGTGGTCGTAATATGCCTGGCGGTGTTTGTGGGAACGAGGGACCAGATTTTTCAGGCAGCGACGGGTCTCTGGACCGGAATAGTCGATGCGTTGAACAAGATGGTCAGCGGGACCCCGGTGGGCGGTTGAATGACAATACAGATGCCCGTAGATACGATGACCCTGATCGTGATAGCCCTGATTCTGCTGGGTATAGGACTGATTGCCCTCAGCATGACCAGCGGGCTCTCGTTACCTTTCTTTGACCAGATAGCAAAGCTCATTCAGGGGCTCGGCATAGGTGGAAGTGCATGAAGGCGTCCATCAGCATGCCGATGGAGGTGCTGGTCGCGATAATCATAGCGGTGGTAATCATCATCATCGCCGCAATAATGCTCGGTTTCATCCCCGGACTGGAGAACAGCCAGGTCATCACCGGTTACTACAACAGCTGCTGCAGCTCCTATATGATAGAGGGGAACTGCGATTCCGACACCCCAAATCAGGGCTTCGTGTGCGTAATAGGAAAGGAATTTGACAGCGACGGAAACCCTGACGGCCAGATGTTGCTGAGTTTGTTGGCGAGCAAGGCGGGAACGACCGTTGACAGGTGCTGCAACCGCTGACCGGAGAGACTTTATTAAAAGGCCCTCACATTCCATTCAACATGCGGTCAAAGGGCATCAAGGGTGTCGCCCAGCACACCGTCTGGCTGGTATTCGGTATGATACTTCTGGTGGTCACCGCGGCGCTGTTTTACGTCATGTTCCCGCACAGTGATTGCGACCGCATGGCGCAGGTCAGCGCACAGGAGGTGAGGGACGCGATAGAGTGCGCCGCAAAATACGGCGAGCCAACCGGCTATTACGGAATAAAGGACCCCACGACCGGCATGGAGTGCAACCATGCGACGGTCAGGCTGTGCCAGGAGAGCGGTTTCTCGATATACGGGGTGGGATACGTCCAGAACTACGTCGGGCTGATGGTGCCCGAATACATGATATATTATCAGCAGTTCCCGACGCAGCAGTACAATACGCTCCTGCAGGGCGGGACGTGGGGCTTCGTCGAGTCCTATCCGTTCGAAAGGGCATACCTCGGGCAGAGGCCTTACGACGTAAGGCCCACCCTCACCCAGTTCAAACAGTTCTTCTACACCAATTACCTGCAGAAGCCCTGCACCGAAGGGCAGGGGCTGTGCTTCAACTCGCGGGGGCAGGAGGACGTGGTGCCGGTCGGAGGCACGGTGACCGACGTGGTATTGCAGAGAAAGGGGCTTAGTTTCGCGGCAGATAACCCAAAATTCTACCTTGTCTCGCCTTGCTATGCCAATGTGAATTTCTGGAAGAATTTTGATGGGGAAATATACGCCCGTCCGGACAAGCTCCCCGCTGACGGTTCCAACTACTGCTATGCGGACGAGAACGTGTTGGGCGGATTGATGCTTGCATATGCCGGCGAGGGGTCGTGCGAGGCCGGGATGATTGCCCTTGACATCCTGTCCCTCGGCAGCAAGGCGGCGGCGGAGGAAGGGGCCAAGACGACCGTGAAGGTGACATTGAAAGTGGTGAGCAAGGAAATAGTGAAGGAAATGACGGAGGACATAATCAAGGGTGCCGTTGAGAAGGGAATCACCAAGGGAACGGAAAAGGAGGTCATCAAGCAGGTGACCGAAAGGCTGGTGACAAAGGTGACGGTGAGGGAGATGAACGAGGAGACCGCAAAGAGCGCCATCGAGATATCGGTGAGGGCCGGAGTGAAGCAGGCGCAGCAGCTGACAGGAAGGGAACTGACCCCTCTTGCCGAGAAGGAAATCGTCGAACAGACCACGGAGAAGATACTTGCGGAATCGGGCAGCGACGTGGCGGAAACGGCGATGACGAGGGGGATCAAGGAAGGATACGAAAAGGCGACCCTGGGGCTGGGCGAGACGGTCACGGAGACGGAATCCAGGACCCTCGCCGAGGCCGTGATAGGGGACACGGTCGGCGAATTCGGGACCGAAATGGGCACCAATGTGGCCGGAGGCATGAGGGGCCTTTCAAGCTGGTCGAAGGCCAGCACCGTGACCAAGGCGTTCCTCAACCGGTACTCCACCATGGAGGGATTGCCGACCTCGAAGACCGAGACGCTGCTCAAGACCTTCGCGTTCCTGCCGTGCCTGGACGTGGACGTGTGCAGGTCCTCGGTGGCGTGCGTCGAAGCCGCCATGTGGCCCGGTATGCCGTGGAAGGAACTGACCAGCAGCAAGATGAAGGGGACCAAGCCCCTGGATACGGTTGCGGACGTGTTCACGTCCTGCTGCATCCAGTACAATTACGGGGCGGAGAAGGACACGGACAAGGTGCAGTGCACCGAGCCGGCAGAGCTGATCGACCTGGTGAAGCCGGACCTGAAGGTCGGACAGAACGAGAGCCTGAACCTCACGTTTGTTGCTGATTATCTCGGGCTGAAGAAGACGGACATAAAGAACGCCTGCTCGCTGAGCCTGAGTACCAACCAGATGACCTGCTTGGACTCTATGGAGATGAAGGCAAGGTACATGACGGACAGCTGTCAGGCCTCCGTTTCGGAGCATACCTACGATTTCGGCGAAATCACCCATTCGAACAACATCACCGTGATGGTGCGGCTGTACAACGCCGACTGCCCCGCGACCCTGACCGTCGAGATATCCGACGACCTGCAGAGCTGGACTCCGGTGAGCACAATGGTCGCACAGGAATACCCCGCAAACAATTTCCTGTACATCGGCGGGGAGCATGCGTTCCAATATTTGCGCATACGGGAGGACGGCGTCTGCTACTTCGACAGCACCTGGGTGGTCCTGGATCCTCTGGGCGCAAAGGTCATCCAGGCCGCGGCAGGTACGGAATATCCGTTACAGCCCGGGGAGTACAACTATTTCATGGTTCCGCCGGGGTATTCGGGCACTGCCTCAAAGCTATGCGGTTCGGTGAACAAGTGCAGCGTGATTGCCAAATGGATATCGGATTCGGACGGCTGGCTGAAATGGGCGATCGAGGGTGACACGGACATCGGCACCGATTTCACCCTGACTGCCGGGGACAAGGTCGGAATATACGTCGAAGAGGCGTCTTCCGTGAAATTCGGTACGGAGGTCGGTTGAATGAGCACGCAGACGTACGACATGATAACCATGCTCGGAATAGTCATACTGGTGGCCGTGCTGATATTCTGGTCGACCAGATACGGCGCAAGCATAGTCGTGGAGGCGATGAGCGGGGCCCCGATGGTGCTGCAATCGTCCTTCGCTTCGTATTCTTCCAGCGCCTGCGGACAGGAGAACGTCACGTTCAGGCACCCGCTGGACAACAAGGTCCCGATGTACGCGTTCATGAATTCCACTTATGTCCAAATCTATCCCGGCGGAGTTTACAGCGCCACCGGGACGGCTCGGGGCGGCAGCCTTGAGTACGGCACAAGACCGCCGATTCCGATAATAAACTGCGGGATAAACGTGGTCCGCAAGAACGTGCTGTTCAACGTGGACCTCAATCATTACATAACGCTGAACAAGACGTTGGACAGCATGCGGATAGGAGTGGAATGAGAATGAATTTTCTTTTTACCCGTCCCACCTTCGATATCGGGGTGATATGAATGGAACCTGCGGAATTCATACTGAAAATCCTGATACTTTGTACGCTGTGCTTCGGCATACTCGGCATGATAGTTCAGTCGGCCCAGTTCGAGGGCGTGGTGATATCCCAGGAAAAGCAGAGGGTGGCGGTGGACATGGGGAACGCCTTCTCCGCGGCGCCGTGCCTGACGGAGCATTTCGGTACCGAGGGGAGGAAGGGGCTGTTCGTCGAGCAGCAGCTTGACACGCTTTCGGCCGGAAACATGGAACCCTGCGTTTCGATGGAAGGCGTATGGAGCGTGATTGTCACGGGCGACGGGAAGAGCTGGACGTTCGGTTCGAAGGACACCATGGGCAGCCCGGCAAAGCGGACGTTCCCGGTGGCGATACGGAAGAACGACGGCAGCGTGGTACCAGGGATGCTTGAGGTCAACGTGGGGGTCGTCGGATGAGGATGAAGGGGTCCACATGGTACTTCTCGGACGTCATAACGGCGGTCACAAGCATGTTCGGCACGCTGTTCATGCTGTTCATGGCCGCGCTGATACTGTTCGTGATGAGCTCCCAGCTGGACGTGAACGTGACCGGCGGTTTACTGTATGACGTACCGAGGGCGGATGCGATGCTCCTGACCTTCCTGGACAGTTCCAGCAACGGTTACCAGATGAAGGAACTACTGGATTATGCGGTCGTAAATGACAGCATGAATGTTACAATCAACGGGCAAGCCATAGACGTGAAAAAGGCGTCGGCCGAGGTGATGGCTGCCATGACCGACGAACCCTATTCCATTAATATCCAATCTACAGGGTTGACGGAGAAGCTCGCCTCGAAGGGTGCGATAGAAGTGTTGACCTCCAAGGAAACGGTCAATTCGGAAGCCGTGGTATACGGCGGCGGCGTTAACGCCAAGCTGACATTGGTGATAGTCAAATGAAGGGTGCAGGTTTCGCGTGGATATTCGGACTGCTCATGGTGCTGCTGGTGGTGGCGGTGTTTGCCGTCGGGGTCGTTTCCCATTACAACGTGCAGGTCTCCATAATCACCGGCGCCGTCGAGGCGTACGATACGGTGAACGTCGGGGAGTTTGCCAAGCGTTCGCTGGACGGCGCGGCATTTACCAGTGCTTCCATTGCGGTCGATGAGCTCTTGCGGGACGGCGGCGGCTATTCCCGGTGGACGGATGACTCGCCCTCGATAGAGGAACTGGAGACAAAGCTGTCGGAAGAAATCACGACCAAAATGAACGAGCCGGGCATTACCGGACTGACCAGGCGGGAATTGACCTGGGGACAGGCGTCGGCGGTGGTGACGGCCCATGATGACGATTATTTCAAGTTCACCGGGAACAGGCACTTCACGGTGGAAAATTCCATATCCACGCCGAACATGTTCATGGAGAGCGAGGGCGCGTTCGGGAAGCGGATGAGCAGCAGCTACTTCAAGCTGCTCAGGCTCGGAAGGGCGGCGGTTGTCTGCCCTGCAAGCGAGGGCGACAGCATCGTTGAAGAATTTGCGCTGAGCGTGAAGAACGTCTCGACCGAGACCGAGAACCTGTACTCGGTGGACGTCAGCGACCCCGCAGGACCGAAGCTGACTTTCACCTTTGGCTGTCCTTCGGCCCAATCCGGCGAGTTTGCAGGACCTTGAATGCCCCCTTCCTGCGAAGGGGTTAAATGCTTTGCGGTCTTAATGGGAACATGATGTCCCCGAGGAACGGTCCTGCGGTACAAGGCGGTCCGGATTCCATATACAAGGATATACTTGAAAGTGCGGAACAGTCCCCCGGACGCAAGGTCTATCAGCAGGAGCTTTACAAGCCGTCTTACGCGCCGCAGCCGGTCCCGCAGCAACCGCTCCCCTATCAACGTTCCCTGCCTGCGTATGACAGTCATTCTCAACCAATCACCCAAGAGCAGGAGCCCGAGCCCCTCGGTAGCTGGAAGCCGTGGGCGGGCATAGTGGCGGGTGCGACGTCAGGCCTGTATGTCGCATGGGAGGTCGCAAGGAGCGTCGGGACGGTCCTGTACGAAAAGGCGCTTGCCGAATATGCAAAGAACCACATCACCAGCCCGGGCCTCGACCCGCCGGACGTCTTCATGTACACCCTCAATGCGCCTGCGGCCGTTGCAGTGATCACCGCGATATCGCTGGGAGTGATAGGCGGATACCTCGGTCTGGTCGCATATAACGACGACAGGCAGAGGCAGGGATTGGGGCGGATCGGCGGCGGTGCCTGAAGCGGGATGAAACCTTTATATTCAGGCTTTCCGATTACTTCGCATGTCAAAGGGCCTTGAGCTGCCTGTGAATGTTCTGGTGATAATCGCGATAGCGGTGATAATACTGATTGCGATGATAGCGCTGCTGACGACCGGAATAATAAGCTGGCGGCCCGGAGAGGTGGCGCTTGCAAAAGGCGACGCCTGCAGCAAGCTGATAAATGCCGGATGTGATGCGGCGGACACGTTGACCATCGATACAAGTCTCAGAGATTCGGCGGGCGCGTATGAGAAGTTGCAGACTTTATGCGAGAAGGAATATGGGGTGGCGGCCGGTGATGCTGTCGCCTGCATGAAAGTGTGCGGTTGCCCGGGCCTATAAATTCTTCAAGCTACTAAACAGTTTCAGTGACGGTAGAGGTGAGTGATATGACAGTGGAAAATGACAGCAACGTGATTTTCGTGGGAAAGAATTCTATCCAGTTGCGGCTGGATTAACTTTTGACCCGCGATGAGCTACGTACTTGCGTGCATGACCCAGTTCAACGGCGGCAGGAAGGAGATAGTGTTGAAGGCCAGGGGAAGGGCGATAAATCATGCCGTCGACATAGCTGAGATAGTCAGACGAAAATTCGCATGCGGGAGCGAAATCAAGCTGGTTAAGATAGGGACCGAGGAAGTCCCCGTAGAGAACGGGGAGAAGCTCAACATCAGCACCGTTGAAATAACGCTGTCACAGGCGTGATTCCTCAAGGGAACCTAGGTTCCATGTGGACTACTGTCCACCGGACGGCGGAAAGTAAACTTCCGCCTGTCCCTTACAGGTCTATTCCTCCTAAATTGGCTGAGGCAATATAATCCTCATTGTTGTCGAACCATTTCACGACGCCCTTCGAATGCCCCTTTCGGCTGAAAAGGCATGTCACTCAGAGCAACGAATACCATGCCCCTGACATTGCCCCCGCCTTTTTATTCATGCCCTCCAACTATAGCCATGTTCGGGAGAACCAGATTCCGTCGACGGCATCGCAGGCTTCTTGAAAAGCTGAAGCTCGAGGCCGAAAACGTCCATGACGTGATGTTCGGTTCGATGGACGGGATGATAAGCACGCTGGCCGTCATCTCCGGGGTGGCGGGCGCGACAAGCAACAATTTCATAGTGCTGGTGGCAGGACTGTCGGCCCTGCTTGCGGAGGCGATATCCATGGGATTCTCCTCCTACATGTCCGACAAGCTGAGGGAAGGGATACTCGCGACAAAGAAGATAAGGGACAGCGAGAAGCCGCTGGACGAGAGCGTGGTAATCCTGGTCGCAACGCTTGTCGGCGGAGGGGTTATACTGCTGCCGTTCATCCTTTCCATCAATCAGGCCCTTCTTTGGTCCGTGGTGTTTGCGGGTTTCCTGCTGTTCGGGATGGGTGCGCAGTTCTCCAAGCTGGCAAAGCGGAGCGCATTGCTCGGCGGCATCGAGACCATGACGTTCGGCATGTTCGCCGCAGCAATAACGTACATGGTCGGGTACGCGTTCGCGATGCTGGCGTGATTATAAATACGGAAAATGCATTTCTTACGTGCGTTGCCTCATTGTCTTGGTTTCAGTGTTGTTGCTGCTCATCCCTGAGACTGCCTTTGCACAGGAATCCGTGCCTCCCTCCCCCGAAATGGTCAGGCAAGCATGCATTGCACAGAACGGCACGTGGGTTGATGGGAGCTGTACATGTCCGGTTGCAGGCGAGAGTTTCACCCCGCTCTGGGGCTGCAGATTGACAACCCCTCCCCGGCTCTGCGAATTGACGGGCGGGACGTGGGGAACGCCTGCGGGCCAGCCGGTGGCCAGCGAAGGGCTGAGCGACAGGTGCATGTGCCCCATCGGCTCGAGTTTCGATGCAAATATCGGTTGCGAATACGTTGCCGGCACCGATTTCGTAGTTTTGGCTGCTGCAGCGGCAATATTATTGGTGCCTGTTGCTGCTTTATATTCTGACAGGAAAAAATTGCTCAAGGTGTCAACACGAAAGGCAATTTAATCGTTCTCCTGCTGGCTTTTGCCGTACTGCTGCCGATGGTTGCTTATGCCGTACCGCCTTCACCGGACAA
>JAZDNN010000010.1:0-5964 GCA_043799675.1 Candidatus Aenigmatarchaeota archaeon | reverse complement strand
TTGAACCAGAAATCAACGGCAAATAAGCAAATCCCTAATTCTTACGTTTTTCTTCACAATTAGCGGAGCGGACGTTTTCCTCGCCATGCCCTTGGGAACGGAGCAATATCATAATTCTTTTGTTTTTGCCCGTCACGTTCTTGTTGACGGGGCAATATGATTCTTTTGCCCGGGGCTAAAAAGAAACTTTAAAAGGTCTTGCAACGTTGTTGGCAACATGGTAGCAAAAGAAGAGCATGCGGAAAAAATCCAGGCTCTCATGAGCAATCCGAAGAACATACGGAACATCGGGATTGTGTCGCATTGTTTCTAAGCTGCGGTTTAGGAACGCGAAAATTCATCATGGGAAGACATGTCTGACCGATAACCTGGCCGCGGCAGCGGGTATGATGGCCAAGGACCTCATCGGGGACCGCATGCTGACGTGGATAGATGACCAGGAAAGGGAGAGGCTGATGACGATTTACGGTGCCACAGTCACCATGGCCCACGAATACGGCGGGCAGAGATATCTCATCAACCTGATGGACACGCCCGGACACGTTGACTTCGGGGCGGACGTGACCCAGGCAATGCGGGCCGTGGACGGCGGCGTCGTCATGGTCTGCGCCGTCGAAGGGATAATGCCCCAGACCGAGACCGTTCTCAAGCAGGCCCTTGCCGAGAGAGTGAAGCCGATACTGTTCATCAACAAGGTCGACAGGGCAATCAAGGAACTGAAGCTCACACCCGAGATGCTGCAGAAAAGGCTTACCGAGCTCGTGATCGAGGTCAACAAGTTCATCGCCAGGCATGTCGAGCCGCAGTTCAAGGACAAGTGGGTGTGCAAGGTCGAGGACGGAAGCGTGGCTTTCGGGAGCGCGCTGAGGAAGTGGGCGATAAGCGTGCCCGCAATGAAGAAGTTCGGAATAACGTTCAAGGACATAATCGAGCTGTGCTCTCAGGACAAGGACGAGGAGCTCGCATTGAAGGCGCCGATGCACGTGGTGGTCATGGACATGGTGGTAAAGCATTTGCCGTCCCCGGCCGAGGCGCAGGTCTACAGGATAGGCCGGATATGGAAAGGGGACCCCGAAAGTGACATCGGAAAGAGCCTGCTCAAGTGCGACCCGGACGGCAAGCTGGCGGCGGTAATAACCAAGGTGGTGTATGACCCGCACGCAGGAATGATAAGCACCGTGAGGATTTTCTCGGGCAAGCTCATGGCCGGCCAGGAGGCGTACATGAACAACCTGAAGAGGAACATAAAGATACAGCAGGTCACGACGTTCATAGCGGACAAACGGATACCGGTCACTATCGTGCCTTCCGGCAACATAGTCGGGCTGGTCGGGTTGATGGACGCGACCGTCGGGGAAACGCTGTCCGATGCCAACACGCTGATTGAGCCGTTCGAGGCCATCAAGCACATCTTCGAGCCGGTGGTCACCAAAGCCATCGAGCCGAAGAACCCGCAGGACCTGCCGAAGCTGATTGAGATTCTCAAGACCCTCGGAAGGGAGGACCCGACCCTGAAGATACAGATAAACCAGGAGACCGGTGAGACGCTGGTCTCGGGCTTGGGAGAACTGCATCTGGATGCCAAGGTGGAAAGGAAAATCAAGGAGAAGGGAGTGGCGATAATTGCCAGCCCGCCCATCGTGGTGTACAGGGAAACGGTCACCAAGGTGAGCCCGGTGGTCGAGGGCAAGAGCCCCAACAAGCACAACCGGTTCTACGTGTCAGTCGAGCCAATCTCGCCCGAAGTGTTCAAGGCGATGAACGAGGGAATCATACGCGACTGCGAGGTAAAGGGACGGAATGTGGAAGTCAGGGACAAGCTCATAGAGCTCGGCATGGACAGGGACCTTGCGAAGAGCGTGCTGCTGATTCATAATCATTGCATCTTCGCCGACGTCACAAAGGGAATCCAGTACCTGAACGAGGCGATGGAGACCATAAAGGAAGGGTTCAGGGAAGCCGTTGATCCTACAATGGGAGTG
This sequence comes from Candidatus Aenigmatarchaeota archaeon, assembly GCA_043799675.1. Lineage (GTDB taxonomy): Archaea > Aenigmatarchaeota > Aenigmatarchaeia > Aenigmatarchaeales > JACQIB01 > JAZDNN01. Next base: position 3,982 of record JAZDNN010000010.1, on the reverse strand, counting down.
GCGGCAGGAGGCCCGCTGGCGAAGGAGCCTGTCGGAGGGATATTGGTCAAGCTCAGCGATGCGGATTTGCACGAGGATGCGGTGCACCGCGGACCCGCGCAGGTCATTCCTGCGGTCAGGCAAGCCATACACGAGGCCATGCGCCAGGCTGCACCTTCACTGCTTGAGCCCAAACAGATCCTCAGGATAGATACGCCTCCCGACTTCATCGGGAACGTGACCGGGGAAGTCAGCAACCGGCGGGGGGAAATCACCGGCATAGACCAGGAGGAATACAGGGCGGTCGTCACGGTCAAGCTGCCTGTTGCGGAAATGTTCGGCTTCGAGGCGCAACTCAAGTCTGCGACAACTGGCAAGGGATTCCAATCACTGATGGACGTGGTGTTCGAGAAGCTGCCCAGGGACCTTTTGGCCGCTGCGGTCGCAAAGATCAGGGAGCGCAAGGGCATGCCGAAGCTGGTTACGGAATAGATTCAGGGTGCCAACAAGAAAACCTTTAAATAGGTTGGCAAAAGTGTATGCAAAGAAGGAGTGATGAAATATGGCATCAGCTAAGCCGCACATGAACTTGGTCACGATAGGACACGTCGACCACGGAAAGAGCACGATAGTCGGAAGACTGCTTTATGATACAGGTAACATCCGCGAAGAGGACATGAGAAAGCTGAAGGAACTTGCCAAGGAACTGAAGAAGGAAACCTTTGAGTTCGCCTTCGTCATGGACAAGCTGAAGGAAGAGCGTGAAAGGGGTGTCACCATCGACATCATGCACACGCGCTTCGACACACCGAAATACTACTTTACTTTGATTGACGCACCCGGGCACAGGGACTTCGTCAAGAACATGATAACCGGAGCGAGCCAGGCCGACGCGGCCATCCTCGTATGCTCTGCGAAGGAAGGAGTGCAGGAGCAGACCAAGGAGCACGTGTTCCTCATCAAGGTTCTTGGTGTCGGTCAAGTCGTGGTTGCAGTAAACAAGATGGACTCTGTCAACTACGACCAGGCGAAGTACAATGCGACCAAGGCTGATGTGGAGAAGCTCCTGAAGACCGTCGGCTATGATCCGTTGAAGATACATTTCATACCGACCTCGGGGTACATCGGTGACAACGTGGCCAAGAAGAGCACCCACATGGCATGGTACACCGGACCGACCCTGGTTGAGGCGCTGGACACCCTGAAGGTCCCGGAATCGCCGGTTGACAAGCCGCTCAGGCTGCCCATACAGGACGTGTATTCAATAACCGGAATCGGGACCGTTCCCGTGGGGAGAGTGGAAACAGGAATAATGAAGAACGGTTCGATGGTGATTTTCGAGCCCGCCGGAGTGAAGGGCGAAGTGAAGAGCATAGAGATGCATCACGAAGCCGTCAACGAGGCGAGGCCCGGCGATAACGTCGGCTTCTCGGTGAGAGGCGTCGACAAGAAGGACATCAAGAGGGGAGACGTCATAGGGCCCGTGAACGACCCGCCGAAGGTGGCGAAGGAGTTCACCGCGCAGATAATCGTTCTGCAGCACCCGAACGTCATAACCAAGGGTTACACCCCGGTGTTCCACATCCACACCGCGCAGATCGCCTGCAAGATAACCGAGATACTCAAGAAAATCGACCCCAAGAGCGGTGCGGTACTGCAGGAGAACCCGGACTTCATCAAGACCGGAGACGCGGCGATAATCAAGGTCGTGCCCAGCAAGCCGCTGGTCATCGAGCCCGTCAAGGAGTTCCCGCCCCTCGGACGCTTCGCAATCAGGGACATGGGAATGACCGTCGCGGCAGGCGTCGTGCTGGAAGTCGTGAAGGCCAAGTAAGTTCGCCTTTAACCTTTCTTTCCGCTTTTTACAAATTGGCGTGAGCCTTACTTTTTTATTACAAGTCTTCCGAAAACCGGACCCAAATAGACGGAAAGAGCAAACAGCAGAAACATCAAAACGAATCCGTACAAATCCAGATTCGCAAAGAGCGTATAAACCAGCATCACCGTTACTGACAGCCCTATCAAGGATATTCTTCCCCAGAATTTCTGCTTAACGTCAAGTTCATGTTCCGGCGTCCTCTTTTCCGTATGACTTGTTTTCATGTTCTGAATAAAAGCGGTAATCGTCAAAAGTATTGTCAGAGGAATCAAAACACCGTATAGGACAAAATACAATGATTCTGCTACAGAAGAGTAGCCATAGCCTGCCATTATAGGGGAAAGAATGGCAATAACAAAGTCCAGAGCCATGATGCCAAGCGTAAGCGCCTTGAGATTTTTGGCGATGAATTTTCCTTCCCGTTCCATGAATATGATAATAGGTAACTCTTTTTAACGTAGTCCCTTGTTTTTACTGCTCAGCTTTAGCCATGCATTCTTAGCCTTTCGCATGCACTGTCTGGCATGCGAAACAGGATGCAGGGCGAGGCACGGCGCAGTGAATATATCGAAGAGTTGAAAAAGAAGGCGGAAGAAGGGCGCGGGCAATACGTGTCCGCGATGCCGAAAAGGAGCCGCTATACCACCCCAAGGTCCGCGACCTATGTGCTCGGAATAGTTTCAAAGGAGGGGGATGTCGTAATCGAAGACGGCAGAAAGAAGCTGCTTAACGTCGGAAAAAGGTACATGGAGTTCGGCAGGAACGGAACGATGGTCACGCACAGATGGGTGGATGGGGACATTCAGTTGGATCAGTACGAGAATTATGCGTTCGGCAAGGGCGTGTTCATCATGCTGCATGATATCCCAAAACTGGCGGACAGGTATTTGAAATTCTTTAAATAGTCTAGAGCGGGCAGTGTAGATATGTCGCAGAAAGCGCGCATCAAACTGACCAGCACCGACCCGCAGAAGCTGGATATGGTTGTGAACGAGGTGAAGGCCATAACGGAGAAGTTCGGCGTAGCGATGCGTGGGCCGATACCCTTACCGACAAAGCATCTCAAGGTCACGACCATGAAGACGCCGTGCGGCGACGGAACAGGACACGGGAACGCCACCTGGGACAGGTGGGAGATGCGCATACACAAACGGGTCATAGACGTTTCTGCCGATGAAAGGACCCTCAGGCAAATCATGAGGATTGCGGTGCCCGAGGGCGTCCAGATTTCTTTAGAGCTCAAGGACTAGGATTAATCCTTTTAGCGCGATTTTGTTGCATGTCCTATGAGGACGACACGGAAGAATTCCTGACGAAGACGAAACCCCTGATTGCGGCCATCAGAAGGAAACGAACGGCGATGGAAAATTCCGCAGACAAGGATAGCCGACCCTTCTATGAGGACCGGATGGCAAAGCATGCGCTGATGGTGATAGATTCGATTTCCGACTTTGGTGCCACCTATTTTCCGCTGGAAAAACTTGATGTAATTCCCAACGCCTCCAAGCTCAGGGAAAGCAACGAAACATACAGGAAAAGGCTGGAGAAACTGGACGAGAGACAGAAAAGGATGTTCGATATCATGGTAGCTTGCCCTGTTTACGTCAATCCTCTCGGGCATTCGCTTCATGGCGGCATTTACTGCCCGGATGAAGAAGACGTCAAGCGGATGAAAGAAGAGGGAGCACAGTTCACCACATTCCGGGGTTGGAATGCGGTGGAAGATTATCACCCGATGCTCGATATAACATACACGCCGATTTTCAAGTACCAGGACTTCGTGGCAAGGCTCTGGCACCTGAAGAGGTACATGGATACGGTGAACAAAAGGTGCTGGACCCACGCCGAGAAAAAATGCGCAAAGATCATGATAAACGCGGCCAACAGGCTGAGCGACGCGACCATGACCCTTGCGGACGAGCTGGTCGGTTTTGTCCTCGATCAACAGGGTAAGGAACACGAAAAGGTCGAAATGGGGCACGATCATGATTTCTACGTATCGGAGAACGGTCAGCGCGAAAGAAGGTGGCACGTCGCCCCCGATAAGAGATGGCTGAAAGTGAAGAGAGGGAAAAACAGGTTCTTTTCTTATGATGTTGAAAAGACGCTCTTTTCCTCGGGGCA
>JAZDNN010000001.1:0-21005 GCA_043799675.1 Candidatus Aenigmatarchaeota archaeon | reverse complement strand
TTCTTCCTTCCTCCCTTTGACGGCAAATGCCTGAGGGTATTTGGTCCCGTTGGAACTCGCGTTCTGTATCTCCAGCCACTCGCTGTCCCTTTCGCCCCTGTACGGCAGGTACGCCTCAAAATCGAACGTACCGACATCGGTGGTCGGCTGCATCGAAGCCAGGCCGGCATGCGCCATCCACCACGGTGCCACCTTCGCCACCCGTATTTCCATATCAAGCACATTGTCAAAGAACTTCCTCATGCTCTCCTTGACGTCGTTCCATATCTTGACTGTCTGTACCTTGGTCCCGACCCAGAGGGTCTCGATGCGATGGAATTCCTCTATCCTGTCCAGGCCGTGCGTCCCGCCGGACTCGTTCCTGTATGTCGGGCCTGACCAGTCGAACACCCTGAACGGCAAACTTTCCTCATCTATCGTCTTGCCCTGAAGGAACGGCCAGAACGGCGGGCACTGGGCATACGACATTATGCCGACGCTGATGCTCCTCTTCATCACCCCTTCCATATCCACCTTTCCGGTTACCTTGAAATGGTCCGTCACTTCCTCCCACGCCTCGGGGCTGGATTCCCTAGGGACGGAGACAAAGTAAGCATTAGGATAGATGTTTGCCGCATGGCCGCTCTTGATCGGCACCTCCCACGGCTCGAACTTCGGGAACAACATCTCATGAAAATCAAGCTTGTCGTACACGTGCTTCCGGAAAAGTTCCTTGAACACGTTGAACAATGCGGTCCATTCCGGACCGTACACCCATTGCGCCTTTGTATGGGCCCGCCGTATCCAGCCTTTGGCCTCCAAGTCTGTCGCCGGGTCGCCCCTATAAGTTATTTTCCTCTGCTTCCCTTCCCATGTTATCTGCCTGAACTCATCCTTCCCTGCATACTGCTGGTCCCTTGCCTTCTCGTTGACCAGTCTCATCAACCTGTCAACATAATTCCGTTGCAGCGCCTCCTCGTCCAGGTTGACGAACACCAACGTGCAGCTCTTCCCTTTGATTTCATGGTTTGTCACGAGCGGGAGCTTCATCGGTTTCTTCGGCTCGAACTCCAGTTCGAATTCCACCTTGTAGTTGTCCGCGAACACGCTACGGAAGCCTATCTTGTATTTCTTACCCAACTCCTCAGCCAGCATTTTCCTCAGCCTTATCAGGAAATCATGCGGTCGCGGCTGCCCGCCGGAAACTATATTGAGCTTCAGCTTTTGCCCCTCGATGCTCCATCCTTTGATCTTGCCTTCCGTCCCCGGCTGAGCCCCTTTTGAGAATTCCTCGTTCGCCCTGCCTATCAGCTTCGCTATCTCGTCCTTCGTCTTTGAAAGTTCCGCGGTCGCCTCTATCCGCCCGTTTAGTTCGAATTTCATGGGTATGCCCTCTTCACGAGTTCGTGGTCCTTGAACTCTTTCTGCACGATGCCAAGCAGGCTGTTTATCTCCCTGACCGCGGCCTTCTTCAGGTCCATCGGATGTAGCTTGCCGCCGATATAAGCAGCTTCCAGTTCCTCGTAGCTGCCAAAAGAAACGTTCCCGCCGTACTTTGCATCCCTTTCGATATCCAGTTTCTTCCTGAGCCTGAACACCACATGCTTCATGAAAGCCAGCAGACCGTTGTCCTTGACCTCGATGGGGCAGAATGCGTTCATTATCTTCTGCTCAACTTCCTTGGCCGGGTCGAATATGTCGACCTTTGATTGCGGCACGGACGCGCTCATCTTTCCCGCGCCGGTCAGCCCGGGCATCAGCGGTGTGAATACGCATGTCGGTTTCGCATACCCGAGTTCGGGCAGGAGCTCCCTTGCAAGCATGTAGTTTCCGCGCTGGTCTATGCCGCCGAAAGCGACGTCGGCTTTCAATGCCGCCACATCCAGCGCCTGCATGACCGGGTAGATGAAACCGCCGAGCTTCGGCTCCTCGCCGAACCTCACCACCTCGGCCGCAGCCCTCTTCGCCCTGCTCAACGTGACCATGGCGGCCATCCTCAGCATTTCCTCGGCATACTTCTCCTTCTTCTGGAACGATGAACCTCTCACGAACTTCACCTTCTTCGGATCCGCCCCTATCGACTTCAGTATGGCCCGTATGCCTTTCTCGTAGTATTCCGAGCGGGCATCCAGGAGCTTCCACGGTGATTTCAAATCGTCGAGATGCGCGTGCAGGTCCGCTATCAGAAAGGTCACTTCAAAACCCGCGTCGATGAAATCCTTGATTTTGATTGCCGGCAGATAGTATCCGATATGGAGCCTTCCGGTCGGGGCGAACCCGATGTACGCCCTGGGCATCTTCTTTTTGGCCAGGGCCTGGAGCTCTTCCTCTGTCACGACCTCCTCGGTATTCCTCCTTATCAGCCCCAGCCTGCCTTCGGTATCCATTTATATCGCCTGTCCTTACATTAGTTTAGCCTAATTAAATGATGCCTATGCTGACACTCAAATGTCTCGGGGGAGCGCGGGAAGTGGGCAGGAACGCCTTTTTGCTGGACAACGGAAGGGAGAGGATACTGCTTGATTACGGGGTGAAGGTCGAGGAAGGACTGATGCCTTTGCCCACGGGCAGGGTCGACCATATTGTTGTTGCCCATCCTCACCTCGACCACTCGGGCGCCGTTCCAACCCAGTTCAAGAAGGATGGACCGCGTGTTTATGCTACCGCCGCCTGTTACGACCAGGCCCATCTGCTGTGGAGGGACAGCATGAAAATTGCAAGGCTGAAGGGCACTCCTCAATTGTACACGCAGATGGACATAGACAATTTGGAAAAGAACGCCCAGCGCGTCACCTTCGGTCAGAGCGTCGACACAAGGTCTGCCACCATCGATTTCTGGGATGCCGGGCACGTCCCGGGAGCATTCAGCTGCATGGTGGAAATGCCGAAGAAGAAGGTGTTCTACACTTCCGACTTCCGCATGTCGCCCACAAGATTGCTGAACGGCGCGAAGTTCGGCAAGTTGAAGGGCGTCGATACCCTTATCATGGAAAGCACCTACAGCGACCGCGAGCACCAGCCGAGGGAAGAAACGGAGAAGGGCCTGATAAATGCTGTTAAGGATACAATAGCCAACGACGGTATAGCGCTGGTTCCGGTGTTTGCCGTCGGACGTGCGGCAGAGATACTGCTGACCTTGCACTCGACCAAGCCGGACTATCCGATTTATCTGGACGGCATGGCCAGGGAGGCCACCGAAATAGCCCTACGCTACCCCGAACTTTTACGGGACCCGAAGGCGCTGGCAGATGCCGTCAACAATACTACTCCGTTATACACCGATGAGGAGAGGACTGCCGCCCTCAACAGACCCTGCGCGATTGTCACCACCGGAGGCATGTTGGAAGGGGGACCGGTAGTTTTCTACCTCAAACGCCTCCACACACGGCCCGAATGCTCCTTGCTTTACACCGGCTTCCAGGCACCGAGGACTGCCGGCAGGTATCTGCTTGACACCGGCCGTTTCGTGACGGCCGAAGTTGACATGGCCGTCAAGATGCGCATAGACAAGTTCGACTTCTCCGCCCACGCAGGCCGCAGCGAGCTGTTCGACCTGGTGAAGAAGATGTCTCCGAACCGCGTGATTTGCATCCACGGCGACAACTGCGAGCGGTTTGCCACCGAGCTTAGGGGCCGCTTTGGAATTGAAGCGGAAGCCCCGAAGATCGGGGAAACGATTGAATTCTAATCAGTCACTCATTTAAGCCCCGGCTGAGAAATTCAGGGCATGCGAATAGTGATGACCTACCATTATTTCTGGCCGCACCGCGGGGGCATAGAGAACACCGCGGGGGGACTGGCCAGGGAGTTCGTGAAGCTCGGTCACGAGGTGACCGTTATCACTTCTGACATCGGCGAAGGCGGTGCCAAGAGGCCTGCACACGAGAAGGTCGAAGGTATCGATGTCATCCGCCTGCCGGGAATTCATTTGCCAGGCAGGATACTTGCCCTCCGCGGCCTCTGGAAAACGTTGAAAGGGACTGAGGGTGACGTCTGGCATGCCCATCACCCAAGTCCGTTCGTTGCCGACAGGTTCATTTTTCAATGCAAGAAAAGGCATCTTCCGACCGTCCTTAGCTATCATGCGGATGCGGCCGACGAAGGTATGGTTGACAGCTTGCTGGCATCCGGCTATTACAGGACACTGGGAAACCGCATGCTATCTTCTGCAAATGAAATAATGGTTCACAGCAAGAGCTACATGGAAACCTCCCCCTGGCTTTTGCCCCATCGGAAGAAGGTCAGTATAATTCCTGCGGGCATACGGCCTGAGGAGTTCTCACATGCTGACAGCAAGAAGTTCAGGCGTCTGTTCAAACTGAAAGAAAAAAAGGTGGTTTGCTCTCTCGGGCGGCTCGTGCCCTACAAGGGTTATGAATATCTTATCCGTGCTCTACCTTTGCTTGGAAAAGACTGGGTATTCTTACTTGGGGGCAGTGGCCCGGAGGAGAGCAGACTGAAGAAACTGGCACTTGACCTCGGCCTGAAGGATAGCGTGATTTTTGCCGGCAGGATAAACGAGGCCGAGAAGAAGGACTTCTATGCGGCCGCCGACGTGTTCTGCCTCCCGTCAATAAGTAGGGGCGAGGCGTTCGGCGTGAGTATTTTGGAGGCGATGGCTGTCGGAAGGCCCGCGGTTGTCAGCGACATACCAGGCCCGCGGGACATCAAGGGCGCGATAACGGTCAGGCCGCGCAGTCCTGAAGCATTGGCAAAGGCAATCACGGATGCCGACGGAATCAGGGCGAAGCTGGACCCCGAATACGACATCAGGAACGCCGCCAAGAAGGTGCTGGGCGTCTACGAAAGGCTTTTATGATTCGGCCTGAAGGCTGTGATAAGGGAATTGAAATTGATGATGGAAAAAGCGGTGATGATAGACGGCGGACAGGCCGGCGGACAATTGGTGAGAACGGCTGTTGCTCTGTCATGCCTCACCGGCAAACCCGTGGAGCTTACCAACATCCGGGGCGCGAGACCGGAACCCGGCCTGAAGGTCCAGCACATAGAAGGGATTTATTCCATCGGCGAGCTTTGCAACGCCAAGATCTCCGGTCTTGAGCTCGGTTCAAGGACGCTCAAGTTCGAACCCGGAAAGATCGACCCGCATGACTTGAAAGTCAGGATATCAACGGCAGGCTCGATTGGCCTCGTCCTCCAGGCGATTCTCCTCGCTTCGGCGAAATCGAAGAAGGGCTTTTCGATGAGCATCAAGGGCGGCGGGACCTGGGGCAAGTGGGCGCCGCCCGTGGAGTATTTGTCCCGTGTCTTTTTCCCTCTGTTGGGGGAGAAATCTACAATCAAAATCGTCAAGGACGGCCTGTACCCGAAGGGCGGTGCGGATGTGGAAGTCGTATTGAAGCCGCTGAAGGCTAGACCGTTTGAATTGGCCGACCACGGCGGACTGAAAGAGATATTCATCCTTTCGGTTGCCTCGGCAAACCTGCAGAGGCAGAACGTCGCGGAACGGCAGGCGGACGGGGCGGCGCGCGCCCTTGCCGAGAGACTAAGTGCCGAACTCGCGGTGGAAACCAAGTATGTGGATACCTTTTCCACGGGCTCCGGCATCCTGCTTGTGGCGAACTGTGCAAACTCGCTGCTCGGTGCCGACTGCCTGGGGGAACTCGGAAGGGCCGCGGAGCAGGTCGGCAAGGACGCCGCACACATGCTGCTGAATGAATTTTCAAGGGGCGCAGTCGACAGGCATGCCGCCGACATGTTGCTGCCCTACATGGCCCTTGCCGGAAAGGGCAGCCTGAAGGTCAGCGAGATTACCGACCATGTGATTGCGAACGCCGCGGTGATAGAGAGGTTCCTGCCGGTGAAGTTTGTGATTGAAGGCGTAAAGGGCGGGCCGGGAACTGTCCGTGTTAATGGCGTTTAAAAATCTCTGAACCGAAGCGGTTGTATGCTGAAGATTGCCGCTTTGGTTCCCGCGTTCAACGAGGAGAAAAACATCGCCGAGCTTGTCAGGGGTTGCAAACCCTGGGCGGACATCGTTCTGGTGGTTGATGACGGCTCCAAGGACAGAACGGCCGAGCTGGCCAAGGCTGCGGGCGCCGAGGTGGTGAAGCACGGCTCCAACCGCGGCAAGGGGGAAGGTTTGCGGACCGGTTTTACCGCCCTGGAAAAGCGAGCGGAATTTGTGGTCATAATGGACGCGGACATGCAGTACGAACCGCGGGAGGCACTCAAGGTCTTGGAACCGCTGATAGAAGGAAAGGCGGACGTTGTAATGGGTTCCCGCGATTGGTCAAAGGTGCCCTTGCGCCACCGGCTGGGGAACTGGGTGTGGAAGACCGACTTCAACCTGATGTTCGGTACGCACCTGTCTGACACGAACTGCGGCCTTATAGCAGTCAGGGAAAGCGTGTCCTCCAAGCTGAACTTCCACGGCGGATACATAATCGAGAACGGCATGCTGGCCGATGCCGTGAAGAACGGGCTCAGGGTAGCCAACGTGCCCGTCATCGTCAGATACAACCACAAATCCGGTTTTTTGCGGGGTGTACGCATGGTCGCGGGAATCCTGTTCTTCATAACGCATGAAGGCCTGAAGTGGCGGCTGAAGCGCGGGTGAACCGCTGATTCCGAGAAGTTTAAAAGTAGGGAACCGTTCTATCGGGATGTCGTTTACTTTGCTGATAGCCGTGATCCTGGCTTTCGCGACAACCGCGGCCGTGACTCCGAAACTGATAGCCTTCAACGAGAGGATAGGCCTGACCGGCGTGGATATACACAAGGCCACGAAGCCGCGGATAGCGGAGAGCGGAGGGGTGGCCATACTTTGCGGTGCCCTGATAGGTTCCTTCGGGTTCATCTGGATGAAGGTGTTCGTCTACGGCGGATTTGAAAACTTGCCGGCCGCGCTGGCGGCGCTTTCAACGATTCTCATAGCCGCGTTCATCGGATTCTTCGACGACCTCTTCTCGATGCTGAAGAAGACGGACGGAAAGACGGGCTTCAAACGGATAGGCCTCCCGCAATGGGCCAAGCCCTTGCTGATGGTTCCGGCCGCAATCCCTCTCATGGCCATCATGGCGGGAGAGGCAACGATGGTTGTCCCGTTCTTCGGTGCAATAAATTTCGGCATACTTTTCCCCCTCCTGCTCGTTCCTCTCGCGGTGGTCGGCGCATCGAATGCCACCAACATGCTGGCCGGTCTGAACGGTCTTGAGGTCGGTCTCGGTGCAGTGTTGCTGGGGAGCCTGGGCCTTTTTGCGGCGGTGAACGGGCAAACGGCCGCAATGACCATTGCCCTTCCGCTCGCGGGAGCGTTGGCAGGCTTCTTCGTCTGGAACAGGTATCCCGCAAGGATAATGCCGGGTGACAGCGTATCGTACATAATCGGCGCGGCCGTGGCCACGGTGGCCGTCATAGGTAATATGGAAAGGTTCGCCGTCCTTTCGTTCGCACCTTGGTTCCTTGAACTCATGCTCAAATCGCGGGGCTGCTTCAAGAGGCAGAGTTTCGGTATCCTTCGGCAGGACGGAACGCTGGCACTGCCGTATCCGAAGGTCTATTCACTCACGCATGTGATGATGCGGATCGGGCATCTCACTGAAAAGAGGATAGTCCTTTTCCTGATTGTTGCGGAACTGGTCGTTTGTGCGACTGTCTGGGTCCTGTATTGGCCCTTCTAGGACGGAAAACCAAAAACTTTATATACATGTGCAGCGTGCATCGCAAGAGGTGATATGATGGCCATTAAGGAAAAAAAGGCGGCAAAGAAGCAAGTGAAGGAAGTGTCCGAGGAACCTGAGGAAGAGGTAACGGGCGAGGAGCCGACCGTGGAAGCGACTGAGGAAGAAGAGGACATGGACTGGTAGTCCGCCGTTCGCTCACATTTAAAAGCATTGTTCCCTCTTAGTTCTAAGTTGGTTTGATTGAAGTTGGCTCTGAAGATTGAAGACCCGAGATTGAAGCTGCTTGCGGTGGCGGCCGCTTTGGCAATCATCTTTGTTTTCAGCTGGTGGATACGCGCCGTGAACAACCAGCCGGACAGGCTGCTGAGCTTCGACCCTATTTTCCAGTACAGGTTCACGCGATATTTCGCCGAGCACGGCATCCTGCCGGCATGGGACGAACTCAGTTATTATACGGGAAGGCCCGTCTTCGGATATTCCCCGTTCATATTCTATATGACGGCTGCGATCTGGTGGGTAATGAAGGGGTTTGGTTGGGGTCTCATGACCACCGCTTCATGGGCTTCCGCGGTATACGGGGCGGCGGCGGTGATTCCTGCCTTCCTGCTTGCCCGCTCCCTTTCAAACAGATGGGGCGGCTTGCTTTCGGCTGCGCTCGTCGGCTCCGCGCCGCAAATACTCACCAGAACTTTCGGTGCCAGTTTTGACACCGACCAGCTTGCGATATTCTTCATCCTTCTCACATTGTGGGCGGGAGTGGTCGCGCTCAGGAAGCGCACGCCAGCAAACCTCTGCCTGGCTGCCGGATGCTTCCTCACGTTCGCCATCGCCTGGGCCATGTATTGGTTCACTTTCATCATTTTGGCCGGTGCCGTCATGCTGTATGCCATCGTCACGTTCATCAGGGAAAGCAGGAACAAAACGGGTGTCCGCGGGGAGGAATGGAAACAGATCCGCGGCATGGCAGCTACCCTTGCCGCCCTGTTTGTCGCTATTCTTGTAGGCGTTACCGTGTTCGGAGGCAACGCATTGAGCGACCTGTCCGGACTGATAGGATTCGCCCAGCATGCCGAAGTATGGATAGTGAACATAAGCATTGCGGAGCTTCAGACCGTCGACATGCTGGACCCGTCGACCTGGATGACGGCGGTCGGGCGCTTTGTCAGCGGCGACGGAACGGTTGACAACATGATGATGCTGGCCCTCGTAGGGGTCATTCTGGCAGGGGCCGTTGGTACCTGGCGCAGGGACAAGGCGGAATTCGCGTTCCTGCTTTCGCTGGCCGGGACAGGGATTTTCGCGGTGACCCGCGGCATACGTTTCACCGAGTTCTCTTCCGGTCTTCTGCTGGTCGCGGCGGGGGTTGGGTTCGGGCATTTGATAATCAATACGAAATCGGCTTCGTTCCAGCGCTCCATTGTGCTGGGCCTTGGTTTCCTGATAGGTGCTGCCGGACTGTCTGCAGGCCTTGTCATGTCGCAGTATCTCGGACCGGATATAAGTCAGAACTGGGAAGCCGCCTGGGCGTATCTGCGTACCACTCCTGAGAACAGCCTCGTCGGCACCTGGTGGGACCCGGGACATATGATAACCGGGCTTGGCGAACGGAGGGTCATAGCCGACGGTGCGCACTGCGGCAACGAATGCAAGTACACCATAAACGACCGCATAACAGATCTCGGAAAGGTTTTTGTCACATCGGACGAGAACGAGGCCGTCTCGATTCTGCGCAAGTACCAGGGAACCAGTCCCGAAATATACTGGATAGCCAGCAACGACCTTGTCAGCAAGTTCCAGTGGCTGCAGTATTTCGGGACCGGTTGCGATCCCAAGACGGACGCAAAATGCGAGCTTTTCAGCCAGCTTGGCTACAGTAGCGCCAAGCAATCCCAAGACGGGCAATCGGTGCTACTGGATTACAACGGAATAGATGTGATACAGACGACGGGCTTCGGGCCGGTACCTGTGGTCATACAGGGCCGCAACGCCTATCCGATGCAGGAGATAATAATGAACGGGAAGGCCACCACGGTGAGTCAGGCAGACATAGATTCCGTAAAATCCATGGTAACCTCGTCCAACCTCAGGCTGAACAATCAGACGCTCCCGTATACTGTCTGGATAGCCCCCGGAGGAAGCGCAATAATAGTCATCCCCCCCAGTCTCAGGAACTCATTATTCACGCGAATGTACTTCCTTGAAGGTGAGGGTTTGCAGCACTTCAGGAACGTCTTCAGCAATTCCGAGGTCAAGATATACCAGGTCGTTTGAATGATGGACGCCAGTACGTATGAAAAAATAACCGGAACGAAGGTTCGGTACGATATCCTGTACAAGTACGAGTCCGTAAGCGATATGGTGAGAAAATACGGGAAGGGCGATATTGACCTGCTGGACGTGGGCTGTGCATTCGGAATATTTTCCTTCTTCGCGGACAAGGGGTGGAAAATTCACGGAATAGACAGGAATCCGGAAAGGATAGCAAAAGCTAAGAGGTCGACCTTGGGGAATGCGACATTCAACGTCGGGGACGCCGAGACGTTCGAAACAGGGAAGAAATTCGATGTCGTGATTGCCTTGGATATAATCGAGCACCTTGTGCACCCGGACGCCTGCCTCAAGCGGATAAGCGATTCGCTCAAGCGGGAAGGTCTGCTGGTCGTATCCAACCCGAACTATTTTTCCGCATGGAATGTCCTGAACTTCTTCTTCCGTCTGGAGGACCACAGACACTGGTGGAACCCCTCGGAATTCGTACGCATGGCGGAAAAACACGGGTTCACCCTGTTGGAGATGAAACCGAGACCCATGCTGTCCGAAGCGATAGGATGGGCGATAAGGGATTATAGGCCGTTCTACGGACTGGATAAGAAGCTGGGTTCGCTTTTTCCGAGATTCAGCACCGGCTGGTTCCTTGTGTTCAGGAAGGCCGCGAATTAGGAAAACAATCCGTTCATTTCTTCAATACGGTCTTCCTGGCGCCGAAAAAAGCCTTTGCCCAGTACTTCATTTCCCCTATGCTTCGCACCCTGAGCAACCGCCTTATCACATAGCTCGGTCTCATGTAAAAATTCTTTATCATTTCCATCTGCGTCTTCAGAAGTTCGTCCGAGGAGAAATGCGTTGTCCTCCAGACGGGTGAGATGTTGTACAACGCGTACGCGGCCCAATCGTCGCTGAAAACGAGGTTCCTCGCTTTCATCTGTTTCCGCAGTTCGGTGCCGGGGTAGGGGACGGCAATCGAGGCGGTTATGAAATCGGGCTTTATCTCGGCAATGAGCCGCTTCGTCGCCTCCAGGTCCTCGCGGGTCTCGTCGGGATGGGAGCCTATCATGAAAAAGGCGGACGTCTCGATTCCGACTTCCTTGGACCACCTGAACGCGTCCTTGATTTGCCCGATCGTGATGCCCTTCTTGATCAGCTGCAGTATCCGCTGGGAGCCGGATTCCACGCCGAAAGCGATTTTTTTGCATCCCGAATCCTTCATCCGCTGGAGCATCTCCTTGTCGACGGTGACCCTTGAATCGCAGTCCCATGTCACTTTCAGCGGTCTTATTTTGTCGCAGAATTCCATGGTCCTTTCCTTTGAGGTCGTGAGCGTGTCATCGTCTATGGTGAAATGATTGATACCGTACCTGTCGATGCATTCCCTGACCTCCCCCATGACATTATCGATGGAACGCATCCTGAACTTGTGGTGCATGGCCATGGAGGCGCAGAAAGTGCACAGCCCCCAGCTGCACCCGCGGTTTATGTAGAGTTCGGTGATGTTCAGGAACTCCCTTGACAGGCCGGGTGTGGATGCCCCCTTGTATTTCTTCATGTCTATGAGGTCCCTGGCAGGGAACGGCAGCGAATCTATGTCATCCGTCTGCGGCCGCGTCCCGTTTACGGTTATTTTATTCCCGTCCCGATAGACGATGCCGGTTATTTCCTTCGGGGGCCTGCCGCCGCATATCTCCTTGAGCGTTTCCTCGCCTTCGCCGACCACGCCTATGTCGAATACCGGGAACTCTTCCAAAGTCTCCGTTGGTATCGCCGTGACGTGGTTTCCGCCGACGACCATCAGGGGGTTCATCCTTTCCTTTATCTTTCCCGCTATGTCAGCCGCCGCCTTGACGAGGGGGGTCATCGCGGTTATGCCGACTATGTCCGGACCGAAAGCAAGTATCGTTTCGATATCGAACCCTTCGGCCTCGTAATCAATCACCTTTACCGTATGACCGTACTGCCTGACGTAAGCGGCAAGATACAGCAGATTGATGGGGTGTTGCGACAGCGAGGTCTTCGTCAGTTCTCCCTGGCTCGACGGCGGCCTTATCAACAATACTTTCACAGACATCGTCCTTCCATAGACCAATAGGTGACCCGAAAATGTTATAAACGCGACCTGCCTGTGTTCAGGCGACCTTCACGCGGAAGAATACGACCGGTTCCGTCGCACCGGAGAGCTGCCTGTACATCAGGTGATGCTGTTCAAGCAGGCGGAATTTCCCTGTTGAATCACCTAACGCCTCGCTCCATTTGTTGTCTGTAATGATGTCATATGGCTCTCCGTCGGTTATTTTCTGCGCCACCGCCCTGTTGAACGGGTCGGTATCCACCCAATAGGTCACGTTCTTCTCCAGCATGTAGGCCGCGACGGAATGATTGGAAATCCACGGCAGCACCTCGGAATTGACCACGCCGTCGAGATTCACGGTGTGCCTGCCGGAATAATACGATATCATTCCGGAGTTGAATGCGGCTATCACGTCATCGGGTTGCGTGTTGTTCCCTATCCACGCGGTCTCCTTCATCGTCTCGCTTGCCCAGTTGTAATAGCCGGCCTGCCATTGGACCCATCCGGATGCCGCCATGAATACCAGAATGACCGCAACTGCCGGCAGCAACAGGCGCGGCCTGAATTCATGCAGACCGGCTGCCGCCAAAACCGAGAACAATGCGACCGTTGCCGTGAAATACCGTATCTGCACCACCCACATGAAGAGTATGTAGAAGGCGAACACGGCTGCCGCATAAACCGGGACCGTAGGCATCTTTCTGCTTCCCGCCCACGCGAGCAATCCGGCAAAAATCATCATCACGGGTATTGCTGATAACGGGCTGTTAATGATGAACCCGAACTGGTTCGCAATGGAACCGGCCGCCCGGTACGCGTTGTTTGCGATTATTGAAAAAATATCTTCCGTGCCGTAATAACCGGCCAGCGGGACCGTCACGCCATGATATATGTAATAGTTTGCGGTCGCACTTGACTGCGAGATGCTCCCGAAAACAAGGATGTTCCTCAGCAGCCAGGGAGCTACAACCGTCGCCGCCACGGCACCGACTATGGCCAGGGTCCGGAGGGTAGAGGGAACGTTTCTCCTGCCACGCCACAGCTCTGCCGCCGCTATTGCTGCAAGTACGAAGACGGAATCCATCCTGGTCAGCATCGCACTTCCGATGAAAACGCCCAGCATCGCCGCCCTGCCCTTACTGAGGTCTTCTCTTGTCCTATGGTAAAGCTGAAAACACAGGACGACCGTCAGCACTGCCAGCGGCACTTCGATGCCCGACATCGTCTGCATCGCTATGAAAGGATTCAGCCCGTACAGTGCCGACCCTGCCAGACCTGCACGTTTTCCGAACGCATCCCTTCCCAGGAGATACAAGGCCGCGACCGCAAGGGTATCCACGGCGGCCGCAATCAGCAGCACTGCGGTTATCGGCGGATCGGCGCCGGATAACAGCATGAATGCCGGGGAAATCATCAGTGTCCACAGCGGTTGGAAGCCGTTGGTCTCATCGAAGCCGTCGTATGTCATTCCGCCGCCTGCCGCAATCGATTTTGCGATGCCGAAACCGTAATAGGAGTCGTCCTGGAGCGTCTTGGTTGCAAGCGTGTCAATCGGTTGAAATGCTATTGCCAACCTGAGCAGAAAGGAAAGCGAAAGCACCGCGGCAAGGATGACGGACCCGCGTCTCATCATTCCCTAGAAGCTCCAGTAGCTTTTAAAACTTCGCTGATAACTCCTCCCGTGCGAATATCCGCAAACACGCTTGCAGTGATTATAGCCCTGGTGGCCGTCATCGGTTACCTGAGCGTGACGCTGAACAGTCCGATTGTGTTCGGAGACGAGGGCTGGTATGCGGGCGTGGCCCGCTATATGGTGGAGACTGGCGTCTTTCCGAATTATGACCCGCTCCATGAGACCGCGATATATCATCTTCCCATGGCCAAGCAACCGCTATGGTTCTTTCAGGATGCGTGGGCCTTTGCAATCGGCGGCGAGACGGGAATAAAGATTCTGATGACGCTCATGCCGGTGCTGTCCGGACTTGTGCTTTACCTTCTGGTCAGGCGGACGCTGGGAACCGGGACCGCTCTCGCATCAGAGCTGATACTGGTATCGCTGCCCGGGGTCGCATCTTACGGCGGCGTTCTGAACTACGTGGAAGGCTCCCTCATGCTGTGGTTCACCGTGGCCGCATACTTCGGTGTGCTCGCGTTTGAAAGCGGAAAAAAGCAGCATGTCGCAATGACCGGGGTGGCCGCCGGATTCGCGCTTCTGACCGATACCAGCGGCTTGCTTGTGATACCGTTCCTTGTCATCTTATGGTTCCTGACCGCACGGCCGAGATGGAAGGAGCTGCTGGTCATCTGCATCATAGCCGCTGCCTTGTATTCGCCCGCCGTGCTTCGCACGTTCATTATTTGCGGCAACTTTTCGATAAGCGGTGTTTACGGTTCGGGATGCCTGCCGGTAGTGGACGTCACCATTCCTAGCCTTGGGTTGGCGCTCCCGCAGGCCGAAGCGTCCTCAAGCAGTGCCGTATCCGTGATAAAGACCGGCCTGGTGGCATACTCCGACTTCGCGTTCGGGCTGGTCGCAACAATCCTGGCAATTCTCGGCCTGGGCTTCGTAAGGAAGAACAAGATATGGGCGGTCTTCATCCCTCTTGTATTGCTGCTTGTCCTGGTTATGTTTTACATGAACGGGCGCGCCGAGGACGTCCCTCGGAACACGTTGTTCGGCTTCCCGGGAATAGCGGTCCTTGGCGGAACGTTCGTGGCAGGAGTCTATAATTTTCTGAAAACCAAAGGGACCTGGCTGGCTGTGATATTCGCGATTCTAATAATTTCCGGCATCGGTTTCTATGCCGTCCAGAAACTGGATGTCATGCTGAGTGTGAAGCATAATCTGGACGGGCTTGTTACGGGCTGTCAATGGATCAAGGCAAACACGCCGACGGATTCCATAATTTACGGTATTTACGGCCACCAGATAGCCTATCAGTCCGAACGGAAGGTCTTTAGCGGGGGTCTGCCGGACCAAAGTGATATCAGGGATACGCATAATGACACTTCTTATGAGCACCTTAAGCTGCACGGGTTCGACTACATAGTCATAGAACAGTTTACCGTATCGAACCAGGGGACCTCCGCTGAAATAACCCCTACGCAGTTTGTCAGTTACCTGGACGGTTCCCCGCACTTCAAAAAAGTTTACGACGGAACGGTCACATTCGGTACATCCGGCATCACGGTATATAAGATTCTATAGAAATGTTGTACCGTAACTGGGGAAGGTTTTTATAGCGCACCGCTCGAGCAGTGTTATGCATCTGGGTTTCGTCACCACCTATTTCGATTCCTACTACCGCGGCCCCATATGGCACCAGCTCAATCGTCTTCGCGAACATGTGAACGTCACCACATACGCGTCCAACCGTGCATCCTACCAGTATTTTTCCGGCAGGGAAAACGACCTGCAAAAACACGAAAAGCTGGCGGAAAACTGGGACATCCGGCGCTTCCGCATCGCGTGGAAGGTGAAGGGCTTTGTCTATCCGTCGGATCTTCGGGACATTCTTATGGAATCCCGACCGGACATCATACATTCGAACGAATACTACCAGCCGATATCGTGGCAATCGTTGAAGGTAGCCGAGAAGCTTGGCATCCCTTTCCTTTTCACACAACGGACGCCTTGTTACCCTAACGCCTCGCGGGCATTCATCCATCACGTTCTTTTCAACCCTCTCGGAGCCGGCGTGGTCAGGAAAAGCGCGCATATAATTTCCCTGACAACGTTCGGAAAACAGCTGCTAATCAAGGAGTTCGGTGTGAATCCGGAAAAAATCACCGTGATTCCGAACTCTCTGGACCTTTCCAATTACCGGAACGCCGACGATGCGGCCTTCAGGAGAGCTAACGGAATACCGCAGGATGCGTTCGTGGTGGCGCACATCGGCCGCGTCTTCCGCATGAAACGCATAGACCTGCTGGCCAGGATATTTTCCGAGCTGCAGAAAAGCGTCCCGAAAAGCTGGTTGCTTGTGGTTGGTCCGCATGAACCCGGAGAGAAGGCGAGGGTCGACTCGGTGATACGCGAACTGGGCATAAGGAACGTCACGTTCACCGGCCCGATGCCGAACGAACGGATAAAGGACGCGGCCGCCGCAGCTGATGTCGTATGCCTGACATCCGAAAAGGAACCTTTCGGCTATTCGTTGCTTGAAGGAATGGCAATGGGTCGCCCTGTGATGGCGTTCGCGGTCGGTGGGATACCCGATATAGTGAAGAACGGAAAGAACGGCTATCTGACAGAATTCGGCAATATCAAAGGTTATTCGAACCGGTTGCGTTCGCTGGCGGAAAATCCTGACACGGCAAAAATGATGGGTGCCGCCGGAAGGAAGGACGTTGAAACGCGTTTCAACCTGGATGTCGCCACCAAGCAGCTCGTTTCCGTCTACCGCTCGTTGTGAGGATTTGACCAAAAGGGGGCATTGCCCTTAAATACATTTGGGATGCAAGAACGACACATGGGAATCGCACTGGTATGGCCGAGATACGTTTTCAGGAATTTCTCAACCCCTCTGGGGGTTCTTTACATAGCATCCGCATTGAAAAGCAACAATTACGCTTTTGATTTCATAGACGGCACCATCACGTCAATCGAGGAAACGAACAAAATGCTGGCAGACAAAAAACCGGAACTGCTGATGATTTCGCTATTCACCGCATTTGCCGATTCCGCGTTCGAGGTCATCAAAGCGTATAGAAAGGCCGTCCCGGACGGGAAAGTGATAGCCGGCGGTCCCCATGCCACGATATTTCCCAGGGAAACGCTGGAGAACGGCGTGGATATAGTTGTCATAGGCGAAGGCGAGAAAACTATAATAGAGATTATGAAAAACCCGGACAGGCTTGGGGAAATAGACGGGGTAGGTTATCGGAAGGACGGTAACATAATCATAAACGAGAAGAAGCATTACATACACGACTTGGATAACGTCCTTTTTCCCGACCGAACCCTGCTGTCCAGAGACTATTTCACATCGGGCTCCATGGGCATGATAACCAGCAGGGGCTGCCCGTTCAGTTGCGCGTTCTGCCAGCCGACGCTCAGGAGGCTTTTCGGTGTCGCGGTAAGGAGAAGGAGCGTAAGGAACGTCATGGAAGAGATAGAAAATACCAGGAAGGTTTACGGTGTAAACCAGGTCCGTTTCACCGACGATGGTCTGACCTATGACAAGGAATGGCTGGTGGAACTCTGCAACAGTTTCCTGGAAAAGAACATGGGCATCACATGGACGGCAAGCAGCCGCGCGGACACCATGCCAGACATGGAAACGCTGAAACTGATGAAAAGGGCTGGCTGCACGAAAATAAGCATCGGAGTTGAGAGCGGGGATGACCGCATCAGGAACGAGATTCTCAGGAAAGGGGTGAGCAGGGAGAAGATAATCAGTGCCTTCAGGGACGTGCACGCCGCGGGAATGAAAGGGCTTGCTTTCCTTATGGTGGGCTCGCCCACGGAGACCATGGAAAGCGTAAGGAACACCATAAGGATACTGGAGGATGCCAGACCGGACGAGGCGCAGGTCACCCTCACTTCCCCGCTGCCGAAGACGTTCCTCTACGACTATTGCAAGGAGAGGAACATCATAGAAACGGAGAAGTGGAAGGACTACGTCTATTCCTACGAATCTCACCTGAAGCTTGAGAATTTTTCCAAGAGCGGCATAGAGGCCGTTCACGATGCCCTCCAATACACCATATTCATGAGGAGCGCGGTGCTGAAGGCCGTAAAATTCGACATAGGTTTCAGCGGGCCTTTCATGGTGCTCGGTAATCCCTTGATCAGACGGATGATAAGACTGGTGAACAAATCTCCAGCAAGAAAATACATCAAAAAACTATATTACAGCCTGTCATAATCATTTCGTTGATTCTATCCTTTCCCAACCTTCGCCGTAATCTTTCATGGCATTTTCGAGCCAGGCCCCGGCCCATGCGGCGGTCCTGGCCGCAATCAACATGAACGTCCAAACGAGTTCCCTGAACGACTCCGAATAATGCAACGCCCTGCCTGCAGCCGACGCCTCCGCTCCGAATGTCCGCATGTACCTGGCATCGACGTATTTCCTGAGATTCTTGCTGCAGCGTATGCTCCTTACTTTCTGCGTGTACCAGTCATGCCAATTTGTAGGGTACTTGACAAGCACTTTTGCTTTCGGTACGTATGCTATTTTCCAGCCCTTCGCAAGTGCAAGGTAAGGTGCAATCGCGTCTTCCGCGACATCCAGGGGCAATTTATCTATTACTCCCTTCCTCACCGCCCACAGGTAGCCGCTTATTGAAAACGGCTCACCTTTGGCTACCTTGTCCGTGCGTATCGGATGCGCCCCTGCTTCGGTCAGCAAATGCGACCAGTAGCCCCACATGTTGTCCCTGGGATTTGCGGATACCGGCCTGCCGGTTGCAAGCCCGACTTTGGCGTCATCGAAAGGGGCAATCATCTCCTTTACGGAGCCTGGTGTCAGCCAGACGTCCCCGTCAGTCATTATGATTATTCTTCCCTTCGCATGACTGAATATCAGGTTCAGCGCCGTGTACTTCCCGCATCCCGGGTCCTTGAGATGTTTTATCGCCGGATTGTATTTTGAATATTCCTTCACGACTGCCGCAGTTTCATCATCCGGGCATGAGCATATCAGTTCGTATTCCTCGCTTATGTCCTGCGACGTTATCGCCTCTATCGCCTTCCGTATGCTGGCCGGTTCCTTGAACGCGGTTATGGCTATGGTTATCATCAGACCTTCCTCCACAGCACGCCTCCGCGCCTGAACATCGCGGTAAAGCTGATTGTCAGGACCGAAAGCTGCAGAAACGGCCTTATGGCAGCTAACGCAAGCATGCCTTTCCCATAATTCCATTTTCTCACCAAAGCGGCCGCCTGTATCAGGTTTGAAAAGGTTATGCCTGCGGCAAGACACAGAACGATCTGCAGGAACTGTCCTGGCTGCATGAAAAGGACGATTGCGCATCCCGCCAACACCCCGAGCGCGACGAATTGCTTGAGAATCGTATGGTAAACGAACCGTGGCAGGATAAGTAAACCGAACCAGCTCCTGCCGAATCCCTTTCCTGCGTTCTTTAACAGCTCCTTTACGCCTCCGCTTACGTGCCTGCTTTTCTGCCTGTATATACCCTCAAAGGCGGTCGGGTTTGCCAGCTCAAGCGTCGCAGAGGGCTCGGAAACCACCCTCAAACCTTGCCTTCTCGCTTTCAATGCAAGATTCAGGTCGTTGGCTACGGAATCCTCGTTCAGCTTGGGCCAATCCGCCCTTTTCATTAAGGTAAACGGTGTGAACGCCGGGAGCGTGCTGTCCATCTGACCCTCGGCACTCTGTCTGAGAGCAGTGAACAACCAACCGAGCTCGTTCAATCTTGCGGCAATCCCCCTGCCGCCCCTGATTTTTCTGATGCGCCCTATTACGACCGTTCCTTCTCTCCATGAAGATACAGCATTCTTCAGGGCATCCCTGTCCAGAAAACTGTCCGCATCCGAAAGCAGCACGAAATCATTTTTTGCCTCTGCCACCCCGCTGTTGAATGCGGCCGCCTGGCCTTTTCTGTCGGCATGTTTCACCAGTCTCACTGCCGGCCATTCCCGCGCCACCTCATTCACGGCCCCGATAGTGTCGTCATCCGAACGGTCGTCGACCACTATAGCTTCAATCTTGCCGGCATAATCCAGGGAGCGCACGTTGGACAACTTCTCCCGTATGACGCTCCCCTCATTCCACGCCGGAATGATGACGCTCACGGAAGGATATCCGTTCGGCCGGACTTTCGCCGGTTTCGACGATAAAAAGGCCGAGAAGACCGACCAAAGCACCAGCTCCCCAACAAAAAAAGCAGACATCATCCAGACAAGTTCGGTTATCATGACAATGCTGCGATGGGTCGCGTTTTTAAGCGAATGTATCGAGGGTACAGCTGGAGCTGCCGTCTGCTAACGTTTTAAGTCTTTTCTTGGTAGTGGAAGTATGCGTGCAGTCGTTACGGGGGGCGCGGGCTTCATAGGTTCCGCGCTGGTCAGGAAGCTCCTCGATTCAGGCTGTGAAGTGACGGTCATGGACAACCTGGGCTCGGGAAACCTCGGCAACCTTGCTCCTCTCAGGGAGCGCATCGGCTTTCATGATTTGGACGTCAGGCTGAAGAGCAGGCTGGCTCCCCTTCTGAAGGGTGCCGATGTCGTGTTCCATCTTGCCGGCATATCTTCTGTCCCCGCCAGCATCAGCAACCCCCGCGAGACGTTCGACGTCAACCTCTCGGGCTCGCTGAACGTTCTTGAGGCCGCCCTCGCGAACAATGTTCGAAAGGTGGTGTTCGCCAGCAGTGCGGCAATCTATGGGATAGCGGAGCCGCCGCTCAGGGAGGAGATGGGGCCGGATTGCCGCTCGCCCTATGCCGTGTCAAAGCTGGCGGTCGAATCGCTGATGTCCATGTACGCCAAGGAGCATGCGATGGGAACTGTCTCGCTCAGGCTGTTCAACGTGTACGGCCCTAGGCAGAATCCGGAATCAAGCTATGCGGTGGTGCCGCGCTTCCTGAAGGCAGCTCTGACGAACCGGACAGTGGCCATACAGGGCGACGGGGACCAGACCAGGGATTTCGTTTACGTCGAGGACGTTACCGAGGCCATGCTTGCCGCCGCCAAAGCGCAGACGGCCGGTGAGGTGCTTAATATAGGGACCGGACATTCCGTCACGATAAACGAGCTTGCAAAAAAGATTCTTGACTTGACCGGCTCCCGTTCCGAAATCACCCATGGGCCCGAAAGGGAGGGTGACGTGCGCTATTCCTGTGCGGACGTCTCGCTTGCAAGGAAGCTCCTCGGATGGAAACCGGAATGGGACATCAGTCGCGGTCTTGAAGCGACCGTAAAATTTTCGAAGGCATCTCAACGTGACGCTTCTGAATAGGCGCTGAGCAGCTCTTGTCTTATGTTATCCGCTGAATAGAGCCTTTTGCATCTTGCCCTCGCCGCCTTGCCCATTACCTCGGCCCCGGCGGGATTGTCCATCACCTTTCTTATC